>NZ_JBHTGW010000003.1:0-307762 GCF_042675325.1 Ramlibacter sp. GCM10027632 | reverse complement strand
CCCCGCGCCCGCGCCGGCCGCGGAAGCGCGTCCCCGCCTGAAGCTGGAGGCGGTGGAGGTGCGGCCGCGCCTGGCCGCGTCCGCCGCCGCGCGTCCCGCGGTCGGTGAGCCGGTGGCCAGCGCCGCCGCGCGCGCCGACGCCCAGGCGCAGGCTCTCAGCGCGGCCGCCGAGGAGCTGCAGCGCAATGCCGAGCGCATCCTCTCGATGGAGGCGGACCTGAAGGTCCTGCGCGAGGGCATGCTCAAGCGCGATGCCGCGCTGACCGACTTGCGCGACCGGCTGGAGAAGGCCGACCGCGAACGCTATGCCAACGGCCTGGTCTACACGCTCGGCGCCCTGCTGGCCGGGGCGCTGGGCCTGGCCCTGGTGCTGTGGCGCCGCGGCCGCAGCGCCGCCCAGGCCCAGTGGTGGGGCGAGTCCCACCAGCCCGAGACCCCGTCGCGCCCGGTGGAGGAGCGGCTCATCGAGGAGCCCCCGGCCGGCGCCGCCGCGCCGGCGGGCGCCAGTGTGGCGGTGGCTGCTGCCGCGTCACCTGACCCGGTGCCTGCGCCCGCGCCGGGGTCGACTGCGGACGCGGTCCCAGCCCCGGGAACGAGGGCGGCTGCCTTAGCTTCCCCGGGGCCGCTGTCCGCGCCCATGGGTCTCTCGGCGCGCCGCCCGGGCGGCGAGGCCGACGGCCTGCGCGTCAGCGACCCGCTGCCGCTGACCAGCGACGAGCTGAGCGACATCCAGCAGGAAGCCGATTTCTTCGTCTCGCTGGGCGAGTACGACCGCGCCATCGAGGTGCTGCGCAATCACATCGAGGCGCACCCGCAGGCCAGCCCGGTGGCCTGGCTGGACCTGCTGGAGATCCACCACAAGCTGGGCCGGCAGGAGGAGTACGAGCAGCTGCGCCGCGACTTCGAGTGGCTGTTCAACGCCAAGGCGCCGGCCTTCGCGAACTTCAGCGAGGACCAGCACGGCCTGGAGGTCTTCTCGCGCCTGATGGCGCGCATCCAGGAGGCCTGGCCGGGCCGCCGCGTGCTGCAGGTCATCGACGACGCCATCTTCCGCCGTCCGGGCGCTGACGGCGAGGAGAGCCTGACCCTGCAGGCCTACCGCGACCTGCTGTTCCTGCACAACGTGGCCTCAGAGATGGCCGCGGGGGATGGTGCGCCGGTCCTGCCGTCCGCCAGCAACAGCGTCGTGGCGGTCGATGTGGACCTCGACGAACTCGCCGGCCAGGGCCCGGAGACCCAGCCGGCGCCGATGATGGTCGTGCCCTCGATGCCCGAGGTCACGCGGGGGAACGAGAACTCGCTGGACTTCGACTTCGAGTCGGCCGAGTTCAAACTGCCGCCCGCGCAGCGTCCGCCGGCGAGCTGACGGCGCGCCGCGGGCCCGTCACGGGCCCCGGCTGCCGCTCCTGTGGCGGAGGCCTCAGCGGCGGACCTGCAGGGCCGCCGGGTTCACCACGTGGGTCGGCGTTCCCTGGATGAAGTTGACGACGTTGTCGAACGCCGCGCCGAAGTACATCTCGTAGGTTTCCTGCTCCACGTAGCCGATGTGGGGCGTGCAGATGCAGTTCTCCAGGCGCAGCAGAGCGTGGCCCTGCAGGATCGGCTCGCTTTCGAACACATCGACCGCGGCCATGCCGGGACGTCCGCGGTTCAGCGCGGCGATCAGCGCGTCGTGCTCGACCAGCTCGGCCCGTGAGGTGTTGACGAACAGCGCGGTCGGCTTCATGCGGCTGAGGTCTTCCAGTCGCACGATGCCGGTGGTCTCGTCGTTCAGCCGCAGGTGTACGCTGACCACGTCGCATTCGGAGAAGAAGGCGTCGCGACTGGGCGCGACGAAGTAGCCGTCGGCCGTGGCCAGCTCGCGCGAGGCCTCGCGTCCCCAGATCACCACCTTCATGCCGAAGGCCTTGCCGTAGGCCGCCACCAGCTGGCCGATACGGCCGTAGCCCCAGATGCCCAGGGTCTTGCCCCGCAGCACCTGGCCGACGCCGAAGTTGGGCGGCATCGAGGCCGATTTCATGCCGGACTGCTGCCACGCGCCGTGCTTGAGCGTGCTGATGTACTGCGGGAGGCGGCGCATGGCCGCCATGATCAGGGCCCAGGTGAGCTCGGCCGGGGCCACCGGCGAGCCGACGCCCTCGGTCACGACGATGCCGCGCTCGGTGCAGGCCTGCACGTCGATGTGCGCGCCGACACGGCCGGTCTGGGCGATGAGCTTGAGGCGGGGGAGCTTTTCCAGCAATTGGCGGCTGATCTGGGTGCGTTCCCGGATCAGGACGATCGCATCGGCATCACGCAGGCGGACGGACAGCTGGCCGATTCCCTTGACGGTGTTGGTGTAGACCTTGGCGGGAAAGGGCTCGAGCTTGCTGGCGCATTGGAGCTTGCGCACCGCATCCTGGTAATCGTCGAGGATCACAATGTTCATGGCACCGGATTGTGCCTTGCCGCAACCAGGCGCTCCGGGTCGCCGGTGATGGGCCCGCAGGCCGGGTAGCATCGCGCGGTCCGCGGCGCGCGCCGCCGGACGGCCCGACCCGACCCATCCCATCGAGGAGACCCCGTGAGCATTTCCATGTCGTCCGCCAGCCTGCCCGTGTTCCAGAAGATGCTGGGCAACCTGAAACACATCCTGGACAAGGCGGTGGCCAACGCCCAGGCCCGCAAGTTCGACCCGCAGGTGCTGGTGGCCTATCGCCTGGCCCCGGACATGCTGCCGTTCTCGCGGCAGATCCTGATCGCCTGCGATGCGGCCAAACTCGGCGTGGCGCGCATCAGCGGCCTGGAGGCGCCGAAGTTCGAGGACACCGAGAGCACCTTCGACGAGCTGCGCGCCCGCATCGACCGCACGCTGGCCTGGCTGGCCACCGTGCCGCCCCAGGCCCTGGACGGCACCGAGGCCAAGGAGATCACCTTCCCGGTGGGCCGCCAGGGCGCCACCCGCACGATGAAGGCCGAGGACTACCTCAAGCTCTGGGTGCTGCCCAACATGTACTTCCACATCACGACCGCTTACGCGATCCTGCGCCACAACGGCGTGGACCTGGGCAAGTCCGACTATCTCAACGGCGCCGCCTGACGCCGGCGGGCGCGGCTCAGTGCCGGGCCTCGAGGGCAGCCAGGCGGTCCAGCTCGGCGCAGACCTCGTCGATGCGGCCGGCGATCACGCGGCCGCGGGCGGCGCGGCTCTCGCGGGCGTTGACCACATGGACCACGTGCACGCTGCGGCCAGCGGGGCCCTGCGCAGGGCACAGCACCTGCGGCTCACGGCGCGGCGCCGGGCCGCCCGCCAGCCACTCGACCATGGCCTGGACGGGCTGGAACAGTTCAACGATGAGGGGAAGGGCCAGTGCCATGTGAAGCTCCTTGATACGACGAGGTGTGACACACAGGCAGGATTGCGAGGGAAAGGAACGGCACAGGGTGATGGCTCCACGCCATACGCCCGCCACCTGGGCCGCTCCGGGATGGGATCGCTGGGGTTACATCAGCATGGTGTTGCGGATCAGCCCCACGGCCAGGCCCTCGATCTCGAAGGGCTCGCCGGGCTCCACGATGATCGTGGCGTAGTCGGGGTTCTCCGCATGCAGCTCGATGAGGTGCTTGTTGCGGCGGAAGCGCTTGACGGTGACGTCGTCGCCCAGGCGGGCGACGATGATCTGGCCGTTCTTGGCGTCCTTGGTGGCCTGCACCGCGAGCAGGTCGCCGTCCATGATGCCGGCGTCGCGCATGGACATGCCACGCACCTTCAGCAGGTAGTCGGGCTTGCGCTGGAAGAGGCTGCTCTCGACGTAGTAGGTCTGGTCCACATGCTCCTGCGCCAGAATGGGCGAGCCGGCGGCGACGCGGCCGACCAGGGGCAGGGCGAGCTGGGCCAGGCTCTGCAGCGGCAGCGAGAACTGCTTGACGCGCGACTCGTTGATGGAGCGCAGCGCTTCGCCCCGCAGGCGGATGCCGCGGGAGGTGCCGCTGACCAGCTCGATCACGCCCTTGCGTGCCAGCGCCTGCAGGTGCTCCTCGGCCGCGTTGGCGGACTTGAAACCGAGCTCGGACGCGATCTCGGCGCGCGTGGGCGGCGCGCCCGTGCGGGCGATGGCGCTCTGGATCAGGTCCAGAATCTGCTGCTGGCGGGCCGTGAGCTTGGGCGTGTCGATCATGAGGAGCCTCCTCGGAAACCGTGAAGAACCAATCGAGACAGTGGCCGACCCTGTGTTGCAGGTACTGTGCGGATAACCAACTGTTTCGATATCCAGTACCTGTATTTTTAACCAGCTTTGCAAGGAAGCGCAAGTGCCTCCCCAAAAAATCGTTGTGCTGGGCACCGGCGGCACCATCGCCGGCACCGCCTCCAGGCCCGGTGACCACACTGGCTACACCGCGGCGCAGCTCGGCGTCGCGCAGCTGCTGCAGGCGCTGCCGTCGCTCGAGGGCGTCGCGCTGGAGGCCGAGCAAGTGGCCCAGGTGGACAGCAAGGACATGGACTTCGCCACCTGGCAGCGGCTGGCTGCGCGCTGTGCCCACTGGCTGGCCCAGCCCGGCGTGCAGGGCGTGGTGGTGACCCACGGCACGGACACGCTGGAGGAGACGGCCTGGTTCCTGCAGCGGGTGCTGTCGCCCGCCAAGCCGCTGGTGCTGGCCTGCGCGATGCGGCCCGCCAACGCGTTGTCACCCGACGGTCCGCAGAACCTGGCGGATGCGCTCGCGGTGGCACGGACGCCTGGCGCGCGCGGCGTGGTGGCGGTGTGCGCCGGGCGCATCCATGGGCCGATGGAGGTGGCGAAGGTCCATCCCTACCGCCTCGATGCCTTCGACTCGGGCGAGGCGGGGCCGCTGGGACTGGTGGAGGAGGGCGCGGTGCGCCTCCTGCGTGACTGGCCGGCGGCCGGTGACCCGCAGGCGCCGGCGCGTGCACGGGCGGTGGCCGGCACTGACCCGGCACGGTGGCCGCGGGTGGAGATCGTCCTGAACCACGCCGGTGCGGACGGCCGCCTCGTGGAGGCCCTGCGCACCCAGGGGATCGACGGGCTGGTGGTGGCCGGCACCGGCAACGGGACGGTGTCGGGCGGGCTGGAGCAGGCCCTGCTCGACGCGCAGGCCCACGGGGTGGCCGTGGTGCGTTCGACGCGCTGCGCCCTGGGACGGGTGGTCGGTGCCGCGGAGAAGCCGTTGCCACAGGCTTCGACGGTCACGCCGGTCAAGGCGCGCGTATCCCTGCTGCTGGACCTGATGGTCGCCCGCGTCCCGCAGGGCGACACCTGAGGCGCGCCGGCCGGGCGCCTCAGCTGGCCAGGGCGGTCAGTGCGCGGGAAGTGATCTCGTCGACGTTGCCCATGCCGCTGATGGCGCGGTACTTGGGCGCGGTGGCCGGGTCGGTCTTGGCCCAGGTGGCGTAGTAGTCCACCAGCGGGCGCGTCTGCGAGGCATAGACCTCCAGGCGCTTCTTGACGGTTTCTTCCTTGTCGTCGTCGCGCTGCACCAGCGGCTCGCCGGTGACGTCGTCCTTGCCTTCGGTCTTGGGCGGGTTGAACTTCACGTGGTAGGTGCGGCCCGAGGCCGGGTGCGAGCGGCGGCCGCTCATGCGCTCGATGATGGCGTCGAAGGGCACGTCGATCTCGAGGACGTAGTCCAGCTTCACGCCGGCTTCGCGCATGGCCTCGGCCTGCGGGATGGTGCGGGGGAAGCCGTCGAACAGGAAGCCCTTTGCGCAGTCGGGCTGGGTCAGGCGCTCCTGGACCAGGCCGATGATGATCTCGTCGCTCACCAGTCCGCCGGCGTCCATGACCTTCTTGGCCGCCAGGCCCAGGGGCGTGCCGGCCTTCACGGCAGCGCGCAGCATGTCACCGGTGGAAATCTGCGGGATGCCGTACTTCTGGCAGATGAACGCGGCCTGCGTGCCTTTGCCGGCGCCGGGCGCGCCCAACAGGATGAGTCTCATGGTGTCTCCGGAGTCAATGAATACGGCGGGCCGGGGCGAAGCGGTGTCGCCCCCCGGCCAAGTCGCGGCGAGGATAGCATGCGACCCCTCCGCGTCCCTTACGCGGCTGAGTGGCGCAGCCGGGTTACCTGGCGGGTTGGAACAGGGCCCGCACGCGTGCGAGGTCCTCGGGCGTGTCCACGCCCGGGCCCGGCGCGGCGTCCGTCACGTGCACCGCGATGCGGTGCCCGTGCCACAGGGCTCGCAGCTGTTCCAGCGCCTCGAGCTGTTCGACTGGCGCCTGGGGAAGTTTGGGGAATTCGCGCAGGAAGCCGACGCGATAGCCGTAGATGCCCACATGCCGCAGCGGCCGCGGCTGCGGCAGCCCGGGCTCGCCGGCGCTGGAGCCGTCGCGCCACCAGGGGATGGGGGCGCGGCTGAAGTACAGGGCGATCCCGCGGGCGTCGGTGACGACCTTGACCACGTTCGGGTTGCGCAGGTCGTCGACCGAGTCGATGGGATGGGCCGCGGTGCTCATCGCGGCGTCGCCATGCCGCTGCAGCAGGCCGGCGACGG
Organism: Ramlibacter sp. GCM10027632; assembly: GCF_042675325.1. Lineage (NCBI taxonomy): Bacteria > Pseudomonadati > Pseudomonadota > Betaproteobacteria > Burkholderiales > Comamonadaceae > Ramlibacter > Ramlibacter sp. GCM10027632. The sequence continues at coordinate 301,272 of NZ_JBHTGW010000003.1, read as the reverse complement.
CGTCAATCAGCGCCGGCTCGATCAGGGGCTCGTCGCCCTGCACGTTGACCACGAGGGCGTCGTCGGCCAGGGCCAGGCGCTCGCAGGCCTCGGCCAGGCGGTCGCTGCCCGAGGGGTGGTCGATGCGGGTCATGACGGCGCGCACCCCATGCGCCTCGCAGGCGCGGGCGATGGCCTCGGTGTCGGTGGCCACGACCACCTGCTGCGCGCCGGAATGGCTGGCGCGCTCGGCCACGCGCACCACCATGGGCTTGCCGGCGATGTCGGCCAGGGGCTTGTCGGGCAGGCGGGAGGAGGCCAGCCGCGCCGGGATGAGGACGGTGAAGGGCAGGGCCATCAGACCTGGGGCGCGCGCGGGGGCAGGCGTTCGAGTTCTTCGTCGGACAGGGTGCGGGCCTCCTCCTCGAGCAGCACGGGGATGCCGTCGCGGATCGGGTAGGCCAAGCGCGCGCTGCGCGAGATCAGTTCCTGGCGCTCGCGGTCGAGGTCCAGCGGGCCCTTGGTCACGGGACAGACCAGGAGCTCAAGCAGTTTGGGATCCATCGGGCGATGATAGCGCCCGGTCCGTGAGGGCATCGAAGGCGCTCCAGAAGGCCGGCTCGATCGCCACCGAGAGCGGTACGGCCCAGGCCTCGGGCTGGTGCCGCCACAGCTTGACCGCGTCCTTCTCGGTGCAGACCACTGCCATGCCGGGCGGCACCGCCGGCGGCGCCGCGTCGAAGTCGTGGTGGTCGGGCAGGGACAGGGTGGCGGCGGGGGACACGCCGGCGGCGCGCAGCATCGAGAAGAACGCCTCGGGCCGTGCGATCCCGGCCAGGGCCAGCACCGGCTCGCGCGCCAGTTCGGCGAGCGGGCGACGCGTGCCGTCGGCGCGCAGGGCCTGGGTGTCGAGGCGGCGCTCGACCCCGTAGCCCTCGATGCCGGCCGTGCCCGGCGGACGCAGGACCAGGTCGACCCGGCGGGGCCACGGCTCGCGCAGCGGCCCTGCCGGCAGCAGCCAGCCGTTGCCGGTACCGCGGTCGTCGAACACGCAGACGCCGAGGTCGCGGGCCAGCGCGTGGTGCTGCAGGCCGTCGTCGCTCACGAGCACCTGAACGCGCGGGTGGGCCGCGAGCAGCGCGCGGCCGGCGTCGGCCCGGCGCGGCGCGACGAACACCGGCACGCGGCAGCGGCGCGCGAGCAGCAGGGGCTCGTCCCCCGCGTCGGCGGGCTCGGTGGCGGAAGTGACCTCGCGGCAGTCGTGGCCGCGGCGGCCGTAGCCGCGCGAGATGATCCCGGGCTGCAGCCCGCGCGCCTTGAGGTGTTCGACGATCGCCGCGACCACGGGCGTCTTGCCCGCGCCGCCGGCCACCACGTTGCCGACCACGATCACCGGCACCGGCAGGCGCTCGGCGCGCCGCAGCCCCAGCGCATACAGGCCCCGGTGCACGCCGGCCAGCCCGCCGTACAGCCAGGCCAGCGGCCGCAGGCTCCACGCCAACGGGCCGCGGCGCAGCCAGGCCGCCTGCAGGCTCACCGCGCGGTACCGGCCTGGGCCGAGGACTGCGCGGCGAAGGTGATCTGGGCCAGGCCGCTGCGCCGCGCGGCCTCGAGCACGGTGATCACGGACTGGTGCGGCGACGAGGCGTCGGCGCTGATGATGATCACGCTGTCCTTGCCCGCGCGGGCCGACTCCACCAGCGCCGCGGCCACCGCCTCGACGCTGCGGCCGTTCACCAGGTTGCGGTTGATCGAGTAGCGGCCGTCGGCGCCGATGGCGACGATGACCTCCTTGGGGTAGTCACGCTGCGCCGGCGCGTCGGCCACGGGCAGCCGCAGCTGCAGCTCGGTGAACTTGCTGTAGGTGGTGGACAGCATCAGGAAGATCAGCACCACCAGCAGCACGTCGATGAAGGGGATCAGGTTGATCTCCGGCTCTTCGGCCTTGCGCGGACGGAAGTTCATCGGCGCACCGCCTTCACTTGCGCAGCGTCAGCAGGTGCCGCAGCAGCCGCTCCGAGGCCAGCTCCAGGCCCAGGAGGTACTCGTCGACCCGGGCGCGGAAGTAGCGCCAGAAGATCAGCGCGGGGATCGCGATGATCAGGCCGAAGGCGGTGTTGTACAGGGCGATCGAGATCCCGTGCGCGAGCTGCGCCGGGTTGCCGCCGGTGCCGCCGCCGGGCGCCTGCGAGCCGAAGATCTCGATCATGCCGATCACGGTACCCAGCAGGCCCAGCAGGGGGGCGGCGGAGGCGATCGTGGCCAGCGCGCTGAGGGAGCGCTCCAGGCGGTGCGCGACGGCGCGGCCGGTGGTCTCCATGGCGCTGCGCAGGTCCACCTCGGTGCACCGGGGGTTGGCGCCCAGGGCGCGCAGGCCGCTGGCCAGCACCTCGCCCAGGGCCGAGTTCTGCTCCAGCTGCGTCACCACGTCCGGCGACGGGACGGCGTGGCGGGCGACGGCCAGGGCTTCCTCCAGCAGCTTCGGGGGGGCGACCTTGGCCCGCTTGAGGCTGAGGAATCGCTCGATGATCAGCGCCAGGGCCAGGATGGAGCAGGCGATCAGGGGCCAGATGGGCCAACCGGCGGCTTGTATGATCGAAAACAAGGGGAGGGTCTCCGGCGCAGTTGTCGGGGCAGTTCGGTGGCCATTATCGGGCACCTCTTCCCGCTCGTAGGACCTCACCGCCTGGGCGTCGGAAGATTCTCACATTTCTTGTGGATAACTTTGTGCGCAAGTGCGGCCCCATGGGCTCCAAACCCGCGCCAATTGGAGCTTGTGACAGAACGGTCACAAATTCAGCAGAAAAATCATGTTTGAAATCAATCACTTGCGACGAAAAACCGTGATTTCTCGTGCCCCGTTCGCCATGCCTGCCTACCGGTCGCTCGCTGTGGACGACTTTTCTCTGCATGGGCCCGCCACGGCGCGCCGATCCTGATGCCTGACGCCAACAATCCAGCAACGACGCGGCGGATCTGGCAAGTCGGCCCGCTATGCCGCGCCGTTGCTGATGCCCTGGACGCGCGCTTCAATCCTGTCGCGGTCCGCGGCGAGATTTCGGGCTTCTCGCGCCCGGCCAGCGGGCATTGCTACTTCACGCTCAAGGACCCGACCGGCCAGATCCGCTGCGCCATGTTCCGCCGCGCCGCCAGCGGGCTGGATTTCAGCCCGCGTGATGGTGACAGCGTGGAGGTCATGGGCCGGCTCGACGTCTACGACGCGCGCGGCGACCTGCAGCTGATCGTCGAGTCGTTGCGCCGCGCGGGCCAGGGCACGCTGTTCGAGCAGTTCCTGCGCCTGAAGGCTCGGCTCGAGGCCGAGGGCCTGTTCGACCCGGACCGCAAGCGCGAGCTGCCGGTGATGCCGCGCGGCATCGGCCTGGTCACCTCGCTGGGCGCCGCGGCGCTGCACGACGTGGCTACGGCGCTGCGCCGGCGCGCGCCCCATGTGCCGGTGCTGCTGGCGCCCGCGGCAGTGCAGGGCGCGCAGGCGCCGGGCGAGCTGGTGGCGGCCCTGGAGGCGCTTTACGCGCGGGCCCGGGCCGGCGAGGTCGACGTGATCCTGCTGGTCCGCGGCGGCGGCTCCCTCGAGGACCTCTGGTCATTCAACGACGAGCAGCTCGCTCGCACCATCGTCGCCAGCCCGGTGCCGCTGGTGTGCGGGGTCGGCCACGAGACCGACTTCACCATTGCCGACTTCTGCGCCGACCTGCGCGCGCCCACGCCGACGGCGGCGGCCGAGCTCGTGGCGCAGCCGCGCGACGCCTGGCTCGGCGCGCTGTCGCTGGTCCAGGATCGCCTGTCCACGGCGACGCTGCGCCGGCTCGATGCCGCTTCGCAGCGGCTGGACACCGCGGCGTCGCGCCTGGGCCGGCCCTCGGGCCGTGTGGCCGGCCAGCACCAGCAACTCGAGCGGCAGGCCCAGCGGCTGCGGTATGCCGTGGCGGCGCGGGTGGCCCGCCTGGGGGCGGGGCTCGACGCGCAAGCCGGCGCCTTGCAGCGCTCGGTGCCGCGGCAGCTGTCGGTGCAGGGCCAGCGGCTGGAGCGCGCCGCGCTGCGGCTGGCCGGTGTCGACCCGCGCCAGGTGCTGCAACGGGGCTACGCGCTGCTCACGCGCGAGGACGGCACCGTCCTCATGCACGCGGCCGACGCCCGGCCGGGCGACTGGCTGCAGGCCCGGCTCGCGGACGGCACGCTCGATGTCACCGTGTCCCAGCCCCGATTGATTTAATGCCTAGAATCCCGGCTGGTCCGACGCCATCCCCGGAATCCGTACAACTGAACAACCCCAAGAGGATCACCATGGAACACACCCTCCCGCCGCTGCCGTACGCCATCGACGCCCTGGCCCCGCACTACTCGCAGGAGACGCTCGAGTACCACCACGGCAAGCACCACAACGCCTATGTCGTGAACCTGAACAACCTGCAGAAGGGCACCGAGTTCGAGTCCATGACCCTCGAGGAGATCGTCAAGAAGTCCTCCGGCGGCATCTACAACAACGCGGCCCAGATCTGGAACCACACCTTCTTCTGGAACTGCATGAAGCCCAATGGCGGCGGTGAGCCCACCGGCGCGCTGGGCGCGGCCATCACCTCGAAGTGGGGCAGCTACGCCGCCTTCCGCGAGGCCTTCGTGAAGTCCGCCGTCGGCAACTTCGGCTCCGGCTGGACCTGGCTGGTCAAGAAGGCCGATGGCAGCGTGGACATCGTGAACACCGGCGCCGCCGGCACGCCCCTGACCACCGCCGACAAGGCCCTGCTGACCGTGGACGTCTGGGAGCACGCCTACTACATCGACTACCGCAACCTGCGCCCGAAGTTCGTCGAGACCTTCCTCGACAAGCTGGTCAACTGGGAATTCGCGCAGAAGAATTTCGCCTGAAGTTCCCGCGCATGACGCAAGGGCCGCATCGAGCGGCCCTTTTTCATTGGCGCGGCGCCCGCTGCCGGGGCCGGCTGCCTCACTTGCCGAACGGCTCGCCGGCCAGCCTGGCGCCGGCCTTCAGGCCCTTGCGCGCGAACCAGCCCTGGTTCATCTCGAGCACGTAGCGCACCGGCCGGGCGGAGCAGTGCGAGTCGGTGGTCTGGGGCGCCATGTCGGCCAGGTTGACGATGGTGCCGTCGTCGGCGACGAAGGCCGCGGTGAGCGGGATCAGCGTGTTCATCATCCAGAAGCACTGCGTCCCGGGCTGGTCGAACACGAACAGCATCCCCTCGTGCTGGGGCATCTCGCGGCGCCACATCAGGCCGGTCTGGCGCTCGCCCGGGGTGGCGGCGACCTGGGCATCGATCTGGTGCATGCCGGCCGAGAGCCGGGTGCGTGGCAGGTTCGTCTGAGGGGTCTGGGCGGAGGCGGCGAAGGCCGCAAGGCCCAGGAGGGCGATCAGCAGGCGGTGGGTCATGGGCGGGATTCTGCGTCAACCGGGCCCAAGAAAAATGCCCGCGCGGGGCGGGCATCTCTCGGGGGCGGGCCTGGATCAGGCGGCGCTGGCCTTCTTGGACTTCTTGGCCTTCTTGGTGGACTTCTTGGCCTTCTTCTCGGCCTTGGCTTCCGGCTTGGCTTCTGCCTTGGCGGCGGGAGCGGCGGCGGCGGCAGGGGCAGCGGGAGCAGCCGGGGCGGCGGGAGCCGCGGGGGCGGCCTGGGCGAAGGCGCCGGCGGCGAAGAAGGCGGCAACCAGGGAGGCGATCAGCTTGTTCATGGAAATCCTAGGTGACAGGGTGAGGCGTGTCCCGGCGGTGCCGGGTGTTCTCGCAACGGAGCGGCTGAGCCGGGCGTTGACAGCGGCGCAAATAAAAAAAGCCCGCCTAGGGCGGGCTTTTCATTCGCGCAAGCCGAATTACTTCTTGGCGGAAGCGGCGGAAGCGGCGGGCTTGGCAGCGGAAGCGCCGGCGGCCGGGGCGGAAGCGAACACGGAAGCGGCGAACACGGTGGCGGCCAGGGCGGCGAAGATCTTCTTCATGGTGATTCCTTTTGGACTAGTTCAAAGGGTTGTCTAACAAAAAATTGCCTCGCGGACAGGCCGTGAGGCTCTCCTCTAACGCGGCAGTTAACCGGCCGTTGACAGAAAAACGCAGAAATTCAAAAAACTTTTTGGCCCCGCGGCGGCCCCCCCGCGGCCCTGAAAAAAGATGGATGCCAAGGTGCCAAATTCGAGGGTTATCACCGACGCCATGCGGGCTACATGACGGTTCCTGCGGGCCCGCAGGCGGTGCGAACCGCCGGGGGCCGTGGCTAGAATGCCCCGGCGCACCGGCTGCGGCGGGTGCCCCCGGTCGCGCCCCAGGGCGCTCCTTTTCTCCACGAACGCCCCCATCCATGTATCAGCACATCCAGGTGCCGGCCCAAGGCCAGAAGATCACGGTCAACGCCGACAACTCCCTCAACGTGCCGGACGAGCCCATCATCCCGTACATCGAGGGTGATGGCACCGGCCGCGACATCACGCCGGTGATGCTGAAGGTGGTGGATGCCGCCGTGGCCAAGGCCTATCGCGGCAAGCGCCGGATCCACTGGATGGAGGTGTATGCCGGCGAGAAGTCGACCCGCCTGTACGGGCCCGATGTCTGGCTGCCCGAGGAAACCCTGCAGGCCGTGCGGGAGTACGTGGTGTCCATCAAGGGGCCGCTGACCACGCCGGTCGGCGGCGGCATCCGCTCGCTGAACGTGACCCTGCGACAGGAACTCGACCTGTATGTCTGCCTGCGCCCGGTGCAGTATTTCAAGGGCGTGCCCTCGCCGCTGAAGGAGCCGGAGAAGACCAACATGGTCATCTTCCGCGAGAACTCCGAGGACATCTACGCGGGCATCGAGTACGAGGCCCGGTCGGAGAAGGCGCAGAAGCTCATTCGCTTCCTGGTCGAGGAAATGGGCGTGCGCAAGATCCGTTTCCCGGAGACTTCCGGCATCGGTGTCAAGCCGGTGTCGATCGAGGGCACGGAACGCCTGGTGCGCAAGGCGATCCAGTACGCGATCGACAACGACAAGCCTAGCGTGACCCTGGTTCACAAGGGCAACATCATGAAGTTCACCGAGGGCGGCTTCCGGGACTGGGGCTACGCCCTGGCCCAGCGCGAGTTCGGCGCCGAGCTGATCGATGGCGGCCCGTGGTGCCGCCTGAAGAACCCGAAGACCGGCAAGGACATCGTGATCAAGGACTCGATCACCGATGCCTTCCTGCAGCAGATCCTGCTGCGCCCGGTGGAGTACAGCGTGGTGGCCACGCTCAACCTCAACGGCGACTACATCTCCGACGCCCTGGCCGCCCAGGTCGGCGGCATCGGCATCGCGCCCGGGGCGAACATGAGCGACTCGGTGGCGATGTTCGAGGCGACCCATGGCACCGCCCCCAAGTACGCGGGCAAGGACTACGTCAACCCCGGCTCCGAGATCCTCTCGGCCGAGATGATGCTGCGCCATATGGGCTGGACCGAGGCGGCGGACCTGATCATCCGCTCGCTCGAGGCGGCGATCCAGACCAAGCGGGTGACCTACGATTTCGCCCGCCTCATGGAGGGCGCGATCCAGGTCAGCTGCTCGGGCTTCGGCCAGGTGATGATCGAGCAGATGGCCGAGCTCTGAGCCCGGTGGCCCGGACGAGGCAAAGCCGCCCCGGCGGGGGCGGCTTTTTTCATCGGGCCGGCGCTGTCAGCCTGCGTCGTTGGCGTGGGCCTGGAACTGCGGCGTGCGCACCCGTGAGGCACGGGCGGGCGCGTGGGGCCGGGGCGCCTCCAGAGGGGGCAGGTGGGACGCGGGCTGGATGTTCTGCGCCAGCTGACCCTTGGGGCCCTCGGTGAGCTCGAAGCTGACGCGGGTACCCTGCTTGAGGGTCTTGAAGCCATCCATGACGATGGCGGAGAAATGGGCGAAGACATCGGGGCCCCCGCCGTCGGGCTCGATGAAGCCGAACCCCTTCGCATCATTGAACCATTTGACAGTGCCAGTCGCCATGTGCGGTCCCTCGATGTTCCCTCGCGTTGTGGGGAGGCGGCCCTGAAACGGGCCGCCTTGCGCGAATATTTTCACATACTAAAGTTTCCGTTGGAAGCCTGGCGTGGCTTCCCGGCGAAGGGCCGCCGTGCCGCCCAGAATCCTGCCCGGCAGGTTTGGGGATCGTGGCTTGAATAGTGGATGGGCTGACTCCAGATCCGTTTCGGGGAGGCAGCGCCGGTGGGGTCGATAGAATGATTTTCATGGCCAGCAAAACACCCAAACCCGCTCCGGTTGCACCCAAGCAGCAGCCCAAGGATGACGACGGTGGGTCGGTGGTCCTCGAGCGGCGGACGCAGCGGACCCAGCCTCCCCAGATGTACCAGGTCGTCATGCTGAATGACGACTACACCCCGATGGAATTCGTCGTCGTGGTGATCCAGGAGTTTTTCAACAAGGACCGGGAGACGGCCACGCAGATCATGCTCAAGATCCATCTCGACGGCAAAGGCGTCTGCGGGGTCTATTCCCGAGATGTCGCGTCGACGAAGGTCGAGCAGGTCCAGGCCGCGGCCCGGCAGGCAGGGCATCCCCTGCAATGTGTCTGTGAACCCGTGGAGTGACAGCACAGCTGGAACGGATCAGGATTACAGTGAGTCAGAGACGGAACGGTAGCAAGGCAAAGGAAATTTCATGATTGCCCAGGAATTGGAAGTCAGCCTCCACATGGCGTTCGTGGAGGCACGGCAGCAGCGCCACGAGTTCATCACCGTGGAGCACCTGCTGCTCGCCCTGCTGGACAATCCCAGCGCGGCCGAGGTGCTGCGGGCCTGCTCGGCCAATATCGACGACCTGCGCAAGTCGCTGTCCAACTTCATCAAGGACAACACCCCGCAGGTCGCCGGCACCGATGACGTGGACACCCAGCCGACACTGGGCTTCCAGCGCGTGATCCAGCGCGCCATCATGCATGTGCAGTCCACCGGCAACGGCAAGAAGGAAGTCACCGGCGCCAACGTGCTGGTGGCCATCTTCGGCGAGAAGGACTCGCATGCCGTCTACTACCTGCACCAGCAGGGCGTGACCCGGCTGGACGTGGTGAACTTCATCGCCCACGGCATCAAGAAGTCCGACCCGCCCGAGCCCGCCAAGGGCAGCGAGGCGCCCGGCGCCGAGCCGGAGGAGGGCGGCGGCGAGAAGAGCGAGAAGGCCTCGGCCCTCGAGCAGTTCACGTTCAACCTCAACCAGGCCGCCAAGGACGGCAAGATCGACCCGCTGATCGGCCGCGAGTACGAGGTCGAGCGCGTCATCCAGATCCTGTGCCGCCGCCGCAAGAACAACCCGCTGCTGGTGGGCGAGGCCGGCGTGGGCAAGACCGCGATCGCCGAGGGCCTGGCCTGGCGCATCGTGCAGAAGGACGTGCCGGAGATCCTGGCCGAGTCCACCGTGTACTCGCTGGACATGGGCGCGCTGCTGGCCGGCACCAAGTACCGCGGCGACTTCGAGCAGCGCCTGAAGGGCGTGCTCAAGTCCCTGAAGGACAAGCCCAACGCCATCCTGTTCATCGACGAGATCCACACCCTCATCGGTGCCGGCGCGGCCTCGGGCGGCACGCTGGACGCGTCCAACCTGCTCAAGCCGGCCCTGTCCTCGGGCCAGCTCAAGTGCATCGGCGCGACCACCTTCACCGAGTACCGCGGCATCTTCGAAAAGGACGCCGCGCTGTCCCGCCGCTTCCAGAAGGTGGACGTGGTCGAGCCGACGGTGGAGCAGACCGTGGAGATCCTCAAGGGCCTGAAGAGCCGCTTCGAGGAGCACCACAGCGTCAAGTACGCCGTGGCCGCGCTGCAGGCCGCGGCCGAGCTGTCCGCCAAGTACATCAACGACCGCCACCTGCCGGACAAGGCCATCGACGTGATCGACGAGGCGGGCGCCGCCCAGCGCATCCTGCCGGCGAGCAAGCGCAAGAAGACCATCTCCAAGGCCGAGGTCGAGGAAATCGTGGCCAAGATCGCGCGGATCCCGCCCGCCAACGTGTCGAACGACGACCGCGGCAAGCTGCAGACCATCGAGCGTGATCTCAAGAGCGTGGTGTTCGGCCAGGACAAGGCCCTGGAAGTGCTCGCCGCCTCGGTCAAGATGGCACGTTCGGGCCTGGGCAAGGGCGACAAGCCGATCGGCGCCTTCCTGTTCTCCGGCCCCACCGGCGTCGGCAAGACGGAAGCGGCCAAGCAGCTGGCCTACATCATGGGCATCGAGCTGATCCGCTTCGACATGTCGGAGTACATGGAGCGCCATGCGGTGTCGCGCCTGATCGGCGCGCCTCCCGGCTATGTGGGCTTCGACCAGGGCGGCCTGCTGACGGAGGCGGTGACCAAGAAGCCGCACTGCGTGCTGCTGCTCGACGAGATCGAGAAAGCCCACCCGGACATCTTCAACGTGCTGCTGCAAGTCATGGACCACGGCACGCTGACCGACAACAACGGGCGCAAGGCCGACTTCCGCAACGTGATCATCATCATGACCACGAACGCGGGCGCCGAGACCATGAACAAGGCCACCATCGGCTTCACCAACCCGCGCGCCGCGGGCGACGAGATGGCCGACATCAAGCGCCTGTTCACGCCGGAGTTCCGCAACCGCCTCGACGCGATCGTGAGCTTCAAGCCGCTGGACGAGCAGATCATCCTGCGCGTGGTCGACAAGTTCCTGCTGCAGCTGGAGCAGCAGCTCGCCGAGAAGAAGGTGGAAGTCACCTTCACCGACAAGCTGCGCAAGCACCTGGCCAAGAAGGGCTTCGACCCGCTCATGGGCGCGCGCCCGATGCAGCGCCTGATCCAGGACACCATCCGCCGCGCGCTGGCCGACGAGCTCCTGTTCGGCCGGCTCACCGACGGCGGCCGCCTGACCGTCGACCTCGACGAGAAGGACGAGGTGCAGCTGGACATCCAGCCGCTGCCGAAGAAGGAAGGCCGGTCCAAGCCCGAGCCCGAGGAAGTCTCCAGCGGCGACCAGTGACCGCCCCCTTGAAGAACCGCCCCCCGGGGCGGTTTTTCATGTCCGGGCCTACGCGCGGCGCACATGAACCCCACGGCCATCGCCACCAACCGCTTCGGGCTCGGCGCCGTGCCCGGGGAGCCGCTGCCCGCCGACGCGCGCGACGGGCTGCTCCGGCAGCTGGATCGCTTCGAGGCCCTGCCCGGGCGCTGGGGCGAGCAGGAGCGCACGCCGACCCTGGTGGCGCGGATGGTCCGCGAGCAGCAGGCGGCGCGGCAGCTCGAGCCGGTGGCGCGCGCCGCCGCCCAGGAGAGCCAGCGCCGCGAGGCGCGCGAGCGGCTGCTGGCCTGCATGGCCGCGCGCATGCAGTCGGCCCTGGCCACGCCGGCGCCTTTCGTGGAGCGATTGGTCCACTTCTGGGCCAACCACTTCGCGGTGTCCACCGACAAGGTGGCGGTGGTGGGCCTGGCCGGCGCGTTCGAGGCCGACGCGATCCGCCCGCACGTGCTGGGGCGCTTCGAGGACCTGCTGGCGGCCGCCACCCGGCACCCTGCGATGCTGCTGTTCCTCGACCAGCCGCAGTCCATCGGGCCCCTGAGCGTGGCGGCCCTGGGGGCGGCGCGGCGCGATCCCGCATCGCGCCGCGGCCTGAACGAGAACCTGGCGCGCGAGGTCCTCGAGCTGCATACCCTGGGCGTGCGCCATGGCTACACGCAGGACGATGTCACCGAGTTCGCCCGTGCGCTCACCGGCTGGGGCCTCGACGGCGCGGAGGGCGGCAGCGGTTTCCGCTTCCGCCCGGAACTGCACGAGCCCGGCACGCGCGTGGTCCTGGGGCGGCGCTACGCGGCGCAGGGCGAGGCGCAGTCGCTGGACATCCTGCGGGACCTGGCGCGTGCGCCGGCCACCGCGCGCCACATCGCCTTCAAGCTGGCCCGGCACTTCGTGGCTGACGTGCCGCCGCCGGCGGTGGTCGACCGGCTCGCCGCCGCCTTCCTGCGCAGCGAGGGTGACCTGCACGCCGTGTACGCGGCGCTGGTGGACTCGCCTGAGGCCTGGGAGCCCGGCCCGGTGAAATTCAAGACGCCCTGGGACTGGTCGGTGTCGGCGTTGCGCGCGCTCGGCCGGCGCGAGCTGACCGGCCCGCAGGTGGCAGGGCTTCTGGCGCAGCTCGGGCAGCCGGTGTGGCGCCCGGGGTCACCGGCCGGCTGGGACGACGTCGCCAGCGCCTGGGCCGCGCCCGATGCGCTGGTGCGGCGGGTCGAGACGGCGCAACGCCTCACGGCCCAGGCCCCGCCAGGCGTGGACGCGCGGGGGCTGGCGCCCCAGGTGCTGCCGGGCGGCCCGGGCGAAGCGACCCGCCAGGCCATCGCCCGTGCCGAAACCGGCGCGGACGCCCTGGCGCTGCTGCTGGTGTCTCCCGAGTTCATGAGGAGGTGAGCGCGATGACGGCTTCCATCACGCGGCGCCAGGCCCTGGCCGCCGGTGCGTTCTGGCTGGCGGCCCCGCGCCTGGCCCTGGCCGAGGCAGCCACCGAGCGGCGCTTCGTCTTCATCCTCCAGCGCGGGGCGGCCGACGGCCTGTCCATCGTCGTGCCCGAGGGCGATCCGGCGCTCGCGGGCCTGCGCGGCGGGCTGGCGGTGGACACCGCGGCGACACGCCTGGACGGCTTCTTCGGCCTGCACCCGTCACTGGCCGAGTGGCACCGCCTGTACACCCAGGGCGAGGCGCTGTTCGTCCACGCGGTGGCCTCGCCGTACCGCGACCGCTCGCACTTCGACGGGCAGAACGTGCTGGAGACCGGCGGCCACGCGCCCCACGAGCTGCGGGATGGCTGGCTCAATCGGCTGGTGGGCCTGCTGCCCCGCGCGCGCGGCGAGGCGGTGGCGCTCGCGCCCACCGTGCCCATGGCCCTGCGCGGCGCCGCGCCGGTGGTGTCGTACGCGCCCTCGGCGCTGCCGCAGGCCCGCGAGGACCTGGCGGCGCGGGTGGCGCACCTTTACGAGGATGACCCGCAGCTGCATGCGCTGTGGTCCGCGGCGATGCAGGCGCGCGGCATGGCCTCGGGCATGGAGCGCGCGCGCCAGCAGGACCCGGCCACGCTGGGCCGCCTGGCTGCGGGCTTCCTGGCCCGGCCGCAGGGCCCGCGCATCGCGATGATCGAGACCGGGGGCTGGGACACGCACAGCGCCCAGTTGCCCCGGCTGGCCGGGACGCTGCGATCGCTCGACGCCTTGCTCCTGGCCCTGCGCGAGGGCCTGGCTGCGGCGTGGTCGCAGACCGTGGTGCTGGTGGCCACCGAGTTCGGCCGCACCGCCGCGGCCAATGGCACCGGTGGCACCGATCACGGCACCGGCGCGGCGGCGATGCTGGCGGGCGGGGCGGTGCAGGGCGGGCGGGTGATCGCCGACTGGCCCGGCCTCGCGCCGGGCGCCCTGCACGAGGGGCGCGACCTGCGGCCCACGCTGGGCCTGGATGCCTTCATCGCCGCGCTGGCGGCGGAGAGCTTCGAGCTCGACCCGGCGCGTGCCGCGAAGGTCCTGTTCCCGCGCCTGGGCGGCAGGCCGGCGCTGCCTCGGCTGCTGCGCGCCTGAGGCGCGGGCGGCGCAGAGAGCGCAGAGCGCGCAGAGAGCGCGGCGCGCGCTCGGGCCAGCGGCCCGAGCACCGCCCCGCAGCGACCTCCTGGCGTCAGGCCCCTTCGGGGCGGATCTGCGCGCGGGTGATCACCGGCTTCCAGCGGGCCTGCTCGGCGCGGATGAAGGCCTCGAACTCGGCGCGGGTGTTGCCCACGGCCAGCGCCGTCTCCTGGCTCAGCTTCTCGGCGACGATCTTGCCGCGCGCCGCCTTGATCGCCTCGGCCTCGAGCTTGTCGAGGTGGGCCTTGGGCCACTTGCTCGGCGCCATCAGGCCGTACCACTGGGTCATCTCGAAGCCCTTGAAGCCCTGCTCGGCGACGGTGGGTACGTCGGGCAGCTGGGGCAGGCGCGTGCTGGTGCCGGTGGCGATGCAGCGCAGCTTGCCGGTCTTGATGAATTGCAGCAGCGCCGGCGCGCCGACCGAGGCGGCCTGCAGGCGGCCCGCCATGAGGTCCGTGAGCATCGGGCCGGTGCCGCGGTAAGGCACGTGGACCACGAAGGTCTCGGTGACGAACTTCAGGTACTCGAAGGCCAGGTGGCCGGCGCTGCCGTTGCCGGCGGAGCCGTAATTGAGCTGGCCAGGCTTCGACTTGGCGTAGGCGATGAACTCCTTGAGGTTCTTCACCGGCAGGTCGGGGTGGACCACGTACAGGCTCGGGACCTTGGAGATCAGGGTGATCGGCGCGAAGTCCTTGTTCGCGTCGTAGGGCAGCTTGGGGAAGATGTACGGGTTGACCGCCAGCGTGCCGATGTGGCCCAGGATCAGGGTGTGGTCGTCGGTGGAGTTCGCCACTTCCTGCATGGCGATGTTGCCGGCGGCGCCGGGCTTGTTGTCCACGAAGACGTTCTGGCCGATGGTCTTGGCCATCTCGCCGGCGATGGCGCGGGCCACGATCTCGGAGCTGCCGCCCGGTGCGAAGGGGACGACCAGGCGCAGCGGCTTGGAGGGCCAGGCGTCACTGGCGCGGGCGAGCAGCGGGGACGACAGGGCGAGGCCGCCGGCGGCGGCCCGGGCCAGCCACTGGCGGCGGGTCGCGGGGGCGTCGTGTAGGGCGAGGGGGGCGGGGGAGGTGTCGAGCACGTTCATGATGTCATTCCACGGTGATGTTGCGTTCCTTGACGATGCGGGCCCAGAGGTTCATCTGCTGGCGGATGAACTGCTGCGCCTGTTCGGGCGATGCCTTCTGCTGGTCGCCGCCCAGTTGCGCGATGCGGCTGCGGACCTCGGGAGCGTCCAGCGCCTTGAGCAGCCCAGCGGACGCCTTGTCGATGATGGCGTCCGGCGTGCCGGCCGGGGCGAAGACCGCGTTCCACTCATGGATCTCGGCGCCGGGCACGCCGGCCTCGGCCAGCGTCGGCACGTCGGGCAGCATGGAGGCGCGCTTCGGCGCGGTCACGGCCAGCGCGCGCAGCTTGCCCGATTGCACGTGCTGCAGGGTGGAGGCGAGGTTGCCGAAGAACAGGGGCACCTGGCCGCCGATCACGTCGTTCAGGGCCGGGCCGCCGCCCTTGTACGGGATATGGGCCATGTCCACCTTGGCCGCCGACTCGAACAGCGCGCCGGCCAGGTGCTGGGCGGAGCCGTTGCCGGAGGAGGCGTAGGCCACGGCGTCCTTGCGGGCGCGGGCGGCGGCGGTGAGTTCGGCGATGCTGCGGGCCGGGAAATTCGCGTTGACCAGGACCACGTTCGGGAACAGCGCGATCAGGCCGATCGGGCGGAAGGCCTTGGCGGTGTCATAGGGCAGGCGCGGGTAGAGCGCCGGGTTCACCGCGAAGGACGAGGCATCCAGCATCAGGGTGTAGCCGTCGGGGGCGGACTTGGCCACATGCGCGGCGCCGATCTGGCCGCCGGCGCCCGGGCGGTTTTCCACCACCACGCTCTGCCCCAGCGCCTCGCCCAGGCGCGGCGCGATCAGGCGCGCCATGGCGTCCGCGCCTCCGCCCGGCGGGTAGGTCACGACCAGGGTGACCGGGCGGGTCGGCCAGGCCGGGGCCTGGGCCTGGGCCTGGGCCTGGGCCTGGGCCTGGGCCTGGGCCTGGGCCTGGGCCTGGGCCTGGGCCTGGGCGAAGGCCGGCACCGCGGCGAGCAGCGCGCCGGCAGCGGCCCCGAGCAGGTCGCGGCGGGCGATCGGGAGGCGGAAGGTTCGTGTCACGGGGGTCTCCAGGGGGAAGCGGTCGGTCAGGGGCGGTGGTGCCGCGGGTCAGCGCACCTGCGCGGTGTATTCGAAGGCGAAGGCGTCGCCGCGGGTGGTGCGCAGCTCGACGCAGCGGCCGGCGAGGTCGAAGGCCCGCCGCTGCACGCGGGCGCAGGGGTGGCCCTTCTCCAGCTGCAGGTGGCGGGCCTGGCCGGCGCTGAGGCGGTCGAAGGCCAGGTGGTCCTCGGCATGGTGGATGGTCACGCCGCAGGCGCGCTGGTACAGGGGGTAGAGCAGGTCGCCCCACGCGTGCGGGTCGGAGTCGGCCAGGGGCTGGAACAGCGGCAGCGGCAGGGTGATGCTTTCGAGCAGGCAGGGCCGGTCGACGATGCTGCGCAGGCGCTCCAGGGCGAGCACGCCGGCGCCCTCGGGCAGGCCGAGGGGACCGGCCTCCTGCGCGTCGGCCAGGCGGGTGCGGGCCGACAGGATGCGCGAGCGCGGCGTGGCCTGCAGCTCGCCGCCATGGCGGAAGCGGAAGAACCGCATCATCGAGGCGCCGCCGAGGCCGGCCTTCACGAAGGTGCCGCGGCCCTGGCGGCGCTCCAGCAGGCCGTCGGCCACGAGCAGGGCGATGGCCTGGCGGATGGTGCCCAGCGCCACGCCGTAGGCGGGCGCCAGGGCGGCCTCCGGCGGGATCGCCTCGCCCGGCGCCCACTCGCCCTGCACGATGCGCGCGCGCAGGGCGGCGGCGAGCCACCCGTAGCGGCTCTGGCCGGCGGGGGCTTGCGGGGTGGGGGCGTTGATTCCTGTGATCATTTGGTCATCTAGAGGACTAGAATGTACGCCATGCACCCGCCGCCGTCAAAAACATTCGTCGACAGTCATTTCCACGTCTTCGCGGCCGGCGTGGGCGAGCCCGGCGCGCGCTACGTGCCGGCGTACGACGCCCCGCTGGCGGGATGGCAGCGCGCGGCGCAGGCGGCCGGGGTGTCGCGCGGCGTGCTGGTGCAGACCAGCTTCCTGGGCACGGACAACACGCTGCTGCTGCAGGCGCTGCGCGCGAACCCGCAGGCCCTGCGCGGCATCGCCGTGGTCGCGCCCGGCGCGCGCCTGGAGGACCTGCGCGCCATGGACGCCGCCGGCGTGCGCGGCATCCGCCTGAACCTCGCGGGCCGCGCGGGCGACATCGAGGCCTGGGCCGGGGCCTCGCCGGTGTGGGACGCGCTGCTCGCCCTCGGCTGGCACGTGCAGCTGCACACCGACCGGGGCGGCCTGCCCGCGGCGCTGGCCCGCCTGCCGCAGGCGCTGCCGGTGGTGGTGGACCACATGGCCAAGCCGGCCGGGGTGGCGGCGGCGGACGCGAGCGTGCAGGCCCTGGCGGCGCGGTCCCGCGGGGCCGCGGTGCATGTGAAGCTCAGTGGCGCCTACCGCCTGGGCGGGCTGGACCCGGCGGCGCTGGCCCGCCTGTGGGTGGGCGAGCTCGGCCCCCGGGCCTTGGTGTGGGGCAGCGACTGGCCCTGCACCAACCACGAGACCTGCGCCGACTACCCCGCGCTGTTCGCGGCGCTGCACGACTGGGTGCCGCCCGAGGTGGCGCAGGCAGCCCTCGGCGACAACGCGCTGGCGCTGTACTGGCGGTACTGAGCCACCGCGCGGTGGCCCCGCGCTCAGCGCAGGACCCGCGAAGCGATCAGCGCCGCGGCCAGGCCGGCAGGTCCCGGCGCACGGCCTGCATCGGCGCGTACGAGAGCTCGCGCAGGCCGCCGGTGAGCCTCCGGCACGCAAGCGCCCCCGGCGAGACCGGCTCGGCCTCCCCCTGCAGCACCGGGGGCTCGGCGCAGGCCGTGCCTCCGGCGGCGGGCGATGTTCTCCAGGGTGTTGCGGGGGTCGGGAGGCAAGTCAGGGGCCGTGCGTCAGGCGGCGACCAGCACGCGGCCGGCCTCCACGCGCACCGGGTAGGCGCTCACCGAGTGCTCGGGCGCCTCCAGGCATTCGCCGGTGCTCAGGCAGAAGTGGTGCTTGTAGATCGGCGAGGCGACGACGACGCGCCCGCCCTGGCAGCCCACCAGCCCGCGCGAGAGCACGCTGGCCCGGGCGTTGGGGTCGAGGTTGTCGATGGCGTACAGGCGCGGCTCGTCGTTGGCGGCCACGCGGAACACGGCGACGTGGCGGCCGCCCACCAGGGCGCAGACGCCGGTGTTGGGAAGGATGTCGTCGACGTCGCAGACGGGCGTCCAGGCGGGGGTGCGGGGCTGGGTGGGGCTCATGGCGTTCTCCTCGGGGTCGGGCCGTGGTGCGTGGCGGCCGCTCAGGCGGGCTGGGCTTCGACGCGTTCCTCGGGCGTGGCGGGGCGGATCTGGCCGCGCTCCTGCACGAAGACGACGTTGGCGTCGGCCTGGTCGCTGTTGACGAACTGGCGGAAGCGCTTGCGGGTCTCGGGGTGGGTCACCGCCTCCTTCCACTCGCAGGCGTAGGTGTCGACCACGTGCTGCATCTCGGCCTCGAGTTCGGCGGCGATGCCCAGGTGGTCGTCGAGCACCACGGACTTCAGGTAGTCCAGGCCGCCCTCCAGGTTCTCGCGCCAGGTGCTGGTGCGCTGCAGCCGGTCGGCGGTGCGCACGTAGAACATGAGGAAGCGATCGATCAGGCGAACCAGGTCGGCCTTGGACAGGTCGCTGGCGAGCAGCTCGGCGTGGCGGGGCTTCATGCCGCCGTTGCCGCAGACGTAGAGGTTCCAGCCCTTCTCGGTGGCGATGACGCCCACGTCCTTGCCCTGGGCCTCGGCGCACTCGCGGGTGCAGCCGGAGACGCCGAACTTGATCTTGTGCGGCGCGCGCAGGCCCTTGTAGCGGTTCTCCAGTTCGACCGCGAGGCCGACGCTGTCGCCCACGCCGTAGCGGCACCAGGTGCTGCCCACGCAGGACTTCACCGTGCGCAGGGACTTGCCGTAGGCGTGGCCGGACTCGAAGCCCGCGGCGATGAGTTCTTCCCAGATGGCGGGCAGCTGCTCGACGCGGGCGCCGAACAGGTCCACCCGCTGGCCGCCGGTGATCTTGGTGTACAGGCCGTACTTCTTGGCGACCCGGGCCACCGCCATCAGGCCGTCGGGCGTGACCTCGCCGGCGGGCATGCGGGGCACGACGGAGTAGGTGCCGTCCTTCTGGATGTTGCCCAGGAAGTAGTCGTTGGAGTCCTGCAGGCCGGCATGCGCCTTGTTCAGGATGAACTCGTTGAACACCGAGGCGAAGATGCTGGCCGCCACCGGCTTGCACACCGCGCAGCCCAGGCCTTTGCCATGGCGGGCGAGCAGCGCCTCGAAGGTGCGGATGCCCTCCACCTTGATGATGTGGAACAGCTCCTGGCGCGAGAACGGGAAGTGCTCGCACAGGTGGTTGTTCACCGCCATGCCGCGCTTCTTCATCTCGGCCTTCATCACCTGGGTGGCCAGGGGCACGCAGCCGCCGCAGGTGGCGCCGGCCTTGGTGCAGGCCTTGAGGGAGGCGATGTCGCAGGCGCCGCCGGCGACCGCGTCGCAGATCGCGCCCTTGGAGACGCTGTTGCACGAGCAGATCTGCGCGGAGGCGGGCAGGGCGTCGGCGCCCAGGCCGGGCCGGGCCTTGCCGTCGCTGGAAGGCAGGATCAGGAACTCGGGGTCCTCGGGCAGCGCGATGCCATTGAGCACCAGCTGCAGCAGGGTGCCGTACTCGGCGGCGTCACCCACCAGCACCGCGCCGAGGAGCTGCTTGCCGTCCTCCGAGGTGACGATCTTCTTGTACACCTGCTTGCGCTCGTCGGTGTACTGGTAGCTGCGCGCGCCGGCGGCCTTGCCCATGGCGTCGCCGATGGAGGCCACGTCGACCCCCATCAGCTTGAGCTTGGTGCTCATGTCGGCGCCCTGGAATCCACCGGCCTGGCCGGCCAGGTGGCGGGCGGTGGTGCGGGCCATGTCGTAGCCGGGGGCGACCAGGCCGAAGACCTGGCCGTTCCACAGCGCGCACTCGCCGATGGCGTGGATGTCGGGGTCGCTGGTGCGGCACTGGTCGTCGATGACGATGCCGCCGCGCGGCCCCACGGCGAGGCCGGCGCTGCGCGCCAGCTCGTCGCGCGGGCGGATGCCGGCGGAGAACACCACCATGTCGGCCTCCAGGTGCGTGCCGTCGGCGAACACCAGGCGGTGGCGGGCCTGCTCGCCCGCGGTGATCTCCAGCGTGTTCTTCGACAGGTGCACGCCCACGCCGAGGTCCTCGATCTTGCGGCGAAGCATGGCGCCGCCGGCCTCGTCGACCTGCACCGCCATCAGGCGCGGCGCGAACTCGACGACATGCGTGTCCAGCTTCATGTCACGCAGGGCCTTGGCGCACTCCAGGCCCAGCAGGCCGCCGCCGATGACGACGCCGCTCTTCGATCGCGCGCCGCACTCGGTCATGGCTTCGAGGTCCTCGATGGTGCGGTAGACGAAGCAGTCCGCGCGGTCCTTGCCCGGCACCGGCGGCACGAAGGGGTAGGAGCCGGTGGCGATCACCAGCTTGTCGTAGGGGAGAACCTCGCCGGAGGCGGTGGTGACGGTCCGGGCGGCGCGGTCGATCGCGGTGGCGCGGGTGTCCAGTCGCAGCAGCAGGCCCTCGCGCTCGAAGAAGCCGGGCGCCACCAGGGACAGGTCGGCGGCGGTCTTGCCGGCGAAGAACTCGGACAGGTGCACGCGGTCGTAGGCCGGGCGCGGCTCCTCGCACAGCACGGTGACCTGCGCGCCGGGCAGGCCCGCTTCGACGAGGCTTTCGAGGAACTTGTGGCCGACCATGCCATGGCCGATGACGACGATCTTCATGATCTTCCTTGGTGCGAGGGATGGGAGAGGCGCGCCTGCGGGCAGGCACGGCCCCGGCGGCTGCAGGGACGGGAGAGCCGGGGCAGGCGGCCCACGGCGGTGTGGGCCCGGCGGCGCACTTCGTCATGCGCCGTGTTGTCTGTGCCCTGCATGTTTGCAAGCCGCGTGCCAGCGCATGCGCACTCCGCCGAGGCCATTCCCGGGCCGGGCGCGCACCGTTGTGGCGCCCCGGCGGAAGGCGGCTGCGCGCATGCACCGATGCCGTGCGCGCGCAACGCAGGTGCGCGCGGCTTGATCGGGATCAACCCCGGCGGTTGCCAAGCGCGGGGCCAGCCACTACCGTTGCATCGGCATGTCGCCGAGGCAACAAGGACAAGAAGGAGAGAACGGATGCACAAGCAAGCAGCCCTGATGGTCGTCGCGCTGGCGGCGGCACTCCCCGCCCTGGCGGCGGACAAGATGCCCCTCGGCGAGAAGCTGGCCCGCGAGAAGCAGTGCATGGGATGCCATGACGTGCAGAAGGACGCGGCGGGTCCCTCGTTCGAGAAGATCGCGGCCAAGTGGAAAGGCAACAAGGACGCGGTGCGGACCATGGTGAAGACCATCCGCATGGGCAGCGAGGCCGCCGGCGGCCCGCACTGGGGCGTGGCCAAGATGCCCAATGACGCCGAGCGCCCGCAGGTCAGCGAGGCCGAGGCCCGCCAGCTGGCCAACTGGATCCAGAACCAGAAGCCGAAGAAGTGACCCGGGCCGGCCCGGGGCGCTGACTCAGGGCTGGAACGAGGTGCTGCCCGGGCGGCCGGGCAGGTGCAGGCGCGCGGTGGCCGGCGCCGTCTCGGCGACCAGGCGGCCGCGCCTGAACACCTTCAGGCGCGTGGCGCGCAGGCGGATCGCCTCCACCGGGTCGCGCGCCTGCAGCAGCACGAAGTCGGCGTGGCAGCCGGGCGCCAGGCCGTAGCCCTCGAGGTGCAGCAGCCGCGCCGGGTGGGTGGTCACCGCCTCGAAGCACTGGCGCATGCCCGCCTGGCTCGTCATCTGGGCCACGTGCAGGCCCATGTGGGCGGCCTCCAGGAGGTCGGCCGAGCCCAGCGCGTACCAGGGGTCCATCACGCAGTCGTGGCCGAAGGCCACGGTGAGTCCGGCGGCCATCAGCTCGGGCACGCGGGTCATGCCGCGGCGCTTCGGGTAGGTGTCGTGCCGGCCCTGCAGGGTGATGTTGATCAAGGGGTTCGCCACCACGCCCAGCCGCGCCTCCGCCATCAGCGGAATCAGCTTGGAGACGTAATAGCTGTCCATGGAGTGCATGGACGTGAGGTGCGAGGCCGTCACCCGCCCGTGCAGGCCCAGTCGCTGCGTCTCGCAGGCCAGGGTCTCCACATGGCGCGAGAGCGGGTCGTCCGACTCGTCGCAGTGCATGTCCACCAGCTTGCCCTGGTCGGCCGCGATCTCGCACAGCCGCCGCACGCTCTCGGCGCCTTCGGCCTGGGTGCGCTCGAAGTGCGGGATGCCGCCCACCACGTCCACGCCCATCGCGAGGGCGCGGCGCAGGTGGTCCAGCGCGCCGGGAGACCGCAGCGCGCCGTCCTGGGGGAAGGCGACCAGCTGCAGGTCCAGCCAGGGCGCGACGCGCCGCTTCACCTCCAGCAGCGCCTCCACCGCCCGCAGTGACGGGTCGCAGGTGTCGACGTGGCTGCGGATCGCGAGCAGGCCGCGCGCCACCGCCCAGTCGCAGTAGGCGAGCGCGCGCTCGACCAGCGCCTCCTGGGTCAGCGTCGGCTTGAGCTCGCCCCACAGGGCGATGCCTTCGAGCAGGGTGCCGCTGGCATTCACCCGCGGCTGGCCGTAGCTCAGGGTGGCGTCCATGTGGAAATGGGCGTCGACGAAGGGCGGGGAGAGCAGCTGGCCCTCGGCGTCCAGGGTCTCGCGGGCCGGAGCTTGCAAGCCCGGCGATACCTCGACGATGCGGCCTGCCCGCACCGCGACGGACATGCCGGTGCGGCCGTCGGGCAGCGCGGCGCCGGTGACGAGGAGGTCCAGCATCGGCGCGGTGCGCCCTACTTGGTGCCGAAGATGCGGTCGCCCGCGTCGCCCAGGCCCGGCAGGATGTAGCCGTGGTCATTGAGCTGGCGGTCGATGGCGGCGGTGTAGATCGGCACGTCCGGGTGGGCCGCCTGCAGCGTCCTCACGCCCTCGGGGCAGGTGAGCAGGCAGACGAACTTGATCGACTTCGGCTTGAGCTCCTTGAGGCGGTCGATGGCGGCGACGGCGCTGTTGCCGGTGGCCAGCATCGGGTCGACGACCACCACGTCGCGCGAGGCCATCTCCTGCGGCATCTTGAAGTAGTACTCGACGGCGGTGAGCGTCTTGGGGTCGCGGTACAGGCCGATGTGGCCCACGCGCGCGCCGGGCACCACGTTGAGCATGCCGTCCAGGATGCCGGTGCCGGCGCGCAGGATGGAGACGAAGACCAGCTTCTTGCCGTCGATCATCCGGGCCTGCATGGTCTCCAGCGGGGTCTCGATCTCCACCTCGTGCAGCGGCAGGTCGCGCATGACCTCGTAGGTCATGAGGGTCGCCAGTTCATTCAGCAGGCGGCGGAAGCTGTTGGTCGATGCCTCCTTCTTTCGCATCAGGGTGAGCTTGTGCTGCACCAGCGGGTGGTCGATGACGTGGACGTTGCTCAAGGCGGTTTTCCTCTTCTTGCAGGGGTGGGTTCCAGCCCCGAATCTAAAACACCGTGCCGTCGCTGGCCACGCGCAGGGGCGGCAGGCCGCCGCGAAGCTGCTGCGCCAGCTCGCGCCCGGCGGCCCAGGTGCCGCCTTCCAGGAGGCGGCCCAGGGGCAGGTGCGCGGCGTCCGTGTTCAGCTGCTCGCGCACCCGGGGCGCGAGCTCGTCGAGCAGGGCCACCGTCAGCGCGCGCCATTCGACGATGATCTCGTCGCCCGGGGCCCAGGTCTGGGCCGCGGCCAGCGGGTTGCGAAGGCGCAGGACGCCGCTGTCGATCATCAGGCCGCCGTTGCGGTACTCGGGCAGGCCGGTGAGGCGGTCGGTCCCGTGCACCTTCACCCCGCCCCACTCGAAGGGCTCGAGCAGGGAGTACGTGAGCCATTGCGAGAGCTTGTGGAATGGCACCCAGCCGTCGGTGGCGCCGTCGCCGCGCACCGCCGGGTGGCGCCAGCAGTCGCCCAGGGGCACGCCGCCGATGCGGTTGTCCGCGGGCCAGATGCCAGAGAGCGCGGCGAGGAGCTGGGAGAGGATGTCGTGGGCCTGGACATCGGCGGTGGGCGGCGGCGTGCCCGGGCCCAGGGGACTGATGATCATGTCGAACAGCCCGCCGGGGCGGCCGTCCTCGCCGAAGACCTCGGGCTGCTCGGTCATGACCTCGCCCAGGCGCCGCAGCAGGATGGCACGGCCCTCCAGGCCCACCAGCGGGTTGGTGGGCGTGACCTGGAAGGCCTGGGCCAGGTGGTCGGTGGCCAGCGCGCGCAGGCCGCGGGCGTCGGCCTGCAGCGGGCGGTCCCGGTCACTGGAGAACAGGCCGGCGCAGAAGGCGTGGAAGCTGGCCACCGCCAGGCCCTCGGAGCGGGTGTACTGCCGGCCGGTCGCGGTCTCGGTGTACTTCCAGTCGGCGCCGGCGCCGGCGTCCAGCAGCACGCTGGTCACGGTGAGGTCGATCATCGCGTGGATGCGGGTGACGGCGGTCTGCCCGGCGAGCAGGGCCTCGAGCTGGCGGCGGCGGTCGACGCCGCCAGCCTCGAAGTGCCGCCATCGACTGTGCAGGGGCACGCGCAGGTGCGGGTGCCGCTCGCGGGTGGTGCCGGCCACGCGGGCGGCGGCGCCGTCGAGCGCGGCGTCGTCGACCTCGAACCAGCCCGAGCCGCCCCGGCGCGCGCGCGCCAGCAGCTGCGCGCTGCGTTCGCGCACCGCCTGGGTGGTGCGCAGCACGCCGGCGGCGATCGCGCCCTCCGCGTGCGGGTCGGTGAAGGCCATCGCATCGTTCATTCCAGCTCCCTTCCTCGCGTGCGCCGAAGTCCCTCGGCATCCGGCGCCTCGCCGGGGGTGAAATAGCCCGAGGCCATCTTGGCCATGATCTCCACCTGCGCGTCGGCCGGCACCAGGCCGTCCGGGATGTTGACGCGCTCGCCGACCTCGATGCCCGAGCCGGTGATGGCGTCGTACTTCATGTGGCTCATGGACACCAGGCGGTGGATGCGCCGCACGCCGAGCCAGTGCAGCACGTCGGGCATCAGCTCCTGGAAGCGCATGTCCTGCACGCCGGCCACGCACTCGGTGCGGGCGAAGTACTGGTCGGCGGTGTCGCCGCCGGCCTGGCGCTTGCGGGCGTTGTAGACGAGGAACTTGGTGACCTCGCCGAGCGCGCGGCCCTCCTTGCGAGCGTAGGCGATCAGGCCCACGCCGCCGCGACCGCCCGCGTCAACCGGTTGCGCGCCGCGGATGCACTCCTCGATGGCGTGGGTCAGGTAGGGGCGGCAGGTGCAGATGTCGGAGCCGAAGACGTCCGAGCCGTTGCACTCGTCATGCACGCGGGCGGTGAGCTCGACGCCGGGGTCGGCCAGGTCCCGCGGGTTGCCGAAGATGTAGACGGTCTGGCCGCCGATGGGGGGCAGGAAGACCTCCAGGTCGGGCCGTGTGACCAGCTCGGGGTACATGCCCCCGGTCTCCTCGAACAGCACGCGGCGCAGGTCGGCCTCGCTGCAGCCGAAGCGCCGGGCGATGCCGGGCAGCCACCACACCGGCTCGATCGCCGCCTTGGTCACCAGGGCCGCGCCCTTGTCGGTGAGCAGGTGGCCGTCGGCGCGCAGGCGGCCCTGGTGCAGCGCCTCGATGACCTCGGGCAGGACCACGTGGGCCTGGGTGATGGCGATGGTGGGGCGGATGTCGTAGCCCTGGGCGAGGCGGTCGGCGAAGACCTCGGAGACCGTCGCGCCCCAGGGGTCGAGGCTGACGATGCGGCCCGCCTCGAACCACTGCGGGTAGGGGCCGATCGCGTGGGTGGGGGCGGTGTTGGTGAGGTCCGCGCGGTGGTCGCGGGCGAGGGCGCCGGCGGCCACCGCCAGGGCCCGGTAGACGCCATAGGAGCCGCTGTGCGCGCCGATCACGTTGCGCTGGGCCCGCTGGGTCGTGGTGCCCACCACCGGGCCGCGGGCCGCCGCCGACTCCGCGTTCCAGTGGATCGGCAGGGCCCCGTCGCCGCTGGCGTGCGACGTGAGCCGGATGTGGCGGGAGGGCGTCGGGGCGTCGGCGGGCATGGCGGTCGGTCCAGTTCAATCTAGCAGCGCGGGTCCTGCCGGGACGTTTGCAAGCGGCATGCCCGCGTCGCCGGACGGGACTCGCTCGGGCCGGCTCAGGAGGTGTCCTCCGGGCCGATGCGGGTGCGGCGCAGGGCGGGTGCGACGTGGCCGGCCGGCACCAGCCGGCCGCTCAGCGCCTGGCCGGTCGGCTGGGCGCCTTGGATCGCGCGCAGCACGGTCGTGGGCGCCTGGCTGGACAGCCGCGGCGCGGGGCTCGCGGCCTGGCGCAGGCCGGCGATGGGGGAGTGCGCCGGCAGGCCCTCGAGCGGGTTCGGGTCGGACGAGGCGTGGGCCTGCGGGGCTTGCGGCAAGGCCGGCGGCGGCGAGGCGACGGCGTGGGGCGGGATGCGGGTGGCCATGGGGCGGTCCTCAGGCGCGGTGCAGCTGCAGGTTGGCGGGGCGGGGCACCGGGTCCCCGCGACCGAGCAGCGAGGCGCGCAGCGCGTCCCCGAGCTCGGCGAGCTCCTCGATCGCCATCACGAAGGCGGCAGGCGAGAGGTCCAGCTCGAGCCGCTGGACCAGGCAGTACAGGCGGCCAGGCGTGTAGGCGCAGACCAGGCTGCGGCCCAGCGCGTCGCGGTCGGCGTTCACGCGAAGGAGCTCGCAGGCGAGGCGGCCGGCGTCGGCTTCGTCGTCGGGGATCTCGATGAAGGGGCGGATCGCATGGATGCAGTCCTCCTCGGTGGAAAGCTCGACCATGAGCTGCAGGGCGTCACGCGCGTCGGCGAGGGCGACCGAGCCTTCGTCGGGCAGCAGGGGCTGGCCGATGCGTCGGCCGAGCGCCGCGATCAGGCGGGCGAACTGGCCCCGGGCGTCGTGCGGGCGGTGGGCATGGCTCATGGCTCCTCCGGCGGAGAAGGTTGCTTCCTTGGATCTACAAGCTCATCCTTTTTTCTGATGAGCTTGTTCCCGATCCGCCGCGAAGTCAAGCCAGGGCCGGTGGCGGGCTCAGCGGCGGCCCTTGCCGCCCAGAATGCCGCCCAGCACGCCGCGGATGATCTCGCGGCCCACGCTGCTGCCGATGGTGCGCACCGCGGACTTGGCCATCATCTCGACGAGGCCCTCGCGCTTGCCGCCGCGGGGGCCGGTGGAGCCCAGGAGCAGGTCGCTGAGGACGCTGCCCCTGCCGGGCTCGCCCGTTCCGCCGGGCGCGCCCGTCGAGCCCGCCGGCGTACCGCCGCCGGCGGCGGGCGTGTCCGAGCCGGCCTGCGCGGCCCGCCCCTTGAGGCGTTCGTACGCGGACTCCCGGTCCACCGCCTGGTCGTACACCCCCGCCACCAGCGAGCCGGCCAGGAGGGCCTGGCGCTGGGCCGGGGTGATGGGGCCGATCTGGCTGCCCGGCGGGATCACGTAGGCCCGCTCGGTCTCGCTGGGGCGGCCCTTGGCATCGAGCAGGCTGACCAGGGCCTCGCCGACGGCCAGCTCGGTGATGGCGGCCTCGATGTCCAGGCCGGCCTTGGGGCGCATGGTCTCGGCCGTGGCCCGCACCGCCTTCTGGTCGCGGGGGGTGAAGGCGCGCAGGGCGTGCTGCACGCGGTTGCCCAGCTGGGCCAGTACGCTGTCGGGGATGTCCAGCGGGTTCTGGGTCACGAAGTAGACGCCGACGCCCTTGGACCGCACCAGGCGCACCACCAGCTCGATGCGCTCGACCAGCACCTTGGGCGCGTCGTCGAACAGCAGGTGGGCCTCGTCGAAGAAGAACACCAGCTTGGGCTTGTCCAGGTCGCCGACCTCGGGCAGCTGCTCGAACAGCTCGGACAGCAGCCACAGCAGGAAGGTGGCGTACAGGCGCGGGGCGTTGAGCAGCTTGTCGGCGGCGAGGATGTTGACCACGCCGCGGCCGCCATCGGCGGTCTGCAGGAAGTCGTGGATGTCCAGCATGGGCTCGCCGAAGAAGCGGTCGCCGCCCTGAGACTCGATCTGCAGCAGCCCGCGCTGGATGGCGCCGATGCTGGCGGCGCTGATGTTGCCGTAGCTGGTGGTGAACTGCTTGGCGTTGTCGCCCACGTGCTGCAGCATGGCCCGCAGGTCCTTCAGGTCCAGCAGCAGCAGGCCCTGGTCGTCGGCGATGCGGAACACGATGTTCAGGACGCCGGCCTGGGTCTCGTTCAGGTCCAGCATGCGGGCCAGCAGCAGGGGGCCGAGGTCGGAGACGGTGGCGCGCACCGGGTGACCCTGCTCGCCGAACACGTCCCACAGGGTGGCGGGGCAGGCGATCGGCTCGGGGGTGGGCAGGCCGCGCTCGCGGATCGCCTCGGCCAGCTTGGGCGAGAGGGTGCCGGCCTGGCTGATGCCGGTCAGGTCGCCCTTGATGTCGGCCAGGAACACCGGCACGCCGATGCGCGAGAAGCCCTCGGCCAGCGCCTGCAGGGTGACGGTCTTGCCGGTGCCGGTGGCGCCGGTCACCAGGCCGTGTCGATTGGCCAGGGCGGGCAGCAGGTGGCATTCGGCCTGGGCGTTGCGGGCGATGGGCAGGGGTTGGGCCATGGGGCGAAACGTAGAATGTCGGTCTTTCGCGCAAGCGTACCGTACAAGACCGAACAAGGACGATTCCCATGGCTGGACATAGCAAATGGGCCAACATTCAGCACCGCAAGGGCCGCCAGGACGAGAAGCGCGGCAAGATCTGGACGCGGGTGATCCGCGAGATCATGGTGGCGGCCCGCCAGGGCGGCGGTGACCTGAACGCCAACCCGCGCCTGCGGCTGGCGGTGGACAAGGCCAAGGCCGCCAACATGCCGGCGGACACCATCAAGCGCAACATCGACAAGGCCACCGGCAACCTCGAGGGCGTGCAGTACGAGGAGATCCGCTACGAGGGCTACGGCATCGGCGGCGCGGCCATCATCGTCGACACCATGACGGACAACAAGGTCCGCACGGTGGCCGAGGTGCGCCACATCTTCAGCAAGTACGGCGGCAACATGGGCACCGAAGGCTCGGTGGCCTTCCAGTTCAGGCACTGCGGCCAGCTGCTGCTGGCCCCCGGCACCTCCGAGGACCAGGTCATGGAAGTGGCGCTGGACGCCGGCGCCGACGACGTGGTCGTGGGCGACGACGGCTCCATCGAGGTCATCACCGCGCCCGGCGAGTTCGAGGCGGTGAAGAACGCGCTCGAGGCCGCCGGCCTCAAGCCCGAGGTGGCCGAGGTCACCATGCGACCGGAGAACACCATCGAGCTGGCCGGCGAGGACGGCCAGAAGATGCAGAAGCTGCTCGACATGCTCGAGGACCTGGACGATGTCCAGGACGTGTTCCACAACGCCGAGATCGCGGAATGAAGGTCCTTGTCATTGGCGGCGGCGGCCGCGAGCACGCGCTGGCCTGGAAGCTGGCGCAGTCCCCCAAGGTGTCCCAGGTCTACGTGGCCCCGGGCAACGGCGGCACGGCGCTGGACCCGCGCCTGGTCAACCTGGCCATCACCGACCCCGCGCAGCTGCGCGACTGGGCGCTGCAGGAGAAGGTGGCCCTGACCGTGGTCGGCCCCGAGGCGCCCCTGGCCGCCGGCGTGGTGGACATCTTCCGCGCCGCCGGCCTGCGCATCTTCGGCCCCACCCAGGCGGCCGCGCAGCTGGAAAGCTCCAAGGCCTTCTCCAAGGCCTTCATGAAGCGCCACGGCGTTCCCACCGCGGCCTACGACACGTTTTCCGACGCCACCCAGGCCCACGCCTACGTGGACCGCATGGGCGCGCCCATCGTGATCAAGGCCGACGGCCTGGCCGCGGGCAAGGGTGTGGTCGTGGCCATGACGCTGGCCGAGGCCCATGAGGCCATCGACTTCATGCTCCTGGACAACAAGCTCGGCGTCACCCACAACGAGGGCGGCGCGAGGGTGGTGATCGAGGAGTTCCTGCAGGGCGAGGAAGCCAGCTTCATCGTGCTGTGCGACGGCAAGAACGTGACGGCCCTGGCCACCAGCCAGGACCACAAGCGCCTGCTGGACGCCGACCAGGGCCCCAACACCGGCGGCATGGGCGCCTACTCGCCCGCGCCGGTGGTCACGCCCGATGTCCACGCCCGCGCCATGCGCGAGGTGATCCTGCCCACCATCAAGGGCATGGAGAAGGACGGCATCCCCTACACCGGCTTCCTCTACGCCGGCCTGATGATCGATGCGCAGGGCCACGTGAAGACCCTGGAGTTCAACTGCCGCATGGGCGACCCCGAGACGCAGCCGATCATGATGCGGCTGAAGTCCGACCTGTTCGACGTGATGATGGCGGCCACCTCCGGCACGCTGGACCAGGTCGACCTGGAGTGGGACCGCCGCGTCGCGCTGGGCGTGGTGATGGCCGCCGCCGGCTACCCCATGAACCCGCGCAAGGGCGACGCCATCACCGGCCTGCCGGCCGAGATGCCCGACGCCATGGTGTTCCATGCCGGCACGGTCCGCCAGGAGGGCCCGGATGGCCAGGTCCTCACTTCAGGCGGCCGCGTGCTGTGCGTCACCGCGCTGGCCGACTCGGTGAAGAAGGCGCAGCAGCGCGCCTACGAGGTGGTGCAGGGCATCCGCTTCGACGGCGCGCAGTGGCGCACCGACATCGGCTTCCGGGCCGCGCGCTGATGACGGCACCGACGCCCGCCGCCGTGCGCGACTACCTGCAGGGGCTGCAGGCGCGCATCACCGATGCGATCGCGGCCCTCGACGGCGGCGCCGGCTTCCTGGCCGATGCCTGGAGCAAGCCCGCTGGCGAGCGCCTGCAGGGCGACGGCCTGACCAAGATCCTCGAGGGCGGCGCCGTGTTCGAGCGCGCCGGCTGCGGCTTCTCGCACGTGCGCGGCCCGCAGCTGCCGTCCTCCGCCACGCAGCACCGGCCCGAGCTGGCCGGCGCGCCGTTCGAGGCCATGGGCGTGTCGCTGGTGTTCCATCCGCGCAATCCCTACGTGCCCACCGTCCACATGAACGTGCGCATGATCTCCGCCACGCCTGCCGGCGGCGGCGAGCCGGTGTGCTGGTTCGGCGGCGGCATGGACCTCACGCCCTACTACGGCTTCGAGGAGGATGCGAGGCATTTCCACCAGGCTTGCAAGGACTCGCTCGCCGCCTTCGGCGACGACAAGTACCCGCGCTTCAAGCAGTGGTGCGACGATTACTTCACCCTCAGGCACCGCAACGAGCAGCGCGGCGTGGGCGGCATCTTCTTCGACGACTTCTCCGAGCTGGGCCCCGAGCGCAGCTTCGAGATGCTGCAGTCGGTGGGCGACGCCTTCCTGGGCGCCTACCTGCCCATCGTCGAGCGCCGCCAGGGCCTGGCCTGGGGCGAGCGCGAGCGCAGCTTCCAGCTGTATCGCCGCGGCCGCTACGTCGAGTTCAACCTGGTCTGGGACCGCGGCACGCACTTCGGCCTGCAGTCGGGCGGGCGCACCGAGTCCATCCTGCTGTCCATGCCGCCGCATGCCACCTGGTCCTACCAGTGGCAACCCGAGCCGGGTTCGCCCGAGCACGACCTGTACACGAAGTTCATCGTGCGACGGGAGTGGGTTTGACGGGGCCGCGCCGGCTCGGCATGTTCGGCGGCGCGTTCGATCCGCCGCACCTGGCCCACGTGGCCCTGGCCCGCGCCGCCATCGAGCAGCTCGGGCTGGACGAACTGCGCGTCTTCCCCACGGGCATGGCCTGGCACAAGTCGCGGGCGCTGACCTCCGGGCCGCACCGCCTCGAGATGGCCCGGCTGGCCTTCGCCGAGGTGCCGCGCGCCGTGGTCGACCCGCGCGAGGTGCGCCGTGACGGCCCCACCTACACCATCGACACGCTGCGCGAGCTGCAGCGGGAATTCCCGCAGGCGCAGCTGGTGCTGGTGATCGGCGCGGACCAGGCCGAGGCCCTGGACAGCTGGCGCGAGGCCGGGGCGATTGCCCGTATCGCTACAATATCGATAGCTGAGCGCGCCAGGCCCCAGGAGCCTTCGGGCTCGTTCGATGCCTCCCGCGTGCCGGGCGGCCACTGGCAGCCCATCGAGCTGCCCTCCATGCCGTTCAGTGCCACCGACATCCGCGCCCGCGTTGCGGCCGGCCAAGGGATCGACCATCTGGTTCCCGCCCCGGTGGCGCGCTATATTGACCAACACCTTCTTTACCGACCGACCTGATGACCCAGCAAACCGCCGTCAAGAAAGACACCCAGCGCCTCCAGCGCGCCATCGTCGAGGGCCTGGAAGACGTCAAGGCACAGGACATCCAGGTCTTCAACACCGAGCATCTCTCCCCGCTGTTCGAGCGCGTGATCGTCGCCTCGGGCACCTCCAACCGCCAGACCAAGGCGCTGGCTGCCAGCGTGCGCGATGCCGTGCGTGACGCCGGCTTCTCCAAGCCGCGCATCGAGGGCGAGGACAACGGCGAGTGGATCATCGTGGACTGCGGCGCCGCCGTGGCGCACATCATGCAGCCCGCGATCCGCAACTACTACCACCTCGAGGAGATCTGGGGCGAGAAGCCGGTGCGCCTGAAGCTCGGCGCGCCCAAGCCGGCCCAGGCTGCTGCGCCCGCCAAGAAGGAGGCCCCGAAGAAGGAGCCCACCTCGCTTCGCCGCAGCAGCGCGGTGAAGACGGCCGAGCGCGCCGCCAAGGCGGCCGACGAGGCGGCCAAGAAGGCCCCGGCGAAGAAGTCCGCGGCCCGCAAGGCGGCGCCCGCGAAGGCCCCGGCCAAGGCGGCCGGCAAGACCGCGGCCGCCAAGCCCGCGACCGCCAAGCCCGCGGTGAAGGTCGCGGCCAAGGCTCCGGCAAAGAAGGCCGCCCCGGCGGCCAAGAAGGTGGCGGCCAAGTCCCCGGCCGCCAAGGCGCCGGCCAAGAAGGTCCCCGCGAAGAAGGCTGCCGCCAAGACGCCCAAGGCATGAAGCTGGTCGTCGTCGCGGTCGGCCAGCGGGTGCCCGACTGGGCCCAGACCGCGTGGGACGACTACGCCAAGCGCTTCCCGCCCGAGCTGAAGCTGGAGCTGCGCGCGGTCAAGACCGAGCCGCGCGCCTCCAAGACCGTCGAGGCGATCTACGCCGCCGAGCGCGAGCGCATCGAGTCGCAGATCCCCCGGGGCGCGCGCATCGTCGTGCTCGACGAGCGCGGCACCCACCTCACCACCCAGGCGCTGGCCACCAAGCTCAAGGACTGGCAGCTCGGGGGCGATGACGTCGCCCTCGTGATCGGCGGCCCCGACGGCCTGCAGCCCGCCTTCCGCCAGGCTGCCCATGAGCGCATCCGCCTGTCCGACCTGACCTTGCCGCATGCGATGGTGCGCGTGCTGCTCGTGGAGCAGCTGTATCGCGCCTGGTCGATCAACGCCGGCCACCCCTACCACCGCGAGTGAGTGCATGAAACCCGCCTTCGTCTACCTCGCCTCGCAGAGCCCGCGGCGGCGCCAGCTGCTGGAGCAGCTGGGCGTGGCCCATGAACTGCTGCTGCCCGATGCCGGCGAGGATGCCGAGTCCCTCGAGGCCGTGCTGCCTGGGGAGGCGCCCCTGGCCTACGTGCGCCGGGTGACCGGACTCAAGCTCGACGCCGCGCTCGCGCGCCTGGCGCGCCGCGGCCTGCCGCCTGCCCCGGTGCTGTGCTCCGACACCACGGTGGCCCTGGGCCGCGTGATCTACGGCAAGCCCGCCGACGCGCGCGACGCGCAGCGCATGTTGTCCGAACTGGCCGGCCACACCCACCGGGTGCTGACCGCGGTGGCGGTGGGCACGCCGCGCAAGCGGCGGGAGGCGGTGAGCGATTCGCGCGTGACCTTCGAGCCCCTGACCCGCGCCCAGGTCGCGGCCTACGTGGCCACCGGCGAGCCCCTGGGCAAGGCCGGGGCGTACGCGATCCAGGGGCGCGCCGCGATGCACGTCAGCCGCATCAGCGGCAGCTATTCCGGCATCATGGGACTGCCGATGCATGAGACCGCGCAGTTGCTGCGCGCCTTCGGCCTCCTGAAGTGAACCCCATGGCCCTCCAACAAGACATCCTGATCAACTGGTCCCCGCAGGAGACCCGCGTGGCCATCGTCGAGAGCGGCGCGGTGCAGGAGCTGCACGTCGAGCGCACGCTGGAGCGCGGCCTCGTCGGCAACATCTACCTGGGCAAGGTGGCCCGGGTGCTGCCCGGCATGCAGTCCGCCTTCATCGACGTGGGACTGGAGCGCGCCGCCTTCCTGCACGTGGCTGATGTCTGGCAGCCCCATGCCGAGCCCGACGCCGGCCGGCCGCCGGCGCCGCAGGTGCCGATCGAGAAGCAGGTGTTCGAGGGCCGGGCCATGATGGTCCAGGTGATCAAGGACCCGATCGGCACCAAGGGCGCGCGCCTGTCCACCCAGGTCTCCATCGCCGGCCGGCTGCTGGTCTTCCTGCCGCAGGACGACCACCTCGGCGTCTCGCAGAAGATCCCCCTGCAGCAGCGCGAGGCGCTGCGCCAGCGGCTGGTGGCCCTGGTGGGCACGCGCGAGACCGGCGGGGGTGGCGGCTTCATCCTGCGCACGAATGCCGAGGATGCCTCGGACGCCGAGCTCGCCGACGACATCGCCTACCTGCGCAAGACCTGGGCGCGCATCCGCCAGGCCGCCACCTCGCAGCCGCCCGGCACCCTGCTGCACCAGGACCTGAACCTGCTGCAGCGCGTGCTGCGCGACCTGGTGGGCGAGGAGACCCAGAGCATCCGCATCGACTCGCGCGAGCAGTTCGCCGCGCTGCAGGCCTTCGGCCAGGAGTTCATGCCGGCGGCCGCGGCCAAGCTGCAGCTGTACAAGGGCGAGCGCCCGATCTTCGACCTGTACTCGATCGACGACGAGGTCGCCCGCGCGCTGGGCCGGCGGGTGGAGCTCAAGTCGGGCGGCTACCTGATCGTCGACCAGACCGAGGCCCTGACCACGGTGGACGTGAACACCGGCGGCTATGTCGGCGCGCGCAACTTCGACGAGACCATCTTCAAGACCAACCTCGAGGCGGCCCAGGCCATCGCGCGCCAGCTGCGGCTTCGCAACCTGGGCGGGATCATCATCGTCGACTTCATCGACATGGTGCGGCCCGACCACCGCGACGCGGTGCTGGCCGAACTGAGGAAGCAGCTCGGTCGCGACCGGGTCAAGACCATGGCCGGCGGCTTCTCGCAGCTGGGCCTGGTGGAGCTCACGCGCAAGCGCACCCGCGAGTCGCTGGCCCAGGCGCTGTGCGAGCCGTGCCCGGCCTGCCAGGGCTCGGGCCAGGTGAAGACCGCGCGCACGGTCTGCTACGACATCCTGCGCGAGATCCTGCGCGAGGCCCGGCAGTTCAACCCCCGCGAGTACCGCGTGGTGGCCTGCCCCCGGGTGGTGGAGCTGTTCCTCGACGAGGAGAGCCAGCACCTGGCCGGCCTGTCCGACTTCATCGGCAAGCCGATCTCGCTGCAGGCCGACTCGGCGATGGGGCCGGAGCAGTACGACATCGTGCTGCTCTGAGGCCGGGGCCGGCCGCGCTGGGCCGGCCGATAGAATCGCCCGGTTCCACTCGCAGGGGGTCTCCATGATCGGAATCGCTGGCGCCGGCTTCTCCGGCGCCGTCATCGCGCGGCAGCTCGCCGAGGCGGGCCTGCAGGTCACCGTCCTGGACCGCCGTCCCCACATCGCCGGCAACTGCCACACCGAGCGCGACGCCCCGTCCGGCGTGCTGGTGCACCGCTACGGCCCGCACATCTTCCACACCGACGACGACGAAGTCTGGGCCTACGTGAACCGCTTCGGCCGCTTCATGCCCTACGTGAACCGGGTCAAGACGACGGTGCGCGGCGAGGTGTTCTCGCTGCCGATCAACCTGCACACCATCAACCAGTTCTTCCGCACCACCTGCTCGCCGCAGGAGGCGAGGGCGCTGGTCGAGTCCAAGGCCGACACCTCCATCACCGAGCCCAAGACCTTCGAGGAGCAGGCGCTGCGCTTCGTGGGCCGCGAGCTGTACGAGGCCTTCCTGGCCGGCTACACCCGCAAGCAGTGGGGGCTGGAGCCCTCGCAGCTGCCCGCCGACATCCTCAAGCGCCTGCCGGTGCGCTTCAACTACGACGACAACTACTTCAACCACCGCCACCAGGGCATGCCGGCGGACGGCTACACCGCCATCGTCGAGAAGATCCTGGACCACCCGGGCATCACGCTGCGGCTCGGCGCCACGCTGTCGCGGGACGACCTGGGCGCGTACGAGCATGTCTTCTACTCCGGGCCGATCGACGCCTTCTTCGGCCACGCCCTGGGCCGCCTGGGCTACCGCACGCTGGACTTCGAGGAGGTGCGCGCCGAGGGCGACTTCCAGGGCTGCGCGGTGATGAACTACGGCGACCCTTCGGTGCCCTGGACCCGCATCAGCGAGCACAAGCACTTCGCGCCCTGGGAGACGCATGCCGCCACGGTGTGCTTCCGCGAGTACAGCCGCGAGTGCGGGCCCGACGACACGCCGTACTACCCGATCCGCCTGGTCGAGGAGAAGGCCCAGCTCGCCGGCTACGTGGACCTGGCGCGCCAGGCCCGCGGCATCAGCTTCGTCGGCCGCCTGGGCACCTACCGCTACCTCGACATGGACGTCACCATCCGCGAGGCGCTGGACGCCGCCGCCGCCTTCCTGAAGCACCGCGCCGAGGGCAGCGCCCCGCCGGCCTTCTTCCGCTCGCCGCTCTGACCCGGGACCCGCCTTGCCGCAATTCAAGAAGATCTTCGTCGCCGCCCCCGGCAACACCGTCACCGGCGGCCCCGAGCTGCTGCACCAGCTGGTGCACGAGCTGCGCGGGCTGGGGCAGCAGGCCTTCATCTGCTACACGCCGTTCGAGAAAAGCTTCGAGTGCCCCGCGCCGTACCGGATCTACGACGCGCCCCAGGCCGCCTTCGAGGACGCGCCCGGCAACCTCCTGGTCGTGCCCGAGGTCTCGCCCGGCCTGGCCTGCTCGGTGAAGCAGGCGCGCGCCGCGATGTGGTGGCTGGCGGTGGACGGCTTCCTCGTGCACTCCGGCGAGTCCGCGCTCAAGGACCGCTGGCGCAACCTGCGCTACAAGCTCACCGGCCGCCGCCCCTGGACGATGCGCCCGCTGCGCCCGCTCCTGCACTTCGCGCAGTCGCAGTACGCGGTGGAGTTCCTGCGCGGGCACGGCATCGAGGCCGCGCCGCTGTCGGACTACCTGAACATCGCCCATGACGTGGCCGGCGAGGCCCAGGGCGAGGCGCCGCCGCGCGAGGCCCAGGTGGCCTACAACCCTAAGAAGGGCAAGGCGGTGACCGCGGCCCTGATGGCGGCCTGGCCCGGCATCCGCTTCGTGCCGATCGCCAACCTCACGCCCGCCGGCGTGGTGGACCTGCTGCGGCGCTCGGCGCTGTACATCGACTTCGGCCACCACCCGGGCAAGGACCGCCTGCCGCGCGAGGCCGCCATGGCGGGCTGCTGCGTCATCACCGGGCGGCGCGGCTCGGCGGCCAACCCGGTGGATATCCCGATCCCGCAGAAATACAAGCTCGACGAGCGTGCGCCCGGCTTCGTGCAGGCCTTCGGCGAGGTGGCGCGCGCGGTGCTGGCCGCACCGCAGGCTCATGCGCCGGATTTCGATGCGTACCGCGCGACGATCCGCCGCGAGCGCGAGGTGTTCGCGCAGCAGGTACGCGACGTCTTCACCCGCGACTGACGCGGGCGGCGCCCCGGCGCGTCAGCGCCAGACGAACTGGCCGTCCACCCGCTCGCCCTGCAGCGTCATGCCGAACTCGGCGAGTTCGGCCTCGCGCCAGGCGCGCTGGCGCTGCTTCAGGCGCAGCTTGTCCAGCTTGCGCTCGAGGAAGGACTTCCCCAGCAGCCGGTAGGTGGTGCGCGCGCTCAGGCCCTGCTTCTCCTTGAGCCCGCGTTCGCGCTTGAGGGCGCTGAGGGTGATGGAGCCGTAGTGGTGCAGCCAGGAGGAGCCGACGACGCCGGTCTGTATGCCGGCCTTGTCCAGCTCATGGAAGAACAGCGTGTCCTCGAAGCCCCACAGCGAGGGGGTGGCGCGGAAATAACCGATGCGCTCCCACACCGACTCGTGCACCACCAGGCACACCGCGTGGCGGGCGCCGCGGCGCACCACATGGCCCATGCGGCGCCGGGCGTCGGCGGCGAAGGCGTCGAGGTCGTAGTCGAGCGGGCCCTCGACCATGCCGGGCGAGACCACGTCGAGGCGGTGCTCGCGGGCGCTGGCGATGAGGTGGTCCAGCCAGCCGGCGGTGACGACCACGTCGTTGTTCATCACCACGCTCCACTCGGCCTGCTGCGCCAGCACGCCCTGGTTCCAGGCCACGCCGCAGCCCAGATTCTTGCGGTTGAGGATGATGTTGCCCAGGGGCAGGGTCTGCAGGTACTCGCGCGTGCTGTCGGTGGAGCCGTTGTCGACCACCGCGGCATGGCGCAGGTCGAAGCCGTGGCGCACCAGGCTGTCCACGCACTGGCGGGTGTAGTCGACCTGGTTGTAGCAGGCGAAGGTGATGCTGGCGTTGGGCTGGGTCACGGTTGTCGGGGTTGCAGGGCGATGGCGCCGAAGGCCGCGACCATCGTCCCGTAGAAGGTGGACAGGTAGACGAGGTTGGACACTTCGGAGGTGAAGCTGGCGGTGAGGTAGCCGCCCACCACCACCAGCCCCAAGTATCCCGCAGTGCGGGCCGGGCCTTCGCCGGCAAGCGCCGCGCGCGCGAACAGGGCCAGCGGCACGAGGTACAGCGCGGCCCGCGCGAGCAGGCCCAGCACGCCCATGCGCATCATGTGCTGCAGCCACTCGTTGTGGGTGCCGCTGTGGATGAAGGTCGCGCGCATCAGGTCGGTCCACAGCGCGGCGGTGGCGGGCAGCGCCTCGGGTGTCGGCAGGGTGGTGAAGCCCCAGCCGGCCCATGGGTGCTCGAGGAAGGCGGCCCAGGCCACCTGGAACAGCGAGAGGCGGATGCCGATGGAGGTGTCCGGGTTGGCGCCGGCGAGGTAGGCGGGGATCTCGGTGGCCACCAGGTCGACGCGGGTGCGGACCACGGGCGAGAGGGCGTACAGGGCCAGCGCCGCCAGCGCCAGCGCGCCCAGGGCCAGCGCCAGGTGCAGCGGCCGGCGCAGCCGCCCGGTGCTGGCCAGCCAGAGCAGGGCGAGCAGGGGCAACATGAGCCAGCCGGTGCGCGAGCCGGTGGCCAGGGCGATGCCCAGGCCGGCGAGCCAGCCGGCCAGCTTGAGGGCGCGCAGGGCCGCGGTGTCGTCCGCGCGGACCAGGAACAGCGAGAGGAAGCCGACCAGGGCCGCATGCTGCGCCAGCATCAGCGGGTCCATGAAGTAGCTGGCGACGCGGTCGCCCCAGTGGAAGCGGGCCGCGCCCGGCGCCAGCAGCAGCGCCGCGCACAGGAGCAGTGACAGCGGCACGGCCACGCCAGCCGCGCGCAGCCAGTCGACCCGGCGCTGGTGCAGGTACACCAGCAGCGCGCCGCCCAGGGCCACGCGCAGGGGCGGGTCCAGGTGGCGCGGCGCGAACTCGCCGTGCAGCGCCTGCGCCAGGGCCGTGAGCGCCAGCGGCGCGCACAGGGCGGCCACCGCCAGGGCCAGGGGACGGTGCGCCCCCAGGGCGCGCCAGCCGCCGGCGGCGGTGACGCGCCACACCGCCACCAGGCCCAGCAGGGTGCCGCCGGCATTGAGCCAGCCGCGCAGCACGAAGTAGGGCGCGACGACCGCGCCGAGCGCGAGGGCCAGCACGCCACCGGCGTCCTCGATCCAGCGCGGGCGGGCGAGGGCGGGGATCACGGCTGCTTCGGGTCCGCGACGGGGCGCACGATCTGCGCCAGGACGGTTTCGACCACCAGGGCGGGCGGGATCGACTGCAGGCAGTCGCTGCGGCTGTCCCGGTGGTCCTCGCAGCCGGCGCGGCCGCAGGGCACGCAGTCCTGCGGGCCCTGCAGGAGCGCCACGTTGCCCGCGACCTGGCGGCGGGCCGAGCGCTCGAACAGCTCGCGCGCGGCGGCCTTGGCGGGCCAGGGGGCCCAGCGCAGCGGGTTGGTCGGGCCGAACAGGGCCACCGTGGGCGTGCCCGTGGCGGCGGCCAGGTGGGAGACCGAGGTGTCCGGGCCGACGTAAACAGCCGCGCCCTCGAGCAGGGTGCGCAGCTGCCGGAAATCGAGCCAGCCCGAGGCATCGACCAGCGCCGGCGGCTCGGCCAGCGCCCGCAGGGGTTCGATGCAGGCCTGGTCACGCTGGCCGGCGCTGCCGGTGAGCACGACCTGGATGTCCCGGGCCAGCAGGGCGCGCACCACCTCGGCGTAGTGCGCCAGCGGCCACTGCTTGTACTCCCACATCGAGGGCGCATGCAGGGCCACGTAGCCGGGGCGCAGGCGGGCCGCGAGTTCGGCCGGCAGGGGGGCGGCGGCCGGCGGCACCACCTGGGGCACGCGCGGCGGGCCGGCGAGCCAGGGGTCGAGCAGGGCGAGCTTTTCGACGGTGACATGCACCGCGCCGCGGTCGCCGGCGATGGTCACCGCATGGTCCAGGAGCGCGCGCTTCCACCAGTTGCTGCCGCCGGCCTCGGGCAGCAGGCCGCTGCGGGTGCGCGCGGCCAGCCAGCCCAGGGCATGGGCGCGGTCGCCGGGCTGGGTGACCAGGGCCAGGTCGTAGCGGCGCCACAGCTGGCGCGCCAGGCGCCAGAAACCGCCCCAGCCGAGGCGGGCCGGTGTCTCGATGCAGGCATCGATGTCGGGGTTGCCGGCGAGCATGCCCAGGGTGCCCTGGAAGCCGAGCATCTCGATGCGGGCCTCGGGCCAGCGCCGGCGCGCGGCGCGCACCAGGGGGGTGGTCAGGAGCACGTCGCCGATCTGGCGGGTGGCGATGACCAGGATGCGCTTCATGCGGCGGCTGCGGCGCCCGTCGCCCCGGTGGCTGCGGCGGCGCCCAGTTGCAGCGCGTGCAGGCGGGCATACAGGCCGCCGCGGGCCAGCAGCTCGGCGTGCGAACCGCTCTCGGCGACGCGGCCCTCCTCGAGCACCACCACGCGGTCGGCATGCTCGATGGTGGAGAGCCGGTGGGCGATGATGACCGTGGTGCGGCCGGCCATGAGGCGGTTCAGGGCCTCCTGCACCAGGCGCTCGGACTCGGCGTCCAGCGCCGAGGTGGCCTCGTCGAGGATCAGGATGGGGGCGTCCTTGTACAGCGCGCGGGCGATCGCCAGGCGCTGGCGCTGGCCGCCCGAGAGCTCGGTGGCGTTGTGGCCGGTGACGGTGTCCAGGCCCTGCGGCAGGCTGCGCACCAGGTCGCCGAGGTTGGCCGCCTCCATGCAGCGCAGCACGCGGTCCCGGTCGGGCGTGTCCTCGAGGGCGACGTTGCGCGCCAGGGTGTCGTTGAACATGACCACGTCCTGGCTCACCAGGGCGAACTGCGCGCGCAGGGCGTCCAGGCGCCACTGCGCCAGCTCCACGCCGTCGAGCGCGATGCGGCCGGCATCGGGCAGCACGAAGCGGGGCAGCAGGTTGGCCAGGGTGGTCTTGCCCGAGCCCGAGGGGCCGACCAGGGCCACCACCTGGCCGGGGGCGATCTCCAGGTCCAGGCGGTCCAGGGCGGGGCGGGCGTCGTCACGGTACTGCACGGTCACGCCCTGCAGCGTGATGCGGCCCTCGGCGTGGCCCGCCGGGGCATGCGTGCCGCCGGACTCGGCCGGGATCTGCTCGACGAGGTCGATGCCGCGCTGCACCGCTGCCAGGCCGCGCGAGATCGGGCTGGCCGCCTCGGACAGGCGCTTGATGGGTGCGATCAGCATCAGGACCGCGGTGATGAAGGAGGCGAAGGTGCCGACGGTGATGCCGTCCTGCGACTGCCACAGCGCGATGCAGATCACCACCGACAGCGCCATCGCCGCCAGCATGTGCGTGAGCGGGGTGATGGCCGCCGAGGCCGCGGCGGACTTCAGGGCGAGGCGGCGCAGCACGCCGCTGAGGTCGGAAAAGCGGCGGGCCTGGCCGGGCTGCGCGCCGTGCAGGCGCACCACGCGCGCGGCCAGCACGTTCTCCTCGACCACGTAGGCCAGGTCGTTGGTGGCGGTCTGCGTGCTGCGGGCCAGGCGGTAGAGGCGGCGCGAGATGGTGCGCATGATCCAGCCCACGCCCGGCACCACGAGGAACACCACCAGCGTGAGCTGCCAGTTCAGGTACAGCAGGTACCCCATGAGCGCCAGCAGCGCCAGGCTGTCCTTGAGCAGGCCGATGACCGAGTTGACCAGCAGCGTGGCGCCGTTCTGGACCTCGAAGACCACGGTGTTGGACAGCGAGGTCGCGCTCTCCTCGCCGAACAGGGCCAGGCGCGCGTCGAGCACGCGGGCGAACATCGCCTTGCGCAGGGCGAGCAGGCCGTCCTGCGTGATGCGGGCCAGGGCGAGGTCGGCCAGGAAGCCGGCGCTGCCCCGCAGCGCGAACAGCAGCAGCAGGGCGGCCGGCACCATCCACAACGGGATGCCGTCGCCCTGGAAGCCCTTGTCCAGCAGCGGCTTGAGCAGGGCGGGCACCAGCGGCTCGGTGGCCGAGGTGGCCATCGTGGCCAGGGCCGCCACGACCCAGTAGCGGCGGGTGTTGCCGAAGTAGGGCGCCAGCCAGCGGACGGCGGACAGGTCGATGCCGAGAAAGCGGCTCACGCGGCGCGGGGGGCCCGGGCGAGCCGCTGTTCCCACTGCCAGGCGTGGGTGATGAGGGTGTCGAGGTCGCCGTACTGCGGCTGCCAGCCCAGCTCGGCGCGGGCACGCGCGGCGTCGGCCACCAGCGAGGGCGGGTCGCCGGCGCGCGGCGGGTCGTCGCGCAGCGGGATCGGGTGGCCGGTCACGCGGCGCGCGGCCTCGATGACCTGGTTGACCGAGTGGCCCAGGCCGTTGCCCAGGTTGTAGGCGGTGGTGGCGCCGCCAGCCTCCAGGTGCCGCAGCGCCAGGAGGTGGGCCATGCACAGGTCCTGCACGTGCACGTAGTCGCGGATGCAGGAGCCGTCGGGCGTGGCGTGGGTCGAGCCGTAGCGGGCGATCTCGGCGCGGCGGCCGGAGGCGACCTGCAGCACCAGCGGGATCAGGTGGGTCTCGGGGTCGTGGCGCTCGCCGAGGCT
This sequence comes from Ramlibacter sp. GCM10027632, assembly GCF_042675325.1. Classification (NCBI taxonomy): domain Bacteria; kingdom Pseudomonadati; phylum Pseudomonadota; class Betaproteobacteria; order Burkholderiales; family Comamonadaceae; genus Ramlibacter; species Ramlibacter sp. GCM10027632. The sequence continues at coordinate 258,439 of NZ_JBHTGW010000003.1, read as the reverse complement.
GCCGTCGGGGTGCGCGCCCGCCGCGTTGAAGTAGCGCAGCGTCACGGAGCGCAGGCCGTGGGCGGCGTCGTAGTCCTGCAGCAGGTGCTCCACGGCCAGCTTGCTGTGGCCATAGGGGTTGATCGGGTGGGTCGGGTGCGACTCGGGGATCGGCACCTGCACCGGGTTGCCGTAGACGGCGGCGGTGGAGGAGAAGATGAAGCGGCGGATCCCGTGGCCCCGCATCGCGTCGAGGAGCGAGAGGGTCTGCACCAGGTTGTTGCGCCAGTACTTGCCCGGCATCTGCACCGACTCGCCCACCAGGCTGGAGGCGGCGAAGTGCATCACGCAGGACGGCTTGAACTCATGGAACACGCTGGCCATGAAGTCGCGGTCGCCGATCTCGCCCACGCGCAGCGGTGCGCCCTGCACGGCATCGGCGTGCCCGGTGGCGAGGTTGTCCACGACCACCGGCTGCAAGCCGTGGTCCCGCAGCATGCGGACCATGTGCGAGCCGATGTAGCCGGCGCCGCCGGCCACGAGGACAGAGGACTCAGAGGGCATGGATGGGGGGTGCAATAATCGAACGACCGATCAAACCGGGAATTATGACGCGGTGCTCCCGGCCGCCGGCTTCCCTAGCTAAATGAAACGTCTGTCGATCATCATCGTGGCCAAGAACGAGGCCGGCAACATCGTGGACTGCGTCCGGTCCGCGCGTTTCGCGGACGAGGTGATCGTGCTGGACTCCGGCAGCACCGACCAGACCGCCGCCCTGGCCGAGGCCGAGGGCGCCCGGGTCGTCGTGACCGACTGGCCGGGGTACGGCCCGCAGAACAACCGGGGGATCGACCTGGCCACCGGCGACTGGTTCTTCTCCCTCGACGCCGACGAGCGCATCACCCCCGAGCTGGCCCGCGAGATCCGCGCGGCCATCGAGCGCGACGACTGCGACGGCTTCCGCGTGCCGCGCATCTCCATGTACTGCGGCCGCTTCATGTACCACGGCGGCTGGCGCCCCGACTACACCTGGCGCCTGGCGCGCGCCGGCCAGGCGCGGTTCACCGAGCACTACCTGCACGCCCACCTCGAGGTGAAGGGCCGCAAGGGCACGCTGCGCGAGTCCATCGTGCACTACAGCTTCCGCACCATGGAGTCGGTGATGGAAAAGACCAACCGCTATTCGTCCGCGGGCGCCCGCGACATGGCGGAACGGGGCCGCAGCGGCTCCCTGGGCAGCGCCGTCGCGCACGGCCTGTGGGCCTTCATCCGCACCTACTTCCTGCGCCTGGGGTTCCTGGACGGGCGCTGGGGCTTCATGCTCGCCGTGTCCAACGCGGAAGGCACCTACTACCGCTACCTCAAGCTCTGGTTGATGACGCAGGTCGCCGAGGACGCCCCGGGCCGATGAGGACCGGCTTCGTCATCGTCACCTACAACCGCAGCGATGCGCTGCTCGCCGTGCTGCGCGCGCTGGCGCCGCAGTGCCAGGCGGGCGACGTGATCGTGGTGGCCGACGACGGCTCGCGCCCCGAGCACGTGCGGGCGGTGGCCGAGGGGGCGCCGGCCGCGGCCTGCCCCGTGCTGCACCTGTGGCACCCCGACCAGGGCTTCACCGCGGGACGCGCCCGCAACCTCGGCGCCCTGGCCGCGCGCGAGGCCGGCGCCGACTACATCGTGTTCATGGACGGCGACTGCGTGCCGCATGCGGGCTTCGCCGCCATGCACCGGGCGCTCGCGCAGCCGGGCGCCTTCGTCAATGGCAGCCGCGTCCTCCTGAGCGAGCGCCTGACCGCGCGCGTGCTGGCCGGCGAGCTGGACCTCACCACGCTGGGCCTGGTGCAGTCGCTCAGGCTGCGGCTGGCGGGCGACCTGAACAAGCTGGCCCACCTGGTGCAGTGGCCCGGGCTGGCCGGCCGCCGCGAGCGCAGCTTCCGCTGGCGGGGCATTCGCAGCTGCAACTTCGGCCTGTGGTGGGACGACCTGGCGGCTGTCAACGGCTTTGATGAAACATTCAGCGGCTGGGGCCACGAGGACGCCGACCTCGTCCTGCGGCTGCACAATCAGGGGCTGGTCCGCAAGAACGGTCACCTGGCCACCGAGGTCTTCCACCTGTGGCACCGCGAGGCCAGCCGCCAGCACGAAGCCGCCAACCGCGCCCGGGTGCAGGCCCGCATGCTCGAAGGCACGCGCCGCGCTGCGGTGGGCCTGGAGCAGGCGCGCGGCGCCGGCGAGGTGAAGGTGACCCCACTGGCGCCCCTGCAAGGAGAACGACGCACATGAATTCCCTGGGAGATTGGTCCCGCCGCCGCGCCCTGGGCGCCACCGGCGCCCTCGGGCTGCTGGCCGCCGCGCCGGCCCTCGCGCAGTTCCGCGTGGAGGTCTCGGGCGTGGGCCTGACGCAGCTGCCCATCGCCGTCGCGCCGCTGCGCGGCGAGGGTGACGCGCCGCAGAAGATCTCGGCCATCGTGATGGCCGACCTCGAACGCAGCGGCCGCTTCCGCAGCATCGACAGCGCCGGCCTCGCGCTCGACGAAACCTCCCGGCCCGACGTCGCCCCGCTGCGCCAGCGCGGCGCCGACGCCCTGGCCGCCGGCAGCGTCACCCGCCTGGCCGATGGCCGCTACGACGTGCGCTTCCGACTGTGGGACGTGGTCAAGGGCGCCGACCTCGGCGGCCAGAGCTACGCCGTCACCGCCGGCGACCTGCGCCTGGCGGCCCACCGCATCGCCGACTTCATCTACGAGAAGCTCACCGGCGAGCGCGGCGTGTTCTCCACCCGCATCGCCTACGTCACCAAGGCCGGCAACCGCTACAACCTGTGGGTGGCCGACGCCGACGGCGAGAACGCCCAGTCGGCCCTGGCCAGCCCCGAGCCGATCATCTCCCCGGCCTGGTCCGCCAGCGGCACCCAGCTGGCCTACGTGTCCTTCGAATCGCGCAAGCCGGTGGTCTACGTGCACGACGTCGCCACCGGCCGCCGCCGCCTGCTCGCCAACTTCCGCGGCTCCAACAGCGCGCCGGCCTGGGCGCCCGATGGCCGCAGCCTCGTCGTCACCCTCAGCTACGAGGGCGGTTCGCAGCTGTACGCGATCGACGCCAACGGCGGCGAGCCGCGCCGGCTGATGCAGTCCGGCGGCATCGACACCGAGCCGGTGTTCTCCGCCGACGGCCGCAGCATCTACTTCGTCAGCGACCGCGGCGGGGCGCCCCAGGTGTACCGCGTGGCCTCCAGCGGCGGCTCGGCCGAGCGGGTGACCTTTTCCGGGAGTTACAACATCTCCCCCGCCATCAGCCCCGACGGCCGCTGGCTGGCCTACATCACCCGCAATGGCGGCGGCAGCTTCAAGCTGCAGGTGATGGAGCTGGCCACCGGCACCGTCACCAGCCTGACCGACACCACCGCCGACGAGAGCCCCAGCTTCTCGCCCAATGGCAAGCTGATCGTCTATGCCACCCGCCAGGGCGGGCGCGAGGCGCTCATGACCACCACGCTCGATGGCAAGATCAAGGCCAGGCTGGCGGGGCAGGGCGGCGACATCCGCGAACCCGACTGGGGGCCGTTCGGGCGCTGAGCGGCCCGGCCCCACCGTCACCCCCGACCCGATTCCGATTCGATTGACCAAGCAGTAGCAGGAGACCCCAGAATGCACAAGCACCTCACCCGCCTCGTCCTGGCCACGGCCGTTGCCGCCTTCCTGGCAGGCTGCTCCTCCAGCGTGAAGCTGGACGAGAACGTCCCGGTCGAGGACCGCAGTGGCAAGGCGGCGGGCACCGGTACCGGCGCCGGCGCGGGCGGCGCCAACCCCAACGCCACGCAGAGCCGCGTCGCCCCGGTGAACGCGATCGACCCGGCCAGCCAGGCGGCCGGCCCGGTGGGCGTGGCCCGCATCGTCTACTTCGATTACGACAGCTACGTCATCAAGCCCGAGTTCCAGTCGCTGATCGAAGGCCACGCGCGCTACCTCAAGGCCAACGCCGCGCGCCGCATCTCCATCGAGGGCCACACCGACGAGCGCGGCGGCCGCGAGTACAACCTGGCCCTGGGCCAGCGCCGCGCCGAAGCCGTGCGCCGCTCGCTGGGCCTGCTCGGCGTGGCCGACAACCAGGTCGAGGCCGTGAGCTTCGGCAAGGAGAAGCCGGCGGTGCAGGGCAGTGACGAGGCGGCCTGGTCGAAGAACCGCCGCGCCGAGATCACGTACCGCTGATGCGCGCCGTCACCCGCTCCCTGATGTCCGCCTGCGCGCTGGCGGCGGCCGCCTTGGCGGCCCAGCCCGCGCATGCGCTGTTCGAGGACGACGAGGCCCGCCGCGCCATCCTCGACCTGCGCCAGCGGGTGGAGGCCCAGCGCCAGGTCATCGAGCGCCAGGCCGAGGACCTGCGCAAGTCCGGCGACGACGCCAGCCAGCTGCGTCGCAGCCTGCTGGACCTGCAGACGCAGATCGATTCGCTGCGCGGCGAGCTGGCGCGCCTGCGCGGGCAGGACGAGCAGTTCGCCCGCGAGATCGCCGAGCTGCAGCGCCGCCAGAAGGACGTGGCCCAGGGCGTGGAGGAGCGCCTGCGCAAGTTCGAGCCGGTCAAGGTCACGGTCGATGGCCGCGAGTTCATGGCCGACCCCGCCGAGCAGCGTGACTACGAGGCCGCCCTCGGCGTGTTCCGCAAGGGTGACTTCGCCGCGGCGCTGGTCTCATTTGGCGATTTCACCCGCCGCTACGCCACGTCCGGCTACCGGGCCTCGGCGCTGTTCTGGCTGGGGAATGCGCAGTACGCGACGCGCGACCTGCGCGGCGCGATCGGCACCTTCCGCGCGATGCTGCAGGAGGCGCCGGACCATGCGCGTGCGCCCGAGGCCGTGCTGTCCATCGCCAACTGCCAGATCGAGCTGAAGGACACCAAGGCGGCTCGCGTGACGCTGACCGACCTGACCAAGGCCTACCCGCAGTCCGAGGCCGCCGCCGCTGCGCGCGAGCGCCTGGCCAAGCTGAAGTGACGCGGGACGCCTCGATCCCGTGACCGCACTCGACCTGGACGCCGACCTGCAGCGCCGCTTCGGCGGGCTCGAACGCCTGTACGGCGTGCTCGGCGCCGCGCAGATCCGCGAGGCCCATGTGGCCGTGGTCGGCATCGGCGGCGTCGGCTCCTGGGCCGCCGAGGCGCTGGCGCGCAGCGGCGTGGGGGAGCTGACCCTCATCGACCTGGACCATGTGGCCGAGTCCAACATCAACCGGCAGATCCACGCGCTCACCGCCACGGTGGGCCAGTCCAAGGTGCAGGCCATGCGCGAGCGCATCGGCCAGATTCACCCGCGCTGCACGGTGCACGGCATCGAGGAGTTCGTCGAGCCGGGCAACTGGCCGCACCTGCTGCCGCAGGGCGTCGACGCGGTGATCGATGCCTGCGACCAGGTGCGCGCCAAGGAGGCCATGGCCGACTGGGCGCTGCGCACGCGATCGCTGTTCATCAGCGTGGGCGCGGCGGGCGGCAAGCGCGAGGCGCACAAGGTCGACATCGACGACCTGGCGCGCACCACGCACGACCCGCTGCTGGCCCAGCTGCGCTACCGCCTGCGCAAGTTCCACGGCGCACCGCGCGAGGGCAAGGCGATCGGCGTGTCCTGCGTGTTCAGCCGCGAGGCGGTCGCACCGCCCGACGCCTCCTGCGCGGTCGAGGGCGATGGCTCGCTCAATTGCCACGGCTACGGCTCGGTCGTGAGCGTGACCGCCACGTTCGGCCAGTGCGCCGCGGGCTGGGTGCTCGATCGCATCGCGCGACAGGGCAGTCGTAAAAACGGAAAAAACTAGGTTATACTCATGGGCTGCGCTGCAATGATGAATTGCAGTGACACACACGGTGATCAGACCGTCGTGGGACGTTAGCTCAGTTGGTAGAGCAGCGGACTTTTAATCCGTTGGTCGCAGGTTCGAATCCTGCACGTCCTACCAAAATTTTGAAGAGCCTGTCGCGAAAGCGGCAGGCTCTTTTTATTTCCGGGCGCCGCCTACTTCCTCGCGACCACCTGCCCGAGGGCGATCCGCCCCTCCTGGAGGTTGCGTCCCTGGTTCTGCGCCATCTCCTTGAAGTCGGGCCCCAGCAGCAGGTGGAACCCGAGGGGCGGAAGGCCCTCGTTGCGGATCTTCTCGACCAGGGCCACGAACCACGTGCGCGCCGCTTCCGTCGTGTCGGACCAGTCGGTCACCGTGAAGCCGGCGTCCTCGACGAGCCGGCGCAACTCGGCCGGGGACACGAGGAAGCTGGTGTCCGGCGTGCGCGCCCACGGCACGGGATACAGCACCGGGCCGCCCGGGCCGGCCAGCACGTCGTAGATCGCCAGCGTGCCCCCCGGCTTCAGGACCCGGTGCATCTCGCGGTAAAGCCGGGGCTTGTCGGGGATGTTCATGGCCACGTGCTCGGTCCAGACGACATCGAACGCGCCATCGTCGAACGGCAGGTCGGTGGCGTCACCCTGCCGATACTCGATCCGGTCCGCGAGGCCGACCTTTTCGGTGAGCAGTGCGGCGGCGCGGCAGTATGCGTCGGTGAGGTCCAGTCCGGTCACGCTGCAGCCGAATTCCCGGGCCAGGCATCGCGAGGTGCCGCCGACGCCGCAGCCGACGTCGAGCACGCGCATCGAGGCGTCGAGCCCGGCGGCCCGCGCGAGTTCGAGCGTTGCCGCGCGGCCGCGGATATGGAACTCGTCGACCGGCGCCAGGTCCTGCGGCGTGAGGCGGCCGAGGTCCTTGCCCGCGCCTTCCAGCGCCGCCAGGATGACGCTGCCCAGGTCCGAGCGCGTGTAGTGCGCGGCGATGGATTCGTTGACGGGATTCGGCATCGGCGCACTCCTGTGCAGGTTGACCATCACCGAGGCCCGGTGAGGAACCTTCAGTCTAGGAGAGGACCCCTGCTCCCTCAAGGGCCGGGGAGCCGGAGTTGCGCATGCCCCGGGGCGCGTCTATACCTCTGGCCTGTCAACGCCCGTGAAGGAGTCCGCATGACGAACCCGGCTGCCTGGTTTCTGCGCCTTTCCGTCCTTTACCTGCTGGTCGGCGTTGGCCTTGGCCTGCACATGGCCGCCAGCCACGACCACTCGATGCACCCGGTGCATGCGCACCTGAACCTCCTGGGCTGGGTCACGATGGCCCTGTTCGGCCTGTACTACCGCCTCGTGCCCGAGGCCGGGCGCAGCGTGCTGGCCAAGGTCCATTTCTGGGTCTACGTGCCCGCGCACTTCGTGATGATGGTGATGCTGTGGACCCTGTTCACCGGCCGGCCGCAGGTCGAGCCCCTGCTGGCCGGCGCCTCCATCGTGGTGGCCCTGGGCTGCGCGGTCTTCGCGGTGGTCGTCTGGCGTTTCCCGCTGCTGCACAAAAATTAGGCGAAGTCTGGAGAGCGAGGCCTGGCGCGGCCTGCGCGGGTTTTCCACGCGGCTTTCCACAGCCTCGCCCACAGGCGCACGGGACAACTCCCCGGCCACCTTCGCGCGCCTGTGCGAGGGGCGGAGAACGCCAGGCGCGGGCCTCAGGCGAGATCCACCGTCTCCGTGTAGAACGGCATGTGGCAGTCCCACCCCAGGGTGCGCTCGATGCGCTGGCGCAGGGCGTCGGCCGCCGGCGGCTCGCCGTGCGTGATGAAGGTGGTCTTCGGGGCGCGCGAGAAGGTACCGAGCCAGGCCAGGATCTCGTCGGCGTCGGCGTGGGCCGAGAGGTGGTCGAGCTGGGCGACCTCGGCGCGCACCGGAACCTCCTCGCCGAAGATGCGCAGCGTCTTCGCCCCGCCGGCCAGGGCCGCGCCGCGCGTGCCGCCAGCCTGGAAGCCGGCCAGCAGGATGGTGTTGCGCTTGTCCGGTGCGAAGGCCTGCAGGTGGTGCACCACCCGGCCGCCGGTGGCCATGCCGCTGGCCGCGATGATCACCATCGGCCCCTTGCGCGCGTTCAGCAGGCGAGACTCCTCGGCCGACTGCACGATGTGCGCGGTGTTCTCGACCTCGGCGCACTCCTGCGCGCTGAGTCGCAGCTGCTCGTGGTGCTTGAGGTACACCTGCGTGGCGCTGGCCGCCATCGGGCTGTTCAGATAGACGGGCAGGTGGTGGATCAGGCCGCGCGACTTCAGCAGGTGGATGCAATAGAGCAGGCTCTGCGCCCGCCCCACGGCGAAGGCAGGGATCACCACCACGCCACCGCGGGCCGCGGTGCGGTTGATCACGTCGGCCAGCAGGTCCAGCGGGTCGCTGGCGAGGTGGGCGCGGTCGCCGTAGGTCGATTCGACCACGAGGTAGTCGGCCGCCTCGGGCGTGACCGGGGGCTTGAGCACCAGGTCGTGCGGGCGGCCGATGTCGCCGGAGAACAGCACCGAGCGGCGGCCGTCGTCGATGCGCACGAAGGACGAACCCGGCATGTGGCCCGAGGGCTGGAATCGCCCCTGCAGGCCCGGCGCCGGCGACCAGTCGCCGCCGTGCTTCACCGGCTTGAACTGCTTGAGGCAGCGCACCGCGTCGTCGCGCGTGTACAGGGGCAGGGCGGGCTGGTGCTTGCTGGTGCCGTGGCGGTTGTTGTACTCGGCCTCTTCCTCGAGCAGGTGGCCGCAGTCGGGCAGCAGGATGCGGCACAGGTCGTAGGTGGCGGGCGTGCAGATCACCGGGCCGCGGAAGCCGTTGCGCGCCAGCAGGGGCAGGTAGCCGGTGTGGTCGATGTGGGCGTGCGTGAGGACGACCGCGTCGATGCTCGCCGGGTCCACCGGGAAATGCGCCCAGTTGCGAAGCCGCAGCTGCTTGAAGCCCTGGAACAGGCCGCAGTCGACCAGCACGCGCGAGCCCTTGTGCTGGAGCAGGTACTTGGAGCCGGTGACGGTGTCGGTGGCGCCGAGGAACTGGAGGTGCATGTCGTGGATCCCTGTGGCGGACGGTGTCCGGTGCGCCCATAGCATAGTCGGGATGCCGGCAGGTTCCCGCTGGATCCGGGGCAACGGGCTTCAAGGTGACCACGGTCTGCATCCTCGGCGGCAGGGCGAAGGGCGGCCTCAATGGCGCGCCTTGTCACGTGCTTTCAGTCCGGACGGCGAGGGGATGGGACCAGTGGCCCGCGTCAGGTTTTGTTCATGGCCTGCTGTTCAGAATCGCCCCGCTTTTCAACATGAAAGGGAGCAAGCAATTGAACAAGTTCAGGATCATCGCCCTCGCTGCAATCACCCTGGCCGCCTCCGCGGCGCAGGCCCAGTGGTACGGGGAGGCCAACTACGCGCGATTCCGCATCAAGGAGTCGGATGTCGTCGGCGCCCTCAAGGCGAGTCCCGGCGGGCTGCTGATCACGGGTGGCTACGAGGTGCACCCGAACCTCGCGGTGGAGGCCTCGCTGGGCCTGCGCCTGGGCAGCGACGAGCTGACCGTCGATGGCCAGGGCACCGGCATCGACACCAAGCTGGACCGCCTCGTCGGCGTGTACGTGAAACCCAAGTACGCGATCTCCGACGACTTCGAGGTGTTCGCCCGCCTGGGCTACCAGAAGACCGATTTCAAGCTCTCCCTCGGCGGCGCGACCGCCACGGTCTCCGACAAGGAGCTGGCCTATGGCATCGGCGCCAGCTACCGCTTCGACAAGAACCTCTACCTGACCGGCGCCGTGATGCACCACGCCGAGAGCGTCAACGGCGTCCAGATCGGCCTGGGCTACAAGTTCTGAGCCCGGCCGGCCGTCCAGCCATGGAGCCACCTTCGGGTGGCCTTTTTTCATGCGCGCGCGGTCTCGATCCCCTCGATCTCGCCGGACAGCTCGAGCCAGCGCTCCTCGAGGGCCTCGAGCTCCTCGCCCACCGCCTTGAGGCGGCGGCCGGCGTCGGCGATCTCGGCCGGGGGCAGGGGCGTGGACAGGCGGGCCTCCAGGGCCGCCTTCTCGCCGTTCAGGACGGCCATGCGCGCCTCGGCCTTCTCCAGCTCCTTCTTCAACGGGCGCAGCTTCGTATTGAGCAGCGCGCGCTCCTTGGCCGGGTCGACGCGGGGCGCGGCGGGCACCACCGGCGCCGCCTCGGCGGCGGCGGCGCGGGCCTCCTCGCGCAGGCGGCGCGACTCCTCCAGCAGGTAGCGCTGGTAGTCGTCCAGGTCGCCGTCGAAGGGCTCGACCCTGCCGCGGCCCACCAGCCAGAACTCGTCGCAGACCGCGCGCAGCAGCGCCCGGTCGTGCGAGACCAGCATCACCGTGCCCTCGAACTCGTTGAGGGCCACCGACAGCGCCTCGCGGGTGGCCAGGTCGAGGTGGTTGGTGGGCTCGTCCAGCAGCAGCAGGTTGGGGCGCTGCCAGACCATCATGGCCAGCACCAGCCGCGCCTTCTCGCCGCCGCTCATGGTGCCCACCGTCTGCGAGACCATGTCGCCCGAGAAGTTGAAGCTGCCCAGGAAGTTGCGCAGCTCCTGCTCGCGCGCCTCGGGGCCGACCTCGCGGGCCAGGCGCACCATGTGCTCCAGCGGGTTGTCGCCGGGCTGCAGCACGTCCAGCTCCTGCTGCGCGAAGTAGCCGATGGACAGGCCCTTGCCCTCGGTGATGCGGCCCGCCAGCAGCGGGATCTCGTGGGCGATGGTCTTGACCAGGGTCGACTTGCCCTGGCCGTTGGCGCCCAGGATGCCGATGCGCTGGCCGGCCAGCACCGAGCGGTTGATGCCCCGCACGATGGTCTTGTCGCCGGCCTCGGTGCGGTAGCCGACCTCGGCGTCGGTGATCGCCAGCATCGGGTTGGGCAGGTTGGCCGGCTCCTTGAACTCGAAGGAGAAGTCGGCATCGGCCAGCACCGGCGCGATCTTCTCCATGCGCTCCAGGGCCTTGACGCGGCTTTGCGCCTGCTTGGCCTTGGTGGCCTTGGCCTTGAAGCGGTCGATGAACTTCTGCAGGTGGGCGATCTTGTCCTGCTGGCGCGAAAAGGCGGCCTGCTGCTGCTCCAGCTGCTGCGCGCGCAGGGTCTCGAAGGCGCTGTAGTTGCCGCCGTAGCGCACCAGCTTCTGGTGGTCGATGTGCAGGGTGACATCGGTCACCGCGTCGAGGAATTCGCGGTCGTGCGAAATCACGATGAGCGTGCCGGCGTACTTCTGCAGCCAGGCCTCCAGCCAGACCAGGGCGTCCAGGTCCAGGTGGTTGGTGGGCTCGTCCAGCAGCAGCAGGTCCGAGGGGCACATCAGCGCGCGGGCCAGCTGCAGGCGCATGCGCCAGCCGCCGGAGAAGCTGTTGACGGGGCGCTCCAGCTCCTCGACCTTGAAGCCCAGGCCGAGGATCAGGCTCTGGGCGCGGGGCACGGCGTCGTGTTCGCCGGCGTCGTGCAGGTCGGAGTGGGCCTGGGCGATGGCCATGCCGGCCTCGGCGTCGTCCGGGTTCGCGGCCACCGCGGCCTCGGCCCGCGCGAGGCGCTCGCGCACGGCCACCAGGCGGGTGTCACCGGCCAGCACGAAGGCGGTGGCCGGCTCGTCGGTCTCCGGCATGTGCTGGGCGACCTGGGCCATCTGCCAGTGGGCGGGCCGGCTGAAGTCGCCGGCGTCCTCGTGCAGCGTGCCGTTGAACAGGGCGAAGAGGGTGGACTTGCCGGCGCCATTGCGGCCCACCAGCCCGACCTTCTCGCCGGGGTTGAGGGTGACCGAGACCTGGTCCAGCAGCACCTTGACGCCGCGGCGCAAGGTGACGTCGCGCAGCGTGATCATGCGAGCAGGGCCTCGCGCGTGAGCAGCAGCACCTGGTCCTCGCCGGCGCTGGTGTCCAGCCACACCGCGGCCAGCCGCGGGAACGCGGCCTCGAAGTGCTCGCGCTCGTTGCCGATTTCCAGCACCAGCACGGCGCGTTCGGTCATGCGGGCGGGCGCGTCCTTCAGCAGCTGGCGGATGAAGTCCATGCCGTCGTCACCGCCGGCCAGGGCCAGCTCGGGCTCGGCGCGGTACTCGGCGGGCAGGGCGGCCATGCTGCCGGCGTTCACGTAGGGCGGGTTGCACAGGATCAGGTCATAGGCGCCGTCGACGCCGGCCAGGCCGTCCGAGTGCAGCAGGCGCACGCGGTCCTGCAGGTGGTGGCGCTCGACGTTGATGCGGGCCACGGCCAGCGCGTCGTCGGAGATGTCGGCGCCGTCCACCGCGACGTCCGGGTAGGCCATGGCCGCCAGGACGGCGAGGCTGCCGTTGCCGGTGCACAGGTCCAGCACGCGGCGGGTGTGCTCGCCCAGCCAGGAGTCGATGCTGCCGTCGGCCAGGAGCTCGGCGATGAAGGAGCGCGGCACGATGGCTCGCTCGTCCACGTAGAACGGGATGCCTTGCAGCCAGGCTTCCCTGGTGAGGTAGGCGGCGGGCTTGCGGGTGGCGATGCGCTCGGCGAAGAGGGCGTCGACCTGTTCGCGCTCGGCCCCGGTCACGGCGCGATCAGCCGCGGCGTCGAGGTCGTCCAGCGGCAGGCCCAGGCGCCACAGCACCAGCCAGGCGGCCTCGTCGAAGGCATTCGTGGTTCCGTGGCCGAAAGCCACCCCCGCGGCGGTGAGCTTCGCGGCCCCCGCCTCGATCAGTTCAATGACGGTCATGGTCAGCCCAGCGCGTTCAGTTGTTCCAGCGTGCGCCGGTAGATGTTCTTCAGCGGCTCGATGTCGGCCACGGTGACGTGCTCGTCGATCTTGTGGATGCTGGCGTTGACCGGCCCGAACTCGATCACCTGCGGGCAGATGCGCGAGATGAAGCGCCCGTCGCTGGTGCCGCCGGTGGTGGACAGCTCGGTCTCCACGCCGGTCTCGGTGCGGATCGCCTGCTGGATCGCGCCCACCAGCTCGCCCGGGGGCGTGATGAAGGGCTGGCCGCTGAGGGCCCAGGTAAGGGCGTATTCGAGCTCGTGCTGCTCCAGCACCTGGCTGACGCGCTTCTGCAGCGATTCGGCCGTGTGCTCGGGGGAGAAGCGGAAGTTGAAGTCGATCACCACCTCGCCCGGGATCACGTTGCCGGCGCCGGTGCCGCCATGGATGTTGGAGACCTGGAAGCTGGTGGGCTGGAAGAATTCGTTGCCCCGGTCCCACTCGATCGCGGTGAGCTCGGCGAGGGCGGGCAGCGCCAGGTGGATCGGGTTGCGCGCCAGCTGCGGATAGGCGATGTGGCCCTGCACGCCCTTGACGGTGAGCTTGCCGCTGAGGCTGCCGCGGCGGCCGTTCTTGATCATGTCGCCCAGCCGGTCCACCGAGGTGGGCTCGCCGACGATGCACCAGTCCAGGCGCTCGCCGCGTTCCTGGAGGCGGTCGCACACGACCACGGTGCCATCGATGCCGGGGCCTTCCTCGTCGGAGGTGATGAGGAAGGCGATGGACAGGGCCGGGTCCGGGGTGGCGGCGAGGAATTCCTCGACGGCGACGGCGAAGGCGGCGATCGAGGTCTTCATGTCCGCCGCGCCGCGGCCATAGAGCTTGCCGTGGCGGTGGTGCGGCACGAAGGGGTTGGAGTGCCACTGCTCCAGCGGGCCGGTGGGCACGACATCGGTGTGGCCGGCGAAGACCAGGGTGCGCGGCGAGCGGCCGGCGCGGCGGGCCCACAGGTTGGTCACGCGGAAGCTGTCGGGGCCGCTCTCGATGGTCTCGCAGGAGAAGCCCAGGGGCGCGAGCCGCTCCTGGAGGATGCGCTGGCAGCCGGCGTCATCGGGGGTGATCGAGCGCTGGGCGATCAGCTGCTCGACGAGGTAGACGGTCTTGTTCATGGGGCCGGTTGGCGGTCAGGACGGCTTGACGTCCAGCGTGATCTCGGTGAAGGAAGGCACGTCGTCCGGGTCCTCGGCGGGGCCGGACGGCGCAGGCGTGCTGAAGTCGTTCTGCAGGCGCCACAGCAGGTTGCTGGCCGAGTCGCAATGGGCCAGGCCCTCGGCCTGGTCGACGGCGCCGGTGGCGATGAGGCGGGCGATGTCCTGCTCGAAGGTCTGGGAGCCCTCGGCCATCGACTTCTCCATCGCCTCCTTCACCGCGGTGAAGTCGCCCGCGCCGATCAGCTCGGCGACGCGCTGGGTGTTCAGCATCACCTCCACGGCGGGCACGCGCCCGCCGGCCCGGTTTCGCAGCAGCCGCTGGCTCACCACCGCGCGCAGCGTGGCGGCGAGGTCTCCGAGCAGGATGGGGCGTACCTGCTCGGGGAAGAACGAGAGGATGCGGTGCAGGGCCTGGTAGCTGTTGTTCGCGTGCAGCGTGGCCATCACCAGGTGGCCGGACTGCGCGTAGGCGAGGGCGGCGGACATGGTGGCGGCGTCGCGGATCTCGCCGATCAGGATCACGTCGGGCGCCTGGCGCAGGCCGTTGCGCAGCGCCACCTCCAGGGACTCGGTGTCCGCGCCGACCTCGCGCTGGTTCACCACCGAGCGCTTGTGCTGGAAGATGAACTCGATCGGGTCCTCGATGGTGAGGATGTGGCCCGGCATCAGCTCGTTGCGCAGGTCCAGCATGGCCGCCAGCGTGGTGCTCTTGCCCGAGCCGGTGGAGCCGGCCATCAGGACCAGGCCGCGGCGTTCGACGACCAGGTCGGCCAGCACCGCGGGCAGGTTCAGGGTGGACAGCGCCGGGATCACCGGCGGGATGAAGCGCACCACCACCGCGCAGGTGCCGCGCTGGCGCAGCGCGGAGATGCGGAAGTTGCCCAGGCCCTCGACCGCGTGGCCCATGTTCAGCTCGCCGGTGCGGTCGAACTCCACGAGCCGGTCGTGCGGCACGATCTCGGCGAGCAGCTTGCGCGGCGCATCCGGCGGCAGCACCTGCTGGTTGATCGGCACGCACTGGCCGTGGATGCGGATCTGGGCCGGCGCGTGCGCCGTGAGGTACACGTCGGAAGCCTGCTTGTCCGCCATGAGGCGGAGGATGCGTTCCATGGTGCTCATGTCAGGCTCCCGGGTGCGCCCGTGCGCGGTCTCAATCGCGCAGCAGGTCGTTCAGGCTGGTCTTGGCGCGGGTCTGGGCATCCACGCGCTTGACGATGATCGCGGCGTACAGGCTGTACTTGCCGCCGTCCTTGGGCAGGCTGCCGGAGATCACCACCGAGCCGGCCGGCACGCGGCCATAGCTCACCTCGCCGGTGGCGCGGTCGTAGATCGGGGTGCTCTGGCCGATGTACACGCCCATGGAGATCACCGAGTTCTCCTCGACGATCACGCCTTCCACGATCTCGGAGCGGGCGCCGATGAAGCAGTTGTCCTCGATGATGGTGGGGTTGGCTTGCAGCGGCTCGAGCACGCCGCCCAGGCCCACGCCGCCCGAGAGGTGGACGTTCTTGCCGACCTGCGCGCAGGAGCCGACGGTGGCCCAGGTGTCGACCATGGTGCCTTCGTCCACGTAGGCGCCGATGTTCACGTAGGAGGGCATCAGGATCGCGCCCTTGGCGATGTAGCTGCCGCGGCGGGCCACGGCGGGCGGCACCACGCGCACGCCGGTGGCGGCCATTTCCTCGGGGGTGAGGTGGGCGAACTTGGTCTGCACCTTGTCGTAGAAGCCCAGCTCGCCGGCCTTGATGACCTCGTTGTCCTTCAGGCGGAAGGACAGCAGCACCGCCTTCTTGATCCACTGGTGCACGGTCCACTGGCCCACGCCTTCACGGGTGGCCACGCGCAGCTTGCCGGTGTTCAGCTGGGCGATGACGTGTTCGACCGCGTCGGCCACTTCCTTCGGGGCGGACTTGGGGGACAGGCTGGCGCGGTTCTCCCACGCGGTGTCGATGATCTGTTGCAGTTGCTGGGTCATGGGGTTCACTCGGTTCTGGATGGGACGCGGTTTTTGACGAATTGCACGATGCGCTGGGCCGCCTCGAGGCATTCCGCGGTGTCGGCCACCAGGGCCATGCGGATGCGGCCGGCGCCGGGGTTGTGGCCCTGGGCCTCGCGGGCCAGGTAGCTGCCCGGCAGGACCGTGACATTGTATTGAGCGAGGAGGTCGCGGGCGAAGTCCTCGTCGCTGCCCTGCACGCCGGCCCACAGGTAGAAGCCGGCGTCGGGCAGGGCCACGTCGAGCACGCCGGACAGCAGGGGCGTGACCTCGGCGAATTTCCGGCGGTACATCGCGCGGTTGTCGACCACGTGGGCCTCGTCGTTCCAGGCGGCGACGCTGGCGGCCTGGACCATCGGGCTCATGGCGCTGCCGTGGTAGGTGCGATAGAGCAGGAACTGCTTGAGGATGGCGGCGTCGCCGGCCACGAAGCCGGAGCGCAGGCCCGGCACGTTGGAGCGCTTGGACAGGCTGGTGAAGGCCACCAGGCGCTCGAAGCCGGCGCGCCCGATCTTGGCCGCGGCCTCCAGGCCGCCCAGGGGCGGCTCCTCGCGGAAGTAGATCTCGGAGTAGCACTCGTCCGAGGCGATGATGAAGCCGTGGCGGTCGGACAGCTCGAACAGCTTGCGCCACTCCTCCAGCGGCATCACCGCGCCGGTGGGGTTGCCCGGCGAGCACACGTACAGCAGCTGGGTGCGGCGCCAGACCTCCTCGGGCACGCTGTCCCAGTCGACCGCGAAGTTGCGGGCCGGGTCGCTGGGCGCGTAGTACGGGGTGGCCCCGGCCAGCAGGGCCGCGCCCTCGTAGATCTGGTAGAACGGGTTCGGGCAGACCACCACCGCGTCCCGCGTCGGGTCGATCACGGTCTGGGCGAAGGCGAACAGCGCCTCGCGCGAGCCGTTCACCGGCAGCACCTGGGTGGCGGCGTCCAGCGCCAGGCCGTAGCGGCGCTCCAGCCAGCCGGCGCAGGCGGCGCGCAGGGCCGGGTCGCCCGCGGTGGGCGGGTAGGCGGCGAGGCCGGAGAAGGCGGCCGTCATGGCCTCCAGCACGAAGGGCGGGGTCGGGTGCTTGGGTTCACCGATGCCCAGGCTGATCGGGCGGTAAGAAGGATTCGGTACAACGCCCGCGAACAGTTTCCGCAGCCGCTCGAACGGGTAGGGCTGCAGCTTGGCCAACAGGGGATTCATGCCCGGGATTATCCCCGGAGCGCGGCGGTCGCTCGGGTAACATCAACGATCCCCCGCCCGCAGCCGCTGCCCGCGGGGTTCTGCTTTCAACACACAGGATTCCACGCGTGCGCCTGACGTCGATCAAGCTCTCGGGTTTCAAGTCGTTCGCCGAACCCACCAACTTCATGCTCCCCGGCCAGCTGGTGGGCGTGGTCGGGCCCAACGGTTGCGGCAAGTCCAACATCATGGACGCGGTACGCTGGGTGCTGGGCGAGTCCAAGGCCAGCGAGCTGCGCGGCGAGTCCATGCAGGACGTGATCTTCAACGGCACGACCCACCGCAAGCCCGCCTCGCGCTCCTCGGTGGAACTGGTGTTCGACAACGCCGACCACCGCGCCGGCGGCCAGTGGTCGCAGTTCGCCGAGATCGCCGTCAAGCGCGTGCTCACGCGCGACGGCACCAGCAGCTACTACATCAACAACCAGCCGGTGCGCCGCCGCGACGTGCAGGACGTGTTCCTGGGCACCGGCCTGGGCCCGCGCGCCTACGCCATCATCGGCCAGGGCACCATCAGCCGGATCATCGAGTCCAAGCCCGAGGAGCTGCGCCTGTTCCTCGAGGAGGCCGCCGGCGTCTCCAAGTACAAGGAGCGCCGCCGCGAGACCGAGAACCGGCTCTCCGACACCCGCGAGAACCTGACCCGGGTCGAGGACATCCTGCGCGAGCTGAACGCCAACCTCGACAAGCTGGAGAAGCAGGCCGAGGTGGCCCAGCGATACAACCGCCTGCAGGCCGACGCCACCCTCAAGCAGCACCAGCTGTGGTTCCTCAAGCGCGCCGAGGCCGAGGTCGACCAGGTGCGCCTCAAGCAGGAGGCCGACCAGGCGGTCAACGACCTCGAGTCCCGCGTCGCCGACCTGCGCCATGTGGAGGCCGAGCTGGAGACCATCCGCCAGGCCCATTACGCCGCCGGCGACCAGGTGAACCAGGCCCAGGGCGCGCTCTACGAGGCCAGCGCCGAGGTGGGCCGGCTGGAGGCCGAGATCCGCTTCGTGGTCGAGGGCCGCCAGCGCGCCGAGCAGCGCCTCGCGCAGCTGAAGGAGCAGGCCGCCCAGTGGGCCGCCCGCCGTGACGACGCCTCGGCCGAACTGGAGAACCTCGCCGGCCTGGGCGTGGAGGCCGAGGAGCAGGCCATGCTGCTGGCCGCCCAGGTCGAGGACCAGGCGACCCAGCTGCCCGAGCTGGAGGAGGCGCTGCGCCAGGCGCAGGCCAAGTCCACCGAGCAGCGCGGCAGCGTGGCCCAGGTCCAGCAGCAGATCCAGGTGCTGGCGGCGGACCAGCGCAATATCGAGGAGCAGTCGCGCCAGCTGAACCTGCGCCGCGAGCGCCTGGCGTCCGACCGCAATGCCCTGGCCGCGCCCGACGAGCAGCGCCTGGCCGGCCTGCAGGAGCAGCTGGCCGCGGCGCAGGAGGCCGCCGAGGCCAGCGACGCGCGCCTGCACGAGCTGCAGGAGCAGGTGCCGGCGCTCGACGAAGACCGCCGCCACCGCCAGGGCGAGCTGAACGCGCAGACGGCGCGCCAGTCCGACCTCTCGGCCCGCCTCGAGGCGCTCAAGGCGCTGCAGGAGAAGGTGCGCACCGACGGCAAGCTCCAGCCCTGGCTGGCGAAGCACGGCCTCGACGGCCTGCAGGGCCTGTGGAGCCGCATCCACATCGAGGCCGGCTGGGAGAACGCCCTGGAGGCCGCCCTGCGCGAGCGCCTGGCCTCGCTGGAGGTGTCGCGCCTGGAGATGGTCAAGGCCTTCGCCGCCGACGCGCCGCCCGCCAAGCTGGCCTTCTACACCCCGCCGGCGGCGGCCGCGCCCGAGGCGGCCGGCGCGCTGCCGCGCCTGGCCGACCTGCTGCGCCTGAACGACGCCGGCCAGAAGGCCCTGCTGGCCGACTGGCTGCAAGGCTGCTTCACCGCCGCCAGCTTCGAGGACGCCCTGGCCCAGCGCGAGCGGCTGCAGCCCGGCGAGGTGGTCTACACCGCCGCGGGCCATGCGGTGAGCCGCCACAGCGTGAGCTTCTTCGCCCAGGACTCCGAGCAGTCCGGCCTGCTGGCGCGCCAGCAGGAGATCGAGAACCTGGACAAGCAGCTGCGCGCCCAGACCCTGATCCTGGAGGAGGCCCGCGGCGCCCTGGTGCGCGCCGAGGCCGCGTACACCGACGCCTCGCAGCGTCTGGTCGGCGTGCGCCGCGAGGCCAGCGAGGCCCAGGCCCGCGCCCACGAGCTGCAGGTCGAGACGCTGCGCCTGTCGCAGCTCGCCGAGCAGACCCGCGCCCGCAGCCAGCAGATCGCCGGCGACCTCGCCGAGGTCGATGCCCTGCTCGAGGAACTGCAGGAGCGCCGCGTCACCGCCGAGGCCCGCTTCGAGGAGCTGGACATGCAGCTGGCCGACAGCCAGGAGCGCCATGCCCAGCTCGACGAGCGCGTCATCGAATGCGAGCGCAGGCTGGCCGAGGCCCGCGAGCAGCAGCGCAGCCTGGAGCGCCGGGCGCAGGAGGCGCAGTTCTCGCAGCGTGCGCTGGACGCCCGCCGCGCCGAGCTGCAGCGCGCCATCGAGACCGCCACGCAGCAGGCCACCAGCATCGCCGCCGAGGAGCAGCGCGCGCACGACGAGCTCTCCCGGCTGACCGATGCCGCCGCCCAGGCCGGCCTGCAGAACGCGCTGGACCTGAAGCTGGAGCGCGAGAAGGCGCTGGGCGCCAAGCGCAGCGAGTACGACGACCTCACCGCCAAGCTGCGCGCCAGCGACGAGCGCCGCCTCACGCTGGAGCGCGCCCTCGACCCGCTGCGCCAGCGCATCACCGACATGCAGCTCAAGGAGCAGGCCGCGCGCCTGGGCCTGGAGCAGTACGCCCAGCTGCTGGCCGATGCCCAGGCCGACCTCGAGGCCGTGCGCCAGTCGGTGGAAGCCGGCGGCGTGCGCCTGGCCGGCCTGCAGGGCGAGATCGACCGCCTGAACCGCGAGATCACCGCGCTGGGCGCGGTCAACCTCGCGGCGCTGGAGGAGCTGGCCTCGGCCCGCGAGCGCAAGCAGTTCCTGGATGCCCAGTCGGCCGACCTGAACGAGGCCATCACCACCCTGGAGGACGCGATCCGCAAGATCGACGGCGAGACCCGCGAGCTCCTGGGGGGCACCTTCAAGATCGTCAACGAGCACTTCAGCCGGATGTTCCCGGAGCTGTTCGGCGGCGGCAACGCCAAGCTCGTCATGACGGGCGAGGAGATCCTCGACGCCGGCGTGCAGGTGATGGCCCAGCCCCCGGGCAAGAAGAACCAGACCATCCACCTGCTCTCGGGCGGCGAGAAGGCGCTGACCGCCATCGCCCTGGTGTTCGCCATCTTCCAGCTGAACCCGGCGCCCTTCTGCCTGCTGGACGAGGTGGACGCGCCGCTGGACGACGCCAACACCGAGCGCTACGCCAAGCTGGTGGCGAGCATGTCCAAGGGCACGCAGTTCCTCTTCATCTCGCACAACAA
Source organism: Ramlibacter sp. GCM10027632 (assembly GCF_042675325.1). NCBI lineage: Bacteria > Pseudomonadati > Pseudomonadota > Betaproteobacteria > Burkholderiales > Comamonadaceae > Ramlibacter > Ramlibacter sp. GCM10027632. The sequence continues at coordinate 238,048 of NZ_JBHTGW010000003.1, read as the reverse complement.
GATCGCGATGGAAATGGCAGAACAACTCATTGGCGTGACCATGCAGGAGCAGGGCGTCTCGCGCATCGTGGCCGTCGACATGGAGTCGGCCGTCAGCATGGCGGAGGTGGCATGAGAGCGCTGCGCCGGGCCGCCCCGAGCCAGCTCGCGCCCCCTCGGGGGGCAGCGACGGACACAACGTGCCGAGCGTGGGGGCAAGCATGACCGAGTTCTCCATGGGCCTCGCGGTCCTCGGTGGCGCGACGCTGCTGGGGCTGGTCGGATGGAACGCCTGGAGCGCGCGCCGCAACACGCCGCGCCAGCCCGAGCAGGCTGCCGCGCCGCCGGTGGAGCCGACGATGGCGCCCGGCGCCGTCCCCGAGCCGACCGAGCCCTCCCTCGAGGAGGACACGCCCCTGGGCCCGGTGCCCGCGCCCGAGCGCAAGCCGGGGCTGGACGCGCTGATCGACGTCATCGCCCCGATCGGTCTGGACGAGGGCCAGGTGGTCTCCGGCGACGCCGCCATCGCCGCGTTGCCCCACACCCGCCGCGTGGGTAGCAAGCCCTTCGCCGTCGAGGGCCAGAACGAGCGCACCCGCGAGTGGGAGGCGCCGGTCGCCGGCCACCGCTACACCGCCTTCCAGGCCGGCGTGCAGCTCGCCAACCGCAACGGCGCGCTCAACGAGATCGAGTTCTCCGAATTCGTGGTCAAGGCCCAGGCCTTCGCCGACGCGGTGGGCGGCACGCCCGACTTCCCCGAGATGCGCGACGAGGTGGCCCGCGCCCGCGAGCTGGACCAGTTCGCCAGCGCCCACGACGCGCAACTGAGCCTGAGCCTGCGCGCCCGCCACGCGGCCTGGAGCCCGGGCTACGTGCACCAGCACGCCGCCCGCCTGGGCTTCGTCGCCGGCGTGATGCCGGGACGCATGGTGCTCGCCTCGCCGGTGCCCGGCGCGCCGCCGGTCCTGGTGCTGTCCTTCGACACCCAGGCCGCCCTGGCCGAGGACCCGACGCAGGCCGCCCTGCACGAGCTCACGCTGAGCATCGACGTGCCCCAGGTGCCGCGCAGCGAGCAGCCTTTCGTGCGCATGCGCGAGGCCGCTGCCGCCCTGGGCCAGTCGATGGAGGGCGTGCTCACCGACGACCGCGGCCACCCGATCCGCCCCGAGGCGCTGGACGCCATCGGCGCCGACCTGGAGGGCCTGTACGACACGCTCGACGCGCGCGACCTGTCCGCCGGCTCGCCCCAGGCCCGCCGGCTTTTCAGCTGAGGCTTCCCCTGACTTCCGACCTGTTCGACGACGCCCCCGAGGGCGTGCCCGTCGCCGCGCAGGAGCGCGCCGACGCCCTGCGCGAGCTGCTGCACCACCACGCCCACCGCTACTACGTGCTCGACGCGCCGGAGATCCCGGACGCCGAGTACGACCGCCTGTTCCAGGAGCTGCAGGCGCTGGAGGCGCAGTACCCCTCGCTGGCCGTGCCCGGCTCGCCCACGCAGCGCGTGGGGGGCAGGCCGCTGGAGGGCTTCGCCAAGGTGCGCCACCGCGTGCCGATGCTGTCCATCCGCACCGAGACCGACATCGAGGACACCGGTGCGATCAACTTCGACGCCCGCGTGCGCCGCGAGCTGGGGCTGTCCGAGGACGCGCCGCCGGTGGACTACGTCGCCGAGCTCAAGTTCGACGGCCTGGCGATCAACCTGCGCTACGAGCGCGGCGTGCTGGTGTGCGCCGCCACCCGCGGGGACGGCGAGGTCGGCGAGGACGTGACGCAGAACATCCGCACCATCGGCCAGGTGCCGCTGCGCCTGCCGGCGGGCGTGCCCGAGGTGCTGGAGGTGCGCGGCGAGGTCTACATGCGCCGCGACGACTTCGAGGCGCTCAACGAGAACCAGCGCGCGCGCATCGCCCAGGGCCACCGGCACGAGAAGACCTTCGTCAACCCGCGCAATGCCGCGGCCGGCGCGGTGCGCCAGCTCGATCCCGCGATCGCCCGGCAGCGGCCGCTGTCGTTCTTCACCTACGGCTGGGGCGAGGTGGTCGGCGCGCCGGACTGGCAGTCGCACCATGAGGTGCTGCAAAGCCTCAAGGCCTGGGGCTTCCCGGTCTGCGCCCGCGTGCAGCGCGCGCGCGGCGCCGCCGAGCTCGTCGCCTACCACCAGGCCGTGGGCCGCGACCGCGACCAGCTGCCCTTCGACATCGACGGCGTGGTCTACAAGGTCGACAGCCTGGCGCTGCAGAAGCAGCTGGGCTTCGTCACCCGCGAGCCGCGCTGGGCGGTGGCGCACAAGTTTCCCGCGCAGGAGATGGTCACCACGGTGGAGGCCATCGACGTGCAGGTCGGCCGCACCGGCAAGCTCACGCCGGTGGCCAAGCTCAAGCCGGTGTTCGTGGGCGGCGTGACGGTCACCAACGCCACCCTGCACAACGAGGACGAGGCCCGCCGCAAGGACGTACGCGTGGGCGACCAGGTCATCGTGCGCCGCGCCGGCGACGTGATCCCCGAGGTCGTCGCCGTCGTCCCCGAGCCGCGCACGCACGACCACCCGCCCTTCACCATGCCGCGCCAGTGCCCCGTGTGCGGCAGCGAGGCGGTGCGGGAGGAGGGCGAGGCCGACTACCGCTGCACCGGCGGCCTGTTCTGCGGGGCGCAGCGCAAGCAGGCGCTGCTGCACTTCGCGCAGCGCCGCGCCCTGGACATCGAGGGCCTGGGCGAGAAGCTGGTGGACCAGGTGGTCGACGCCGGCATCATCCGCACCCTGCCGGACCTGTACCGCCTGGGCCTGGCGAACCTGGTGGCGCTCGATCGCATGGGCGAGAAGTCCGCGCAGAACCTGCTGGAGGGGCTGGAGCAGTCGAAGTCGACCACGCTGCCCCGCTTCCTCTTCGGCCTGGGCATCCGCCACTGCGGCGAGGCCACCGCGCGCGACCTGGCCCGCCACTTCGGCACGCTGGACCGGATCATGGACGCCAGCGTCGACCAGCTGCTGCAGGTGCCCGATGTCGGCCCGGTGGTGGCCGAGAGCCTCCACACCTTCTTCGCCCAGCCCCACAACCGCGAGGTGGTGGAGCAGCTGCGCGCCTGCGGCGTGCACTGGCCCGAGGGCGAGCCCGCGCCGCAGGCCCAGCTGCCGCTGGCAGGCAAGACCGTCGTCCTCACCGGCACGCTGCCCACGCTCTCGCGTGACGAGGCCAAGGAGCTGCTCGAGGCCGCCGGCGCCAAGGTGGCCGGGTCGGTGAGCAAGAAGACGCACTGCGTGGTGGCGGGCGCCGAGGCCGGCAGCAAGCTGGACAAGGCGCGCGAGCTGGGCATCCCGGTTCTCGACGAGGACGGTTTGCGGGACCTGCTCAACAACGGAGGAATTCTGTAGGACGAGAACTAATTAGCTACCACCGGCACCCACGGCCCCGGATGGCTCTTCAGAATTTGAAGCCTCATCCATGTCCAACAAATCAGGGAGAAGCCAAATGGACACTACCGGTAGCACTGTCACGTCCCCAGCCACCGCCGCCGACGAGGCGGCATCCACCCCCGAGGCCCGCCAGGCCGCCGCGAGCGCAGCGGCCGAGGCCCTCATCCCGCCACCGGCCCGCGCCAAGCGCGGTTTCGCGGTGCTCAGTCCCGAAAAGAAGCGCGAGATCGCGAGCATGGGCGGCAAGGCCGCCCATGAACACGGCCGCGCCCACCGCTTCACCAGCGAGGAAGCCCGCGCCGCCGGCAAGAAGCGGCACCAGCTGCGCATGCTCGCCGCGGCCCAGGCCGCCGCGGCGGCCGCCAAGGACGGCGGCAAGACCTCCTGAGCGGCCCGCCCTGCGGCGCTCAGGCCGGGGCCTTCACCCCGGCCAGCAGCGTCCGCAGGGCCTCCAGGTCGGCCGGCTTGGTGAGGTGGTGGTCAAACCCCGAAGCCTGCGCCCGCGCCCGATCTTCCGACGCCCCCCAGCCCGTCAGGGCCACCAGCACCGGGGGGCGTTTTCCATGGGCCTGCTGCGTGCGCAAGGCACGCGCGACGGCATAGCCGTCCATTCCCGGCAGGCCGATGTCCAGCAGCACCACGTCCGGCGCCTCGCGGGCGACCGCGGCCAGGGCCTGCGGGCCGTCGCGGGCCACCACCACCGCGTGCCCGTCCAGGCGCAGCAGCAGGGCGAGGCTGTCGGCCGCATCCTCGCTGTCGTCGACCACCAGGATCCGCAGGGGCGCCGGCGCGGGGCCGGCCGGTGGGGCGCCGTCCGCCCCTTCCGCCCCTTCCGCCCGGGGCGCTCCGGCGGCTGCCGGCGGCTCCACCAGGGGCAGGCGGACGGTGAAGCTGCTGCCCTGGCCCCGACCCGCGCTGGCCGCGGTGACCCGCCCGCCGTGCAGGCTCACCAGCGCATGGACCAGCGCCAGCCCGATGCCCAGGCCGGCGCGCGGCGCGTCGCGCTGGGCGCCGCCGGCAGGCAGCTGCGCGAACATGCGGAAGATGCGAGGCAGGGCCTCGGGCGGGATGCCGATGCCGTCGTCCCGGACCTGCACCACCGCCAGTCCCGGCTCTTCCCAGGCGCGCAGGCCGATATGCCCGCCGCGCGGGGTGTAGCGCGCCGCGTTGTTCAGGAGGTTCGACAGCACCTGGCACAGGCGGGTGTCGTCGCCGTCGACCCACAGCGGCGCGTCGGGCAGGTCCAGCTCGAAGGCATGCCCGGCATCGCGGATCTGCGGCTCGCTGATCTCGGTGGCGTGCTGGATCGCGTCGCGCAGGTCCACGCGCTGGCGCCGCAGGGCCAGCTTGCCGGCGCGCAGGCGGGACATGTCCAGCAGGTCCTCGACCAGTCGGCTCAGGTGCGTGACCTGCCGGTCCATCATCGCCAGGGTGCGCCCCCGCGTGTGCGGGTCGCCGGTGTGCCGCAGGACATGCAGGCCGTTGCGCAGCGGCGCCAGCGGGTTGCGCAGCTCGTGGGCCAGGGTGGCCAGGAACTCGGTGTCGGGCGGGCGGCCCGGCGGGGGCGCGCCCGCGGGGCCGGGCGGGGCGGCGGGAGGCGGGGGCGGCGTCGGGGGCGGCTGCGCCATGGGGGCGTCCCGGGTGGGGTGCGGCCAGTGTAGTGGCGCGCACCGCCGGCCCCGGGCCCGGCGTTCCCGGCCGTGGGCTTTGTTTCGTGACTTGGCTCCGGTAACCCTGCGGCCGCGGAGGCCGCCCCGCGCCCCGGGCCAGGCGATCAGCCGGTCAGGCCGTGAGCCAGCGCGCCAGCTGCACGTACAGCGGGATGCCCACCAGCAGGTTGAACGGGAAGGTGATGGCCAGCGCCGCGGTGATCGAGAGCGCCGAGTTGGCCTCGCTGACCGCGATGCGCATGGCGGTGGGCGCCGCGATGTAGCTGGCGCTGGCGGCCAGCGTCGCCAGCAGGGCCACGCCGCCCGGGGTCAGGTCCAGCAGCAGGCCGGTGCCGGCGCCTGCCAGCGCCAGCGCCGGGGGCGCCAGCAGGGCGAAGCCCACCAGCCGCAGGCCGTAGCGGCGGATCTCGGGCAGGCGCTCGCCCACCACCAGGCCCAGCTCCAGCAGGAACAGCGCCAGCACGCCCTTGAAGGGATCGATGAAGACGGCCTGCATCGCCGCCATGCCGCTGTCGCCCGCGGCCGCGCCGATCAGCAGGCCGCCCACCAGCAGCAGGACCGACTTGCCGAGGAACACGTCATGCCCGAGCTGCGCCCAGGGCGTCGTTTCGCTGCCCTGGCGGGGCCAGCGGGCCAGGAAGATGGCGGTGACCAGGCCGGGGGCCTCCATCAGCGCGACCCACAGGGCGGCGTGCGGCTCGAGCGCGAGCCCGGACTTCTGCACATAGGCCGCGGAGACCGCGAAGGTCACCACGCTCACCGAGCCGTAGTGGCCGGCCAGCGAGGCGCTGTCGGCGCGGTTGAAGCCCAGCCCGCGCAGCACCGGCACCAGGATGAAGGGAATGGCCGCGCCCAGGGCCAGGCAGCCGGCCACCTCGGGCAGCAGCTCGCCCAGGGGCTGGCGGCTCAGTTCAACGCCGCCCTTGAGGCCGATGGCCAGCAGCAGGTAGAAGGACAGGATGTCGTACAGCCCGTCGGGCAGTTTCAGGTCGCTGCGCACCAGGCGTGCAAGCAGGCCGAGAAGGAAGAAGAGGACGATGGGGTCGGCCATGGGGGCTCAGGCTCCAGGGGATCGGGATTCAGGCAAAAAAGCGCCGAATTGTCGCCGAATCCGTAATAACCCGAGTTCTGAGGCTCAGCCGGCCACCTGCGGCCGCCACCAGCGCGGCAGCATGGCGCGCACTTCGGGGCGGCAGAAGCGGTCGTCGATCAGCCAGACCACGCCGCGGTCCTCCCGGGTGCGGATCACGCGGCCGGCGGCCTGCACCACCTTGCGCAGGCCCGGGTAGAGGTAGGCGTAGTCGAAGCCCTGGCCGAAGGCGGCCTGCAGGCGGCCCCGCAGCAGCTCGTTCACCGGATTGACCTGGGGCAGGCCGAGGGTGGCGACGAAGGCGCCCACCAGCCGGTCGCCGGGCAGGTCGATGCCCTCGCCGAAGCTGCCGCCCAGGACCGCGAAGCCCACGCCGCGCCCGCCGGGCTCGAAGCGGGCGACGAACTCGCGCCGCGCCTCCTCGCGCATTCCGGCCGACTGCTGCCACTGCGGCACCCCGGGGTGGTCCTGCGCGAGGCGGGCCGCCACCGCGCCCAGGTACTCGTAGCTGCTGAAGAAGGCCAGGTAGTTGCCCGGGCGCTCGGCGTACTGGCGCGCGATGAGGTCGGCGATCGGGCCGACCGAGCGGGCCCGGTCGGCCCAGCGGGTGGAGATGCGCGGCGCCAGGCGCACCTCGAGCTGGTGGGCCTCGAAGGGCGAGTCCACCTCGACCCACACCGTGTCGGCGGGCAGGCCCAGCGTGTCGCGGCAGAACGCCGGCGGGCCGAGGGTGGCGGAGAACAGCACCGTGGCATGGGCGGCGGCGAAGCGCGGCGCCAGGTGCGGCGCGGGCAGGAGGTTGCGGATGCACAGCACGGTGGCGGGCTTGCCGCGGCCGATCCCGCCTCCGGCCGCGCGTGTGATGTCGAACACCGAGTGCGGCCCGAAGGTCTCGGCCAGCCGGGTGAAGGCCAGGGCATCGAAGAGGAACTGCTGCAGGTCGGCGGCGGCGGCATCCGGCGCGCCGGGAGGCGTCTCGGCCAGGTGGTCCGAGATCGCCGCTGCGGCCAGCTGCAGGGCCTTCACCAGGCGATCGGGCAGCGCGTCGCTGGCGACGTAGTCGCAGGCCTGGTCGCGGACCGCCTCGCGCCAGGCGCGGGCCAGCTTGTCCAGCGGCTTGGCCAGGGCCGCCGGGGCCCGCTTGCGCAGGCCCCGCAGCTGCAGCTCGTGCAGCGTGGCGGTGTACATGCCGCGCGCCCGCTCGAGGAGGTTGTGGGCTTCGTCCACCAGCACCGCCACCCGCCACGCCTGGTCCTGCGCCAGCGCGTGGAGCAGGGCGCTGGTGTCGTAGACGTAGTGGTAGTCGCCCACCACCACGTCGGCCCAGCGGGCCAGCTCGTGCGAGAGCCAGTAGGGACAGACCGCGTGCGCGCGGGCGACCTCGCGCAGCGTGGCCTGGTCGGCGGTGCCGGCCGCGAGCGCCTGGGCGCGGGCGGCCGGCAGGCGGTCGTAGAAGCCCTGGGCCAGCGGGCAGGACTCGCCGTGGCAGGCCTTGTCCGGGTGCTCGCAGGCCTTCTCGCGGGCGGTGAGTTCCAGTACCCGCAGCGGCAGGCCCTGGGGCGTGCGCAGGCGGGCCAGGGCGTCGAGCGCGAGCTGGCGGCCCGGGGTCTTGGCGGCGAGGAAGAAGACGCGGTCCAGCCCCTGGGCCGGCAGCGCCCGCAGCAGGGGGAACAGGGTGCCGACGGTCTTGCCGATGCCGGTGGGGGCCTGCGCCATCAGGCTGCGGCCCTGGCGCGCCGCGCGCCACACGGCCTCGGCGAGCTCGCGCTGGCCGGGGCGGAACGCGGCGTGGGGAAAGGGCAATTGCGCGAGCGCGGCGTCGCGGGCGGCGCGGTGGGCAGCCTCCTGGCGGGCCCACGCGACATAGGCCCGGCACTGGGCCTCGAAGAAGGCGCGCAGCGAGGCGGCGTCGTGGGCCTCCTCGATCACCGTTTCCTCGCCGCTGCCCAGGTCCAGGTAGACCAGGGCCAGGGTGAGGGCGGGCAGGCCGCGGGCCTCGCAGAGCATCGCGCCGTAGACCCTGGCCTGGGCCCAGTGCAGGGCGCGGTGGTTGGCGGGCTGGCGGGCGAGGTCGCCGCGGTGGGTCTTGACCTCCTCGAGGCGCCCGGCCACCGGGTCGAAGCCGTCCGCGCGGCCGCGGACCCGCAGCGGGCCCCAGTCGGACTGCAGCGGGATCTCGGCCTGGTAGCTCGCCGGCCGGCGGCCCGCGACCAGTTGGTGGCCCAGGAGGCCCTGGAGCCCGGTGGGCGAGGGGGTGAAGCGCAGGTCCAGGTCCCCCGCGCGGGCGGTGAAGCCGCACAGGGTCCGCACGGCCACGGTCAGGCCGGGCTCGGCGGCGGGTGCGGCGGCGGGTTCAGGTGCAGGCGGGAGCAGGGCGGCCATGGACCCCCCGATGCTAGGGTGTCCCGGACGGGCCCGCCCGTCCCAGGCCTCAGGCCTCGCGCGCGGGCAGCACGGTGCCGGTGCAGTCGCCGAAGCCGATGCGCGCGGCGCCGGGCTTCTCGCACCAGCCGCGCAGGGTCACGGCGTCGCCGTCCTCCAGCCAGGTGCGGGTCTCGCCGCCGGGCAGCTGCAGCGGCTGCTTGCCGCCCACCGTCAGCTCGATCAGCGCCGCGGCCTGGTCCAGCGTCGGGCCCGACAGCGTGCCGGTGCCGAACAGGTCACCCGGCTGCAGGTTGCAGCCGCCCACCGTGTGGTGGGCCACCATCTGGGCCACCGTCCAATAGGCATGGCGGTAGCTGGTGCGGCAGATGCTCGCGCCGGCGTCGCCCTGTGCGCGCATGCGCGGAGTCTGCAGCAGCACCTGCAGCTGGATGTCCAGCGCGCCCTGGGCGCGGTTGGCCTCGCTGTCCAGGTACGGCAGCGGCTGCGGGTCGCCCTCGGGCCGCGTGAACGGCACGCGGAACGGCGCCAGTGCCGCCATCGTCACCACCCACGGCGAGATCGTGCTGCCGAAGTTCTTGGACAGGAACGGGCCGAGCGGCTGGTACTCCCAGCCCTGGATGTCGCGCGCCGACCAGTCGTTGAACAGGCACATGCCGAACACATGGTCCTCGGCCTGCTGCATGGGGATGGCCTCGCCCTTGGCATTGCCCGGGCCGATGAACACGCCCATCTCCAGCTCGATGTCCAGCCGCTTGCACGGGCCGAACACCGGCGCGCTCGCGCCCGGCGGCATCGTCTGGCCCACCGGCCGGTGGAAGGACTCGCCGGAGATGCCGATGCTCGAGGCCCGCCCGTGGTAGCCGATGGGCACCCACTTGTAATTGGGCAGCAGCGGCTGGTCCGGCCGGAACTGGCGGCCGATGTTGGTGGCGTGGTGGACCGAGGTGTAGAAGTCGGTGTAGTCGCCGATGCGCGCGGGCACGTCGTAGGCCACGTCCTTTTGCGGCACCAGGCAGGCGGCCAGGGCGGCCTGCTGCGGCGCGCCCTCGCGCAGCGCCCGCGACAGCGCCAGGCGCAATGCGCCCCAGGCCCGCGGGCCCAGCGCCATCAGGGCGTTGAGCTTGTCCTGCGCGCCGGCCTGCGCCGCCTCGCCGGCCGGGCCGGTGAACACGCCCGCCTTCGCCACGGCGGCCAGGTCGACGATCGCATCGCCGATGGCCACGCCGCCGCGCCAGGGCTCGCCGGCGCGGCGGAACACCGCAAAAGGCAGGTTCTGGATCGGGAAGTCGCCGCCAGGCGCATTCGCGCTGGCCACCCAGCTGCGCAGCGCCGGGTCGTGGGTCTCGTTCAACAGGCTCATGGGACTGCCGGCTCCCTCAGGCGTGCGAGCCATCATGCATCCACGCGGCGTGCTTGGGCGCGCGCTTGGTGCGGCTCCACTCCTCGAGCATCTCGCGCTTGCACGCGTCCAGCTTTTGCAGCATCTCGGGCGTGCCCACGTCGGCCGCCAGCTCCAGGCGGTGGCCGTTGGGGTCGAAGAAGTAGATGCTCTTGAAGATCGTGTGGTTGGTCGGGCCGAGCACCTCGATGCCCGCGGCCTCCAGCCTGGCCTTGGTGGCCAGCAGCGTCTCCAGGCTGTCGACCTTCAGCGCCAGGTGCTGCACCCACGCCGGGGTGTTGGGGTCGCGGCCCATCTCCGGCTGGCCCGGCAGCTCGAAGAACGCCAGGATGTTGCCGTTGCCCGCATCCAGGAAGATGTGCATGTACGGGTCGGGCTGCTTGGTCGAGGGCACCTCGTTCTCGGCGATCGCCAGCACGAAGTTCATGCCCAGGTGCTTCTCGTACCACTCCACCGTCTCCTTGGCGTCCTTGCAGCGGTAGGCCACGTGGTGGATCTTCTGGATCAACATGTCTATCTCCTTCTCCTTGGAAAAAATCAGAGGGCCAGGACGATGGCCTGGCCGGCGGCCCGCGAGCAGCAGGCCAGCAAGCGGTCGTTGGCGGCGCGCTCGGACTTGGTGAGCACCTTGTCGCGGTGGTCCACCGCGCCCTCGACGACGCCCACCTCGCAGGTGCCGCACAGGCCCTCGCCGCAGTCGCAGGGCACGTCGAAGCCGGCGGCCTGCAGGGCCTGCAGCAGGGTCTGGTCGGCGCGCACCGCGACCTCGACGCCCGAGTCCTTCAGCGTGGCGGTGAAGGCGTGCTCCCTGGCCGGGTCCAGCGCCGAGCCCTCGGCGTGGAAATGCTCGAAGCGCAGCACGCCCTCGGGCCAGGCCTCGCTCATCGCCTCGAGCTCGGTGATCAGCCGGTCGGGCCCGCAGGCGTAGACCCGGGTGCCGGCGTCGACCTGCGCGAGGATCGCGGGCAGCGCCATGCGCCGGCCATCGGCCTTGAGGTAGAGCGTGAGGCGGTCCGCATGGTCCTGCTCCAGGCGGGACAGCAGCGCCATCCGGTCGCGGGAGCGGCCGGCGTAGTGGATCTCGTAGGGCTTGCCCAGGCGCTTGAGGCGGTCGGCCATGGCGAGCATGGGCGTGATGCCGATGCCGCCGGCGATGAGCACGAAGCGGCTGCCGGTCTCGTCCAGGCGGAACAGGTTCTTGGGGCCGGCGAGCTGCAGCGTGTCGCCGGGCGCGAGCGCGTCGCAGAAATGGCGCGAGCCGCCGCGTCCGCCTTCCTCGCGCTGGATCACCACCTGCAGCGTGCCGCGCGCATCCGCCGGCCCGCACAGGGAGTACTTGCGGCGGAAGCCGCCGGCGATCAGGTCGGCATGGGCGCCGGCGGTCCAGGCGGGCAGGGCGGCGCCGGCCGGGTCGGCGAGCACCAGGCGGACCAGGTCCTCGCCCTCGCGGTGCCTCTCGCGCACGACCACCGTGCGGGTGATGGTGTCCTTGGCCGGCGGGCCGATGTAGAAGGCGCTGGGCGCCTTCATCGCGGCCGGGTCGGCGCGCTCGGGGTTCTTCGCCGGGTCCCACTCCACCCACAGCGAGGCGGGGCCGCGGAACGAGGTGTTCGGCAGGAAGTCGGGCGCCTGGCCCTCGACCAGGCGCATGTGCGGCAGGCGCCGGGCGAACTCCTCGAGGAACACGCGCATCTGCATGCGGCCGATGTTCTTGCCCATGCACTGGTGGGCGCCGTAGCCGAAGGTGAGGTGTTCGACCGCGCTCTCGCGGTAGACGTCCACCTCGTCGGGATTCTCGAAGTGGCGCGGGTCGAAGTTGGCCGAGGCCTGCACGATCAGCAGCTTGCCGCCCTTGGGGATGGCGACGCCGCCGACGGTGGCATCGGCGGTGGCGACGCGGCGCCACGCGATGATGGAGCCGGCCACGCGCAGGCACTCCTCGACGGCGTTGGGGATCAGCGCCGGGTTGGCGCAGATGTCCTCCCAGGCCTGGCGGTGCGACAGCAGCGTCATGAACGCGTTGGCCGTGGCGTTGGAGGTGGTCTCGTGGGCCGCGGCCAGGATCGCCATCATCATCGAGCGCAGGTAGGACAGGGTGACGATGCCCGGGTGCTTGCGGTACTGGCGGATGGTCTCGTACATCCAGCCTTCGCCGTCGGGCTGGGCCATCATCCCGTCGAGGATGCCCTGCGCGGTCTGCCAGAAGCGGCCGACGTTGTGCGCGATCTCCAGCTGCTCCTGCGGCGTGGGGCGGCCCCAGGTGTTCAGCGTGTGGGCCACCGCGAACTGCCGCAGCTGCTCGGCGCCGTCGTCGGGCACGCCCAGGAACTTCAGCGCGATGTTCAGCGGGATCTCGTAGAACATCTCGCCCACCAGGTCGGCGCGGCCGTTGTCGATGAAGCGGTCCATGTACTGGCGCGCCAGGGCCCGCACCATGGGCTCGTAGCCCACCAGGCGCTCGGGCAGGAAGGCGTCCATCAGCAGGCGGCGGCGCTCCATGTGGTCCGGCTCGTCCTCGTTGACCATGGTGCGGTTCATCGCGAAGCCGTAGGACTGCAGGATCTCCATCACCTGCGGCGTGGCCGGCGTGATCTTCTCCAGCGCGATGGCCGGGGAGAACAGCAGGTTGTCGCGGAACACCGCCTTCACGTCCTCGTAGCGCGTCACCACCCAGTAGCCCAGTTGCGGGCTCCAGAACACCGGCTCCTGCTCGCGCGCCCAGCGCAGGTACTCGCCCGGCGCCTGCATGTAGGCCGGCTCGAACGGGTTGAAGGCGGCTGCGTTCGCGCTCACCGGGCAGCCATTGGGGGCGGCCAGGCCGGCGAGGGCCTGGTGGTCGACGGGGCAGCGGCCGGTGGCCGGGGCGGGAATGGCGTTCATGCGAGGGGGGCGGCGCGGAAAGTGCGGAATACTATTACGCAATGCGTAAATGATCAAGTGAGGCCCTGCACGGTCGCAGGGCGACCGTCAACGCGCCTCGAAGCCCATCGCGGCGCTGATCTCCGCCGCCTCGCGCATGACCAGGGGACAGATCCGGCCGTCGGGGCGGGCATCGAAGCCGTTGCTGGCGCCCAGCGCCGCGATCACGGCGCAGACCTGGCCGCGGGCGTCGAAGATCGGCGCGGCGACCGCGCTGATGCCCGGCAGCATGGTGTCGTTGACGATGGCGCAGCCGCGCTGGCGGATCGCGCGGCGCAGCGGGGCGATCGGGTCGCGCGCGTCCAGGTGGGAGCGCTGCTCGGGCGTGCCGGTGGCGTACTCCGACTCGGCCTTGGCCTGCATGTCGGCGTCGTCCCGGAAGGCCAGGAAGACCTGGCCAGTGGCCGACCACAGGACGGGCAGGACCGAGCCGGCGCGCATGTTGACCGTCACGGGTAGCGAGGGTTCCTCGATGCGCAGCACGGTCGGTCCCAGGTTGCCGAGCACCGCGATGAAGCTGGTGACCTGCAGGGACTCGCGCAGCCGCAGCAGGGCGCCTTCGCCCATGCGCACCGGGTCGCACTGGCGCAGGGCGGCCAGGCCGATGCGGATGCACTCCGGCCCGAGGTGGTACTGCTGCGTGGCCGGGTTCTGGGCCACCAGCCCCTCCTGGCTGAGGCTGGAGAGGTAGCGGTGGACCTTGGAGGCGCTTTCCTCCACGTCCTGCGCGATGGCGGTGAGGCTGGCCGCCCCGCCCAGCCGGGCGAGGGACTTGAGGATGACCATGCCGGTCTCGGCGGATTGGACCCGCTGGCGGCGGTCGGCGGCGGGCGTCGGGGGCGTGGTTCGCATGGGTACTGGGAGAGATCCGGTGTGGCTTTATTTACGCTATGCGTAATATGATTGCGAATTCTGCCTGTTCGGCCTTTCCCTGTCCTCCCCTGTTTCCAGGAGTCCTCCGATGCTGAATCGTCGCCACGCCGCCGGCCTGATCGCTGCGCTCGCCGTTGCCGCTGCCGCCCTGCCTGCCCATGCCCAGAACTACCCGGCCAAGCCGATCCGCTGGGTCGTGCCCTATCCGGCGGGTGGCGGCTCGGACTTCCTGGCGCGCACCATCGGCCAGCAGCTGTCGGCGCAGGTCGGCCAGTCCGTGCTGGTGGACAACAAGCCGGGCGGCAACACCGCCATCGCCGCCTCCGAGGTGGCGCGCTCGGCGGCCGACGGCTACACCGTCATGTCGGCCGACAACGGCACCATGGTGTTCAACCCGGCGCTGTACGCCAAGCTCTCGTACGACCCCGAGAAGGACCTGGTGCCGGTCACCCTGATGGGCCGCTTCCCGATGATCCTGGTGGTCGGCCCCAGCTCGGACGCGAAGGACGCCCGCGACTTCATCGCCAAGGCCAAGGCCGCCCCGGGCCGCATCAACTACGGTTCCGCCGGTGCGGGCAGCCCGCACCACCTGGCGATGGAGCTGCTCAAGGTCAATGCCGGCCTGCACATGGTCCACATCCCGTACCGCGGCGCCGCCCCGGCGCTGACGGACCTGGCCGGCGGCCAGGTCGGCGCGATGATGGTGGACCTGGCCGCCGGCGCCGGCTTCATCAAGGGCGGCAAGGTGCGCCCCCTGGCCGTGGCCAACGCCACGCGCCTGGCGCAGTTGCCCGATGTCCCGACCTTCGCCGAGCTCGGCTTCAAGGGCGTGGAAGCCGCGGCGCAGGTCGGCGTGGTGGCCCCCGCCGGCACCCCGGCCGACGTGGTGGGCGCGCTGCAGAGGCAGGTCGCGGCGGCGATCCAGCAGCCTGCCGTGCGCCAGAAGCTGGTGGACTTCGGCATCGAGCCGGTGGGCAGCACGCCGCAGCAGTACGCCGACCTCAATCGCGCCGAGGCGCGCCGCTGGCACAAGCTGATTCGCGACCAGAAGATCTCGCTGGACTGAGCGGACCGAGCGGGCTGAGCGGTCCCGGGACCGGGCCGGCCCGGCCGCTTCAGCCCGGCGCGGCCGGCCTGCGCGCGGCGCTCAGGCCTGTCCCTGCGCCTCGGCGGGCATCCGCGGCTGGCGCGCCAGCCCGGTGATGGCGTAGCCCTTTTCCCGCAGCTGCGGCCCCGGCGCGTCGATGCCGTACTCCTCGAACGCGGGCGCGTCCTCGTCCAGCTCGCGGGCACGGGCCTGCTGCTGCCACTCGGTGCTGGTGGCCTCGGGTGGGATCGGCCGCCCCGCGGGCACGGCCAGGTAGGAAACGCGTTGGCCGGCCTCGGGCCGGCAGTAGATGTCCAGTTGCATGGGGGTCTCCTTGCCGGCAGCGGCCGCAGCCGGCCGGTCGCCGTCCATTGGGCCACCGCCGGGCGCGGCCCGGGGCAACCGGCGGTGTGCTTTGCAAAGGGCGTCGAATGCGGCTGTGTCCGACAGCGGCCGCGCGGGGGGCGGACTAGGTTGAACTGGGGCACCGACCCCAGAGGAGTCCATTGCCATGCAGAACGTCGTCGCCACCTTCGACCACCTCTCCAACGCGCGCCTGGCCACGGAGCGCCTCGTCGAGGCCGGCATCCCGCGCGACCAGATCCACTTCCAGCCCGAGCCGGGCGCCGCCTTCCGGGCCCATGCCGGGCCGTCGCAGCCGCGGCCCGGCAAGCCGGGCTACCGCGAGCAGGGAGTGTTCGAGTCCATCGGCAGCTTCTTCGCCAACCTGTTCGAGAGCCACACGGACGAGTCCGGCATCTATGCCGAGGCCTTGCGCCGGGGGACCTGCCTGCTGCTGGTGCAGGCGCGCGATGCCGACGAGGCCCGCCACGCGGTCGACGTGATGGAGCACGCGGGCGCCGTGAGTCTGGAGGACCGCGTCGGCCAGTGGCGGCTGGAAGGCTGGGAGCGTCCGGGCCAGCAGGGCTCGCAGGGCGCGCAGCGTGCCTGATGCCTGATGCCTCGCGCCGGGCGGCCGCGCCGGGCTCGGGGCGTGCCGCGCTTAGGGATTTGGCCTAAGCCGGCCGCGCCAGTGCCCTAGGCGCGGAAGGCGCCGCCCGTGGTCTGATCCGGCGGACCATGGACGATGCCGTCGAATCCGCGTTCCCCGAGACCGTGCCGCCGCGAATGCCGCGGCTGCTGGTCGTGGACGACACGCCCGACAGCCTGTACCTCATGGCCCGCCTCTTCGAGGGCCGCTTCGAGGTGCTGCAGGCCGGCAGCGGCCGTGAGGCCCTGGCCCTGGCCGCCTCCGCGCCCGACCTGGACCTGGTGCTGCTGGACATCGTCATGCCGGACATGGACGGCTACGAGGTCCTGCGCCGGCTGCGCCAGCAGCCCGCCACCGCCGGCATCCCCGTCGCCTTCCTCACCAGCCTGGACGGCGAGGACCAGCAGCGCCTGGGCCGCGACCTGGGCGCGGTGGACTACCTGACCAAGCCGGTCGACCCGCTGGAAGTGGTGCGCCGCGTCGAGGGCCATGCCCGCGAGGTGCGCCAGGCCCGGCACCTGGAGGCCCTGGGCGAGCGGCTGTCGCGGCACCTGTCGCCCACGGCCTGGCACCAGTTGTTCCATGGCGCGGGCGCGGCCACCATCGGCTTCAGCTGCCAGGCCGCCACGCTGCTGGTGGTCGACGCCGCGCCGCTCAATGGCGAGGCCGCGGCGCGCCAGGCCTTCCTCGACGGCCTCGCCGACCTCGCCGCCGCCGGCGGCGGCGCGCTGGATGCCTATGGCCGCACCGAGGCCGCCCTGCTGTTCGACCACCCGCTCGCCGCCCTGCGCACCGCGCTGGCTTTGCAGGCCCGCCCCGAGGGCCGCGAGGCTCGGCTGGGGCTGCACCATGCCCCCTGCGTGGTGGCCCGCTTCCGCGGCCTGGGCGCCTGGGAGCGCACCCTCCTGGGCGGCGAGGCCCGGCAGGCGCGCGTGGCCACCGCGGGCGCGGGCCCGGGCGTGCTGGTGCTGTCCGCGCCGGCCTACGCCCTCCTGCGCGACGAGATCCAGGCCCGGCCCGATGCCGGCCTGCTGACCGGGAAATTCCTGGGCGACGGCCTGGCGCAAGCCTGGCTGGCGCCCGTCCCGCCGGCCGGGCCTGGGGCCCGGCCCCGCTGGCGCGACACCGCGGCCGGCCTGCCTGCCGCCGTCACACCCTAGGAGACCCGCCCGATGCCTTCCGCTGCCGACAACGCCCTGGCGCCCGAGAACCTGCTCACGTGGCGGCTGCACCGCCTGGGCAAGCTGACCGAGAAGGACACCGGCGATGCCCTGGCCGACGCCCTGGACCTGCCGCATGGCGAGGCGCGCTGCCTGGCCGCCGTGGGGCGGTTCGCGCCGCTGTCGGTGGTCGAACTGGCCCGGCATGCCAACCTGCACAAGGGACCCGCCAGCCGCGCCGCCCAGTCCCTGAGCGAGCGCGGGCTGGTGCGCAAGGCCGCCTGCCGGGACGATGCCCGCGGCGTCGTCCTCACGCTCACCGGCGCCGGGCGCCGCACCTGGAGCCGCGTCGTGCGCGTGCTCGCGCAGCGCAACGAGGATGTCTTCGGCTGCCTCAGCGCCGCCGAGCGCCGCCAGCTCGGCGCCCTCGTCGACAGGCTGATCGCCAACTCGCAGTCCGCGCGCTGAGGCGGTTGCGTGCCGGTCGCGGCGCGTGACATCATCGCGGCCCGACCGGCAAGAAAGGTGCAGCCATGATCTCCTCTCGCGTTGTGACTCGTTCCCTCCTCGTGGCCGCCGCTGCGGCGTCGGCCCTGGGCCTGGCGGCCTGCGCCGGCCACACCATGGGCCACCACCATGGCCACGCGGCGGGCCAGCCCGGTTACGGCGGCGGGATGCACCGGGCCATGGGCGCGCAGGCGGTGATGCTCACCGCCTCCCTCAGCGGCGCCCAGGAAGTGCCGCCGAACACCCGCCCGGGCACCGGCACGGCCGAAGTGCGCTTCGACAAGGACACCCGGGTGCTGACCTACAAGGTGACCTACAGCGGCCTGTCCGGGCCGGTGATCGGCGCCCACATCCACGGTCCGGCCGGCCCCGGCGCCAACGCCCCGGTGGTGGTGCCGTTCTCGCCCGCCGCCGACGGCTCCCTCAGCGGCACCGCCACCCTCAACCCCACCCAGGCCGGCGACCTGCTCGCCGGGCTCTACTACGTGAACCTGCACACCGCGGCCCACCCGCCCGGCGAAATTCGCGGCCAGCTGCGGCTGGCGCCCTGACGCCGGCCCCAGGCGCCGTGGGGGCAGGGGCCCGCCGGTAAAATCACGGGTCCGCCGCGCCGCTTGCGCGCGCCGGACCCCACCTCCCCCCGAATGAACGCCCCTCTCGACGTCTCCCTGTTCCCGCGCGCCGCCAAGCCGATCACCAGCTACCGCAAGTACTGGGCGGCGCGCTTCGGCACGGCCCCCTTCCTGCCGATGTCCCGGGAGGAGATGACCCAGCTGGGCTGGGACAGCTGCGACATCATCCTCGTCACCGGCGATGCCTACGTGGACCACCCCAGCTTCGGCATGGCGGTGATCGGCCGCACGCTGGAGGCGCAGGGCTTCCGCGTGGGCATCATCGCCCAGCCCGACTGGCAAAGCGCCGACCCGTTCAAGGTCCTGGGCAAGCCCAACCTGTTCTTCGGGGTGACCGCGGGCAACATGGATTCCATGATCAACCGGTACACCGCCGACCGGAAGATCCGCAGCGACGACGCCTACACCCCCGGCGACGTCGGCGGCAAGCGCCCCGACCGCGCCGCCGTCGTCTACTCGCAGCGGTGCCGCGAGGCCTGGAACGACGTGCCCATCGTGGTCGGCGGCATCGAGGGCAGCCTGCGCCGCATCGCCCACTACGACTACTGGCAGGACAAGGTGCGCCGCTCCATCGTGGTGGACGCCAAGTGCGACCTGCTGCTGTTCGGGAACGCCGAGCGCGCCATCGTCGAGGTCGCCCACCGCCTGGCCGCGCGCGAGCCGGTCTCGCAGATCACCGACGTGCGCGGCACCGCCTTCGTGCGCCGGGAGACGCCCGAGGGCTGGTTCGAGATCGACTCCACCGAAGTGGATCAGCCCGGCCGCGTCGACGAGCACATCAACCCCTATATGACCATTGCCGACCAGGCGAAGTCGCAGGGCAAGTCGTGCGCGAAGGAGGAGGGCGGCGACCCGCAGGGCGCCGGCGTGCAGCCCCTGACCTTCGTGGCGAACCCCGCCCTCGCGGGCAAGCACCGCCTGCCGCCGCGCGATCGCACGGTGATCCGGCTGCCGTCGTACGAGCAGGTCAAGTCCGACCCGGTGCTCTATGCCCACGCCAACCGCGTGCTGCACCTGGAGACCAACCCCGGCAACGCCCGCGCCCTGGTCCAGGCCCATGACGGCCGCGACGTCTGGATCAACCCGCCGCCGATCCCGCTGACCACGGCGGAAATGGACCATGTCTTCGGCCTGCCCTATGCGCGCAGCCCGCACCCCGCCTACGCCGACGAGAACGGCAGCCACGACGGCGCGACCAAGATCCCGGCCTGGGAGATGATCCGCTTCAGCGTGAACATCATGCGCGGCTGCTTCGGCGGCTGCACCTTCTGCTCCATCACCGAGCACGAGGGCCGCATCATCCAGAGCCGCAGCGAGGACTCGGTGATCCACGAGATCGAGGAGATCCGCGACAAGGTGGCGGGCTTCACCGGCATCATCTCCGACCTCGGCGGCCCCACCGCCAACATGTACCGCCTGGGCTGCCGCACCCCGGAGATCGAGGCGGCCTGCCGCAAGCCCAGCTGCGTGTTCCCCGGCATCTGCCAGAACCTCACCACGGACCACGGCCCGCTGGTGCACATGTACCGCCGCGCCCGCAGCCTCAAGGGCATCAAGAAGATCCTGATCGGCTCCGGCCTGCGCTACGACCTGGCGGTGCAGTCGCCCGAGTACGTGAAGGAGCTGGTGCAGCACCACGTGGGCGGCTACCTCAAGATCGCGCCCGAGCACACCGAGCAGGGCCCGCTGTCCAAGATGATGAAGCCGGGCATCGGCACCTATGACCGCTTCAAGTCGATGTTCGAGAAGTTCTCGGCCGAGGCGGGCAAGAAGCAGTTCCTGATCCCGTACTTCATCGCGGCGCACCCGGGCACCAGCGACGAGGACATGATGAACCTGGCCCTGTGGCTGAAGAAGAACGGCTTCCGCGCCGACCAGGTGCAGACGTTCTACCCCAGCCCCATGGCCACCGCCACCGCCATGTACCACTCGGGCCGCAACACGCTGCGCAAGGTGCACCGCGCGCTGCGCGAGGAGGACGCGGTGGATGTGGTGCGCGGCGAGCGCCGTCGCCGCCTGCACAAGGCCTTCCTGCGGTACCACGACCCGAACAACTGGCCGCTGCTGCGCGAGGCGCTCAAGGCCATGGGCCGTGCCGACCTGATCGGCAACGGCAAGCACCACCTGATCCCCAGCTACCAGCCGGCCACGGACGGCAGCTACCAGAGCGCGCGCCGCAAGAACTCCACGCCGTCCTCGGCGGCTTCGGCCTCCGCGCAGCCGGCCCAGGCCCGGCCGGCGCCCGGCACCACGGCGCGCGCCGCCCCGCGCAAGGGCCAGGTGCTGACCCAGCACACCGGCCTGCCGCCGCGGGTCACCGGCGCAGCCAAGCCGCGCGCCGGCGCGCCGCGCAAGCCGCGCTGAAGTCCGGGCCGGCAGCCTCAGGCCGGCAGGGTGTGCAGCGGCAGGTCGTGCCGGTGCGCGAGCGCCTCGAGCTCGGCGCGGGTGCGGCCGGCGAAGAACGCCGCCAGCGCCTCGCGGGTGGCCGGCAATGCCATCGCCTGCGGGTCGTCGGCCGTGAGGCCCGCCGCCTCGCACAGCGCCTTCGCGAAATGCGGCTCCAGGGCCGCCACCGCCACGCGGCCGTCGGCGCAGGCGTAGACCTGGTAGCCCGCGTGTCCGCCGCCGATGGTGGCGCCCGCGGTGGTCAGGCCCCAGCGGCGCGGCAGGGCGAGGTACTCCGCCGCCTCGGCCAGCCCGACCTCGAACGCGCGGCCCTCGCCGCCGCGTGCCAGCGCCGCCTGCAGGATCGCCTCCATCGCCATCAGCGAGCCGCCCATGTCGGCGTACAGCGTCGCCGGCAGCGCCAGGCCGGTGACCAGCCCGTGCTCGGCCTGGTAGGTCAGGTCGTGCCCCGGCACCTCGGCGGCTTCACCCCGCGCGCCCACGATGGACACATGGCTCACGCCCGGATGGCGCGCGTGCAGCGCCTCCCACCCCAGGCCCAGGCGCGCCAGGGCCGAGGGGCGGAAGGAGGTGAGGAGCAGGTCGCTGCGGGCCAGGTGCTCGTGCAGCAGGGCCTGGCCCTCGCCGGTCTTGAGGTTGGCGGCCAGGACGGTCACGCCCGCGTGCAGGTCGGCGTAGGCCTGCGGGCTGTAGTGCCGCATCGGGTCGCCGGCGGGCGGCTCGAGCTTGGTGCACTCGGCCCCCAGTGCGCGCGCCCGCATCAGGGCGGCGGGGCCCGGCAGGTTCAGGGCGAGGCTGAGGATTCGCAGGCCCGCGAGGGGACGCGGGGGCAGGGCGGAAGCGGTCATGGCGCGCAGGCTACCAAAGCCGGCGCGCCGTGACCGTCATCGCCTTGACAGAGGCGAGGCCGCCGCCCGCCTCACAGCGGCAGGCCGACGTAGTTCTCGGCCATCGCGGTGGACAGCGCCTTCGAGTTCACCAGGTAAGCGAGTTCGGCTTCCTGAAGCTTGCGGTCGATCGGCGAGTCCTCGGGGAAGTGGTGCATCAGCTTCGTCATCCACCAGGAGAAGCGCTCGGCCTTCCAGATGCGCTTGAGGCAGCGCTCGGAGTAGGTGTCGATGCCCTGCGCGCTCTTGTCCTTGTAGTACTCGATGAAGGCGCCGGAGAGGTACTTCACGTCGGTGGCGGCCAGGTTCAGGCCCTTGGCGCCGGTGGGCGGCACGATGTGGCCGGCGTCGCCCGCCAGGAACAGCTTGCCGAATCGCAGCGGCTCGGCCACGAAGCTGCGCAGGGGCGCGATGCTCTTCTCGATGCTCGGGCCGGTGACGATCTTCGCGGCCAGCTCGGGGTCGACGCGGGACTTCAGCTCGTTCCAGAAGCGCTCGTCGCTCCAGTCCTCGACCTTGTCCGTCAGCGGCACCTGCACGTAGTAGCGCGAGCGGGTCATGCTGCGCATGGAGCACAGGGAGAAGCCGCGCTCGCTGTTGCCGTAGACGATGGCGTGCGGCGACACCGGCGGGGTGTCGGCCAGCAGGCCCAGCCAGCCGAAGGGGTAGACCTTCTCGTACTCGGTGACGCGGTCCTTGACCGAGGCGCGCGCGACGCCGTGGAAGCCGTCGCAGCCGGCGATGAAATCGCACTCCAGCGTGAACGACTGGCCGTCCTTCCTGTAGGTGACCTTCGGGCTGGCGCCGTCGAAGTCGTGCAGCTGCACGTCGCTGGCCTCGTAGACCGTGGTCAGGCCGGCGGCGGCGCGGGCGTCCATCAGGTCGTGGGTCAGCTCGGTCTGGCCGTAGGCGGTCACCACCTTGCCGCCGGTGAGGCCGTGCACGTCGATGGGGTGGCGCTTGCCGCCGAACACCAGCTCGATGCTGTGGTGGATGATGCCTTCCCTGTCCATGCGCGCGGCCACGCCGGCCTCGCGCACCAGGTCCACGGTGACCTGCTCGAGGATGCCGGCGCGGATGCGGCCCAGCACGTACTCGCCGGTCTGGCGCTCGAGGATGATGTTGTCGATGCCGGCCTTGTGAAGCAGCTGGCCGAGAAGCAGGCCCGACGGGCCCGCGCCGATGATGGCAACCTGGGTGCGCATGGTGATGTCTCCTTGGAACCCGCTACTGTAGGCACGCCGCGCCGCCTTCCGGCGCCGCATCCCGAGGTGTTGTGCGATCATTGCCCCGTTTGCACGATGATCGTGCAAAGGACATGGAGGGCCGGGCATGGCGATCGCGAAGGCGGATTTCATCGAGGGCATCGCCCGGGGCATGGCGGTGCTGGAAAGCTTCGACACCGAGCGCCAGCGGCTCAACGCCACGCTGGCCGCCGAGCGCGCCGGCATCCCGCGGGCCGCGGCGCGCCGCCACCTGCTCACGCTGGCCCACCTGGGCTACCTCGAGACCGACGGCAGCCATTTCTGGCTGGCGCCCAAGGTGCTGCGCTTCTCCGGCAGCTACATGGCCTCGTCCCGCCTGCCGCGGGCCCTGCAGCCGACCCTGAACCGGCTGGCGGCGCAGACCGGCGAGTCCTTCTCGGCGGCGCTGCTGGACGACGACGAGGTGGTCATCGTCGCCCGGGGCGGGCCGACCCGGGTGCTGGCCTATGGCGTGCACCTGGGCGCGCGTCTGCCGGCCCATGCCACGTCCACCGGCCGGGTGCTGCTGGCGGCCCTGCCCAAGGCCCAGTTCACCGCCTGGCTCAAGGGCCGCTCCCTGGCCCGCCTGACCGCCCACACCGTGACCGAGCCCAAGGCCTTCCGCGCGGAGATCGAGGCGGTGCGGGCGCAGGACTTCAGCGAGGCGGCGCAGTCGCACGAACTCGGCGTCTACGCCCTGGCCGTGCCGCTGCGGGATGCCCGGGGCCGCACCGTCGCCGCGCTGAACGTGGTGGCCGGCGCCCAGCGCGCCGAGGGCGGGGCGCTGCGCCGCGACCTGCTGCCGGTGCTGCAGGACGCGGCCCGGGAGCTGCGGCCGCTGCTGTGAGGCCCGCGCGCGCAGGCAGCCCCCGAGCCTGGCGGGCGCCGCTTCATTCAATGCGCCGGATAAGCAAACAACGAGATGTTCGTTGGTCTTTCATAACCAAATCGCCACAATCCCGGGTCTTGATATACGAAAGGGAAGAAATGGCCACGCTTCGACTGGGCGACACCGCCCCGGACTTCGTCCAGGATTCGACCGAAGGCCCCATCCACTTCCACCCGTGGGCCGGTGATTCCTGGGTGGTGCTGTTCTCGCACCCCGCCGACTTCACCCCCGTGTGCACCACCGAGCTGGGCAGGACCGCGGCGCTGGCCGGCGAGTTCGCCCGCCGCGGCGCGAAGGCGCTGGCCCTGTCGATCGACCCGCTGGAGTCGCACAGCGCCTGGGTGAAGGACATCAACGAGACGCAGGGCGCCACCGTCAACTTCCCGATCCTGGCCGACGCCGACCGGAAGGTGGCCCTGCTGTATGACATGATCCACCCCAACTCGCTGGCCAATGCCACGGTGCGCAGCGTGTTCATCATCGACCCGAAGAAGGTCATTCGCGCCACCTTCACCTATCCTGCGTCCACCGGCCGCAACTTCGACGAAGTCCTGCGCGTGATCGACTCGCTGCAACTGACCGACAACCACAAGGTCGCCACGCCGGTGAACTGGCAGGATGGCGACGACGTGGTCATCGTCCCCAGCCTGCAGGACCCGGCCGAGATCGCCCAGCGCTTCCCGAGGGGCTACCGCACCGTCAAGCCCTACCTGCGCCTGACCCCGCAACCGAACAAGTGATATCGAGAGAGAGAGAACGCCATGAAGAAGCAACTGAAGACCCTCGTCGCGGCCCTGGCCTTCGCCGCCAGCGGCGCCGCCTTCGCGCAGCAGACCCTGCTGAACGTCTCCTACGACGTGGCCCGCGAGTTCTACAAGGACATCAACACCGCCTTCATCCCCGCCTACAAGAAGGCCACCGGCAAGGACGTGAAGGTCGACCAGGCCCATGGCGGCTCCTCCGCCCAGGCCCGCGCCGTGGCCGACGGCCTCGATGCCGACGTGGTCACCTTCAACACCACCACCGACATCGAGTTCCTCGCCGAAAAGGGCGTGGTCGCCAAGGACTGGGCGAAGAAATTCCCGAACAACGCCGCGCCGACCACGTCGACGATGCTGTTCCTGACCCGCAACGGCAACCCGAAGAACATCAAGGACTGGGAAGACCTGATCCGCCCCGACGTGAAGGTCGTGGTCGTCAACCCGAAGACCGGCGGCAACGGCCGCTACGCCTACCTGGCCGCCTGGGGCTACATCAAGAAGAAGGGCGGCTCCGACGCCCAGGCCGCCGAGTTCGTCGGCAAGCTGTTCAAGAACGTGCCGGTGCTGGCCCGCGGCGGCCGTGACGCCACCACCGCCTTCCTGCAACGCAACATCGGCGACGCGCTGATCACCTTCGAGTCCGAGGTCGTGTCCGTGGACAAGGAGTTCGGCGCCAACAAGGTGGACATCGTCTACCCGTCGATCAGCATCGTCGCCGAGAACCCGGTCGCCATCGTCGAGCGCACCGTGGCCAAGAAGGGCACCGGCGAGCTGGCCAAGGCCTACCTCGACTTCCTCTACTCCGAGGAAGGCCAGGAGATCGCCGCCAAGCACAACATCCGCCCGCGCAACGCCGCGGTCCTGAAGAAGTACGCGTCGGCCTTCAAGCCGATCCCCCTGTTCACCGTGCAGGAGCTGTTCGGCTCCCTGAGCGAGGCCCAGAAGGTGCACTTCAACGACGGCGGCCAGTTCGACAAGATCTACACCGTCAAGTAAGTCGATGGCCGCCACGCCCACGCCGGGCGGCACCCGCAAGGTGCTGCCCGGCTTCAATTTGACGCTCGGCTACACGCTGGTGTACCTGAGCCTGATCGTCCTCATTCCCCTTGCGGCCCTGGTCCTCAAGAGCCTCACGCTCTCGGGCGCCCAGTTCTGGGAGGCGGTGAGCTCGCCGCGCGTGATGGCGGCCTACAAGCTCACGTTCGGCGCCTCGCTGTTCGCCGCCGCGGTGAACGTGGTCTTCGGCCTGCTCGTGGCCTGGGTGCTGGTGCGCTACTCGTTCCCGGGCAAGCGCATCGTCGACGCCCTGGTGGACCTGCCGTTCGCGCTGCCCACCGCGGTGGCCGGCATCTCGCTGACCGCGCTGCTCGCCGGCAACGGGTGGGTGGGCCAGTACCTGGAGCCGCACGGCATCCAGCTGGCCTTCAACCCGAACGGCGTGGTGATCGCGCTGATCTTCATCGGCCTGCCCTTCGTGGTGCGCACCGTGCAGCCCGTGCTGGAGGACACCGAGCGCGAGCTCGAGGAGGCCGCCATGTCGCTGGGCGCCACCCGCTGGCAGACCTTCGCCAAGGTGATCTTCCCGGCCATCGCGCCGGCGCTGCTCACCGGCTTCGCCATGGCCTTCGCCCGCGCGCTGGGCGAGTACGGCTCCGTCATCTTCATCGCCGGCAACATGCCCATGGTCTCGGAAATCGTGCCCCTGATCATCATCGGCAAGCTGGAGCAGTACGACATCGCCGGCGCCACCGCGGTGGCCGTGGTCATGCTGCTCATGTCCTTCCTGATGCTGCTCGTGATCAACTCGCTGCAGTCCTGGCAGCGCAAACGCTCGGGGGGCGCATGAGAGCGCAGCGCAGGGCCGCCCCAAGCAAGCTCGCGCCCCCTCGGGGGGCAGCGCAGGACACGAAGTGCCAAGCGTGGGGGCAACCATGAGCCAGGGCAAGCACATCACCACCACCGAATCGGCCTGGGTGCGCTGGACGCTCACCGGGGTCGCGCTGGTCTTCATCGCGCTGTTCCTGCTGCTGCCGCTGGCGGCGGTCTTCACCGAGGCGCTGCGCAAGGGCTTCGGCGCCTACCTCGAGGGCCTGCGCGAGCCCGATGCCTGGGCCGCGATCAAGCTCACGCTGGTCACGGCCGCGATCTCGGTGCCGCTGAACCTGGTCTTCGGCGTCGCCGCGGCCTGGTGCATCGCCAAGTACGAGTTCAAGGGCAAGGCCTTCCTGACCACCCTGGTCGACCTGCCGTTCTCCATCTCCCCCGTCGTCGCCGGCCTGATGTACATGCTGGTCTTCGGCGCGCAGGGCTGGCTGGGGCCGTGGCTGGAGTCGCAGGGGATCAAGATCGTCTTCGCGGTGCCGGGCATCGTGCTGGCCACGGTCTTCGTGACCTTCCCCTTCATCGCGCGCGAGCTGATCCCGCTGATGCAGGCGCAGGGCAACGACGAGGAGCAGGCCGCGATCGTGCTGGGCGCCTCGGGCTGGCAGACCTTCTGGCATGTGACGCTCCCCAACATCAAGTGGGGCCTGATCTACGGCGTCATCCTGTGCAACGCGCGCGCCATGGGCGAGTTCGGCGCGGTGTCGGTGGTCTCCGGCCATATCCGCGGGCAGACCAACACCATGCCGCTGCACGTGGAGATCCTCTACAACGAGTACCAGTCGGTCGCGGCCTTCGCCGTGGCCTCCCTGCTCGCCCTGCTGGCCGTGGTCACCCTGGTGATCAAGTCGGTGGCCGAGTGGAAGCATGAACGAGAAATGAAGGCCGCGGCGGAACTGCCGCCGGAGCGGCCCGTCCTGACGCAGGAAGCAGCATGAACGCAGCGCAGAGCCGCCTCAAGCAAGTTCGCACCCCCTCGGGGGGCAGCGATGTACATGAAATGACGAGCGTGGGGGCCCAATGAGTATCGAGATCCGCAACGTCAGCAAGCAATTCGGCGACTTCCACGCCCTGCGCGACGTCTCCCTCCACATCGACTCCGGCGAGCTGGTCGCCCTGCTGGGCCCCTCGGGCTGCGGCAAGACCACGCTGCTTCGCATCATCGCGGGCCTGGAGTCGGCGGGGCAGGGCAGCATCCTGTTCTCCGGCGAGGACACCACCGACGTGCACGTGCGCGATCGCCAGGTCGGCTTCGTGTTCCAGCACTACGCGCTGTTCCGGCACATGTCGGTGTTCGAGAACGTGGCCTTCGGCCTGCGCGTCAAGCCGCGCCACCTGCGCCCCAGCGAGGCGCAGATCAAGGCCAAGGTGATGGAGCTGCTGAAGCTGGTGCAGCTCGATTGGCTGGCCGACCGCTTCCCCTCGCAGCTCTCGGGCGGCCAGCGCCAGCGCATCGCGCTGGCCCGCGCCCTGGCGGTGGAGCCCAAGGTGCTGCTGCTCGACGAGCCCTTCGGCGCCCTCGATGCCAAGGTGCGCAAGGAGCTGCGCCGCTGGCTGCGCCGCCTGCATGACGAACTCCATGTGACCAGCATCTTCGTGACGCACGACCAGGAGGAGGCCCTCGAGGTGGCCGACCGCGTGGTGCTGATGAACGCCGGCAAGGTCGAACAGGTCGGCTCGCCGCAGGAGGTCTGGGACCACCCGGCCAGCCCCTTCGTCTACGGCTTCCTGGGCGACGTGAACATGTTCCATGGCCGCGCCCACCAGGGCGAGGTGCACCTGGAGGGCCTGCAGCTGGCCGCTCCCGAGCATGCCGACGCCGAGGACGCCAAGGCGCTGGCCTACGTGCGTCCGCACGACCTGGACGTGGTGCGCTATGTCCAGGGCGCCGGTCAGGATGACCAGGGTCGCAGCCGCGGCATCGTGGCCCGCCTGGACCGCGCCATCGTGGTCGGCCCCATCGCCCGCCTGGAGCTGGTGCCGGTGGACGGCGGCGATCGCGTGATCGAGGCGCAGATCCCCGCGCAGCAATTCCGCGAACAGGGCCTCCAGGAAGGCGAGACCCTGCTGGTCACGCCGCGGCGCGCGCGCGTGTTCGTGCAGCCGGGCGCGGGCATTTGAACTTCCGGCTGAACATCCGGATCACAATGGTCCCGTTTCCCACCGAGTGACTCCCTCCTGATGTTCTCCCTGATCGACCGCTTCCTCGCCGCCCCGCGCACCGTCCTCGCCGCCATCGCCATCGCCTGCGTCGCGCTGCTCGCCTTCGGGCTGTACCTGCAGCACGTGGTGGGCCTGGAGCCTTGCCCCATGTGCATCGTGCAGCGCTACGCCATGATCGGCGTGGGCGTGGTGTGCGGCCTCACCGCGCTCTCTCGCTCGCGCGGCGTGCAGGTGGCGGGCAGCGCGGTGGCCTTGCTGTTCGCCGGCGGCGGCGCCTTCACCGCGGCGCGGCAAAGCTGGCTGCAGTGGTACCCGCCCGAGATCGCCTCCTGCGGGCGCGACTTCTACGGGATGATCGAGAACTTCCCGATCAGCCGCTCCATCCCGATGATCTTCCGCGGCAGCGGCGACTGCTCCGCGATCGACTGGACCTTCCTGGGCGGCACCATCGCGAACTGGTCGTTCGCGTGGTTCGTGGCCTTCGCCATCGCGCTGGTGGCGGTGGTGGTTCGGCGCGGCGGCCGGCGCGCCTAGGGTGTGTCATCGAATTCCCCGGGCCCGCGTTGGGGCGCAATCGGGATGGATTGCGCACCGACGGAGCGCGGCATGGGCTGATGCCCATGCAAGCGACGAGGCGTGCAAGACGCCCGATTTCGCCCCAACCCGAAGGGCTCCTGCCTTGGCGGGCGGTGCGCTGCGTTGCAAAACCGGGCAAGGCGTACAGCCTTACCCTGGGTTTTGCGCCTTGCGCCCCATCCCGCCACCGCAGGAGCGCGGGCCCGGGGAATCCGATGACACACCCTAGCCCGGGGCTGCATCCGGCCAGGACTTGCCGTCCTTTCCGGCCAGGGCTTCGATGGCCTCCCGGCGGAGGTTCGGGTTCACCCGAGCGTCCCGGCGGAGGGCGATCCGGATCAGGTCGCGCAGGGTGTCGCGCTCGCCCGGCTCCTTGAAACGCGCCAGGACGTCCTGGAAGGGTTTCAGCAGGGCGCGACCCCTCCCAGGTTCCGCATTCCGCATCTGCGCGGCCACCAACCGCGTGAGTGCGTCGTAGTACGGACGGTCGCTCACGGGGCGCGGGCCGAGGCGGGGCAGCAGGCTCCTCAGCACGGCCTGGGCCACCGGGGTCGGCAGCGGGCGCTGCGCCAGCGCTGCCATTGCCTCGAGGGCTTGGTCACGCGCGCCATCGCCGGAAAGGTTCGGTGGCTCGGCCGTCCCGTGGACGAGCCCGCACGCGAGGTCCTGCAGCAGGGCGTCCGGCAGCTGGCGGTGGGCCTCGTCCAGGGCCGCCAGCAGGCGGGAGCGGACCCAGGGGTCCCGGCCGGCCAGGCGGGCGACCGCGCGCAGGTCCCTGGTGATTGCGTCGCCCGGCGTGACGCGGTATTGCTTCATCCAGGCCACCAGGTCGCCCACCTCCAGGGTGCGCAGGTCGTCCTCCGTGGGCGCCGGCGCAGGGGCCATGCCCGCGGTCTGCGTCCTGACGGGCGCCTGCCGCTGGTAGGCGGGCAGGGTCGGCTCGACGCCCGGCTGCCCCATCGCGGTCCTCAGGGCCTCCGCGCTCTTGGCCAGGCGCCCGGCCAGCGGCGCCAGGGCGGGTGTCAAGGCAGGATGCCGCGTCAAGGTGTCCAGCAGCTGCCCGCGCATTGCCTCGAACGCCGCCACCGCCCGCAGCGCGGGCTCGGGCCCCTCCTCGTCGGGTGCCAGTTGCTGCGTTCCCTTCTGGAGGCGCGTGGCGGCGAAGCGCTCGTCGGCCAGGTTGTGGATGTCTTGCAGCATGTGAAGTTCATGCAGGGCGTCCCGACCCTGCGGCCCGCCCGCGGCGGGCGTCACCTGCGAGGACACGAAGGCGTCCAGCGCGAGGCGGTGGACATCCTGCAGGTCGACGCTGCCCCAATCGGCGGGCACCGCGGCGAACAGCGCGCCGGCCAGTTCGGCCTTGAGCGCCGGCGAGGCCAGGGGTTCGGGCAGCGCCGCCAGGTTCCTGAACGTGGCCTCCACGCCGGGCAGGTTCTTCGGCTTCACGCCGAAGGCCAGGCGGATCCAGGCTTCTCCCAGGGCGTCGCCGGGCTGCGGGCCAGGTGCCGGCTCGCCGGCGGGTTCGTCGTCCAGTCCGCCGGGAGGTCGGCCCAGCGCCGTTGGCGTCATTGCCGCCATCGCGCCGGCATCGCGGGCCAGGGCCCAGCCCTGCTCGAAGGCCTTGGCCAGGGCGGGCGCGCCGTCCACCAGCCCGGCGGTGGCGTCCTGCAGCGCCCGCAGCCGTGCGGCCGGGCGCTCACCCGAGACCTGCGGGCTGGCGTCGTCGGCGTAGGCCCGGCCGACGGCGGCCACCATGGCGGCGACTTCGTGCGGCGGCAGCCGGTGGCCCATCTCCCGGACATGCGCCAGCAGGGCCTCGCAACGCGCCAGCGTCGGCTCGATGTAGGCGAGCCGGGTCTGCGCCGGCCAGTACTGGACGACGGACGTGGCGAGCGACTGCAGGACGGCGGCGTGGGTGAAGGGCGGCGCGGCGCCGGGCGGCAGCGCCGCCAGCGCGTCGAGCAGCCGCAGGTCGTGGCGGCGCAGCACGTCGCCGGGGAGGCGTCCGTCAAGGAACGCCTTCGGATCCTCCTGGCCCACCGCCCCCCGGTCCTGGGAGTCCAGGTTCCCCGTGGCCATCCCGGTCTGGAGGCCTTCGAGGGCGGCGCGCAGCGCGGGCTGGCCGGCCCGGGCGGCCTGCCCGATGAGGCCGTCGCACAGGGCATCCAGGGCCGCGCCGGGATCGAATTCCGCTACCGGTGGGGACGGGTCCTTGAGCGTCGCGCGCAAGTCGTCCCTCTGGCGGCTGGACAGCGCCGCAGCGAAGCGCTCGGCGATGGTCCGCGCCCGCTCGGGCGGCAGGCCGGGCAGGGCGGCGGTGAACCGCGCCAGCAGGGCCTGCACCGCGGCCTGCGCGCCGGGCTGGCGCAGCGTGAACTCCATCAGCCGCGTGGCCAGCAAGGCGACGTCCGGGGTCGCCTGCGGCTCGTCGGCTGCGAGCAGGGGGCGCCGTGCGTCGTAGACCGGGACGCGCAGCAGCCGGTCGATGAAGGGCGCCAGGGCCTCCGGCGGCGGCGGCTCCCGGCCCGGGCTTTCCCGGTCCAGCAGGCTGAGCGCAGGCTCCAGCGAGGTGAAGTCCAGGAACCCGGCCAGCCGGGTGACGATGTCCGCCAGCACGCCGGCCCCTGCCGTGGCCGGCAGCTGGCGGAGGCAGGCCTCCGGCTTGTCGGTCGCGTCGCGCGGAGCCATCGCCTGGCGCAGGGCCCCGTCGTCACCGAGGTCGAGGAACAGGCGGGCCAGACCGGCGCGCCAGGCATTCGGGTCGCGGGGCACGCGCGCCTCCAGGCGGCCGATGACGGCTGCAAGCGTCTCGGGATCTTCCAGCGGGACGCCGGCGCGGCGCAGGGCCTGGGCCGCGCCGCACAGGGCCTCCGGCGCGCCGAGGTGCGGGGCCAGGAAGGCTTCTGCCGCGGCCAGGCGCGACGGGGCGAGCGTGATGAGCCCGGCCAGCTCGTCGTCCGAGAGGGCCGAGGCCGGGGCGGCGGCCCGGTCGGCACGCGCCTGCCGCAGCAGCTCGCCGACATGGCGCGACTCCGGGGCGCTCCAGGCGGGCATGGCGCACAGCAGCGCGAGCTCCTGGACGATGCTCCGGCAGCGGGGCGCCAGGGCGACGCAGCGCGTCGCGTTCAATCCCGTGGCCTCGAGCGCCAGCATTTCCAGAGCCTTCAGGTGGCCGGCCGGGTCCTTGCGCTCTCCAGGGGGAAGGGCGACCAGGGCTTCGCGCATCGCCCGGGCGGCCGCCTGCCGGGCGGGCGGGGCATCGCCGGCAGCCTGCATGAGCAGGGCGGCGGCCAGCTGGGGATCGGGCGCCTTGGCGAGATGGCCGGCCACCTCGGCCAGCGTGAGGACCGCGCGTCCCGCAGCCACGGCCTCGCCGTCGCCACCGGGGCGCCGCGTCCCCAGTGCTTCCCGCAGGTGCCCCGCGAGTGCGGCGGTCGCGGCCGGGGCCCAGGCCGCGAGGGTGCAGACCAGCCTCAACTGCTCTGACACGATCGCGGCCGCCCTGGTCTGCGCGGCGTCGCGCGCGGTGGACGGGTGCACAGCGACGGGCCGATTGCGCAACGGGGCCCTCGCCGCGTTGCCGCCCGGGTCCCCGGCGGGGCGAGCCGGCCGGGGCGAACCTGCCGGGGGCGCGGTCCGCTGGCCCAGGACGGTGTCGTAAGTCGCCTGCGGCCCGCTCTTGGTCTCGGACCGGGGCGCCCGGGTGCGGAAGTCCTCGGCGGACAGGTGGGCAGGACCCGGGCGGGCAGGGATCGTCATGGTGGACTCCGGTCAGGCAGTTCCCGGCTGCGTAACCGCGCGTCAGGCATGGTTCAGCTTTTCGCCGGGCCGGCGTTACGCCGGGGAGGGTCCCGGCGGGGTCAAAGCCCGGACGGATAGGTCTCCGGAGGCTCCGTCCCCGAGACCCAGCCCGACGCGGGTTCGAGCGGCTCGAGCGCCCGGGTCTGGTCGATGTGCACCAGCGCGTCGAATTGCGCCGGCAGCCGGGCGTCGAAGTAGTGGCTGGCCCGCTCCGAGCTGGGGAGGTAGACGACGCCGATGGCGCGCTGCAGCCGCCGGTGGTCCAGCAGCGCCTCGAGCGGCGGGTGGCCCCGCAGCGGCAGCCAGAACTGCGGCTCCCGCAGCACGTGGGCCGTCTCGTGGCCCAGGGCCTCGCAACTCCCGGGCAGGCCCTCGCGCACGCGCCGGCGGTGGGCCGGCTCGTCCCAGGCCGCGGCCGCCGTCACCGTGCCGCAGAAGGTGGTCATGCCGACCGACATCACCTCCGCGCCCCAGCGCTCGCGCGCCAGCTGCCCCACGTTCCACTCGCCCTGCAGGCCCATCTGGGTGGCCCGGGCATCGCCCAGGTGCGAGTTGTGCGCCCAGACCACCAGGCGCGGCGACGGCCCGCCCTCGGTGGCCAGGTGCCGTTCCACCGCCTGCAGGGTCTCGGCCATGTGGCTGTCCCTCAGGTTCCAGGAGGAGGCCCGGCGGTGGAACATGGTGCGGTAGTAGGCCTCGGCATTGCGCACCAGGCGGGCGTTCTGCTGCGCGTGGAAGGCCTCTTCGCGGGCCGCGGAGGCCCCGTACCCGTGGGCGGCCAGGTGCCGGTTCAACTCGCGCAGCTGGTCGACCACCTCGTCCTCGCAGCTCGGGCGCAGCCCGATGCTGGCGCCATAGCCGTAGGCCTCGGAGTCGCCGCCCTGGTGGTCGAAGCAGGCATAGCGCGCACGGGCGCGCCGGGCGGCCTCGGGGTCGGTGCGGTCCAGGTAGGCCAGCACCGCCTGGATCGAGCGGTGCAGGCTGTACAGGTCCATGCCGTAGAAGCCGGCCTGCTGCCGGTGCGGGTGGGTGGCGTTGTGCAGGTGCAGCCATTCGACGAACTCCCGCACCACGGTGTTGCGCCACATCCAGGCCGGGAATCGCTCGAAGCCGGCGAGCGCCTCGGCGGCGTCGCCGTCCTCGCTCACGCCGCGCACGTAGCGGTTGACGCGCCAGGCGTCGGGCCAGTCCGCCTCCGCGACGACGGCCGTGAAGCCGTGTTCGACGATGAGCCGCCGGGTCAGCGCCGCGCGCAGCGCGTAGAACTCGTGCGTGCCGTGCGTGGCCTCCCCGAGCAGCACGATGCGCCCCTGGGCGATGAAATCGAGCAGGGCGTCCTCGTCGGCGGGCCGCGCCAGGGGGCGCGCATGGGGCGCGATCGCATCGGGCAGGTCGGCCTCGGGGGGGCGCAGGCGCGGCGCGTTCATGGCGGCCCCTCGCGTCGCGGCCTCAGGGCCGGGGCGCCGGTCGCGGGGCCTCGGCCAGCAGGGCGCGGACCTCGTCGTCCTCGCACTGCGGGAATTCGCGGTAGAAGCGGCTCACCGCGTCGAAGGGCTCCGGGGTGGCGCTGAACACCGCCCGGTCCGCCCAGGGCGCGAGCCGCCGCGCCGCGGCGGCCGAGGCCAGCGGCGCGGCGACCACCAGCTCGCGCGGGGCCAGCTGGCGCACGGCGCGCGCCGCCACCTCGAGCGAGGCGCCGGTGGCCACGCCGTCGTCGACCAGGACCACGGTGCGGCCCGCCACCTCCAGCGGCGGCCGGCCGCCGCGGTAGGCGCGCTCGCGGCGCGCGAGCTCCGCGGTCTCCTCGCGGATCACGGCCTCGACCCGGGCGCGCTGCGCCGCCCCGGCCGGCAGGGAATCCAGCACCTGCAGGCCGCCGCTGGCGATGGCGCCCAGCGCGTACTCGGGATGGCCCGGCATGCCGATCTTGCGCACCACGAAGACGTCGAGCGGCGCCTGCAGCGCCCGCGCCACCTCCCAGGCCACCGGCACGCCGCCGCGCGGCAGGGCCAGCACCAGCAGGCCGGGCGCGTCCCGCAGGAAGGCCAGGTCGGCGGCGAGCGCGCGGCCGGCCTCGCGGCGGTCCGCGAAGGGCAGGCGCCGGCCCGCCGGGGTCATCCCGCCTCCGCCAGGGCCGGCAGGTGGGCGGCGAACCAGTCGGCCGCCATCTCGGCGGCGTGGGCCAGCACGCCGGGCTGGTCCAGCAGCGCGCCGCCGCCGGGGACCACCGCCAGGCTGCGCTCGCAGCGCAGGTGCTGGTAGGCGGCATCGTGGCTGGCGACGGCCTCGGCGTCCCGGCTGCCCGCCAGCAGCAGGGTGGGCGCGCGGATCGAGGCCAGGGCCGAGGGCCCGGCCTGGTCGGCCCGCCCGCCCAGGGCGACCACCGCGCCCACCTGGGTGCCGAGCCGGCCGGCGGCGATCAGGGCGGCGGCGCTGCCCGCGCCCAGGCCGCACAGGGCCAGGGTGGTGCCCTGGAGGGCCGGGTCGGCGGCGAGCCAGGTGATGGCCTCGAGGATGCGGTGGGTCAGGCGGGGAAGGTCGGGGCCGTGGTGGCCGGGGTGGGGCGGCGCCTGCTGCTCGCTGCAGGTGAGGAGGTCCAGCATCAGGCTGCCGATGCCGTGGCCGGCCAGGTGCCGGGCCACCGCCCGGTCCTCGGGGGCGTGGCGGCCCAGGCCGTGGCCGTCGACGAAGACCACCGCGGCATGGGCGCCGGGGGGCAGGCACAGGTCGCCGAGCAGGGTGCCTTCGGCCAGGGGAATGCGCACTTCGCGCGCGTGCAGGGTCTCCATGGGGCCACCTCCGGGCCGCATGATGGGCTGGCCCCCGCGCGCTGTCTGTAAGACGTTGCCGTCAGGACAGCTTTTTCACGAACACCATGCTGCGGCGGTCCCAGTTGTACTTGCGCTTGCGCGCCTCGGGCAGCCAGTCGGGGTCGACCTGCACGAAGCCGCGGCGCAGGAACCAGTGCATGGTGCGCGTGGTCAGCACGAAGATGCTGTCCAGGCCCATGGCCCGGGCGCGCTGCTCGACGCGCTTGAGGATCTTCTCGCCGTCGCCCTGGCCCTGGCTCTGGGGCGAGACGGTGAGCGCCGCCATCTCGGCGGTGCGGGCCTCGGGGTAGGGATAGAGCGCGGCGCAGGCGAAGATCACGCCGTCGTGCTCGATGATGGTGTAGTTGGCGACGTCGCGCTCGATCTCGGTGCGGCTTCGCTTGACCAGGGTGCCATCGCGCTCGAAGGGCTCGATCAGCTGCAGGATGCCGCCGACGTCGTCGGGCGTGGCCTCGCGCAGCTCCTCGAGCTTCTCGTCGATCACCATGGTGCCGATGCCGTCGTGCACGTAGACCTCCAGCAGCAGCGAGCCGTCCACCGCGAAGGGGATGATGTGGCTGCGTTCCACGCCGGCCTTGCAGGCCTTCACGCAGTGCTGCAGGTAGAAGGCGATGTCGGTGGGCTGCTGCGCTTCGGGCACGCGCGCCAGGATCTGTTCGGCGGTGGCCAGGGGCAGCTCGGTGTCGATCGGGTTGTCCTCGGACTCGGGCTCGCCGGGCTTCATGCGGATGCCGGGCACCTCGGACAGGAAGATCAGCTTGTCCGCCTGCAGCGCGGTGGCCACGCTGGTCGCGACCTCCTCCATGGTGAGGTTGAAGGCCTCGCCGGTGGGCGAGAAGCCGAAGGGGGAGAGCAGCACCATGCTGCCGGCGTCGAGGGTGCGGCTGATGCCGGCGACGTCGACCTTGCGCACCAGGCCGGAATGCTGGAAGTCCACGCCGTCGACGATGCCCACCGGGCGGGCGGTGATGAAGTTGCCGGAGATCACGCGGACCGTGGAGCCGGCCATGGGGGTGTTGGGCAGGCCCTGCGAGAAGGCGGCCTCGATCTCGTAGCGCAGCTGGCCGGCGGCTTCCTGGGCGCAGTCGAGGGCCACCTCGTCGGTGATGCGCAGGCCGTGCGAGTACTTGGCCGGGTGGCCCTTGAGCCGCAGCTGCTCGTTCACCTGGGGACGGAAGCCGTGCACCAGGACCACCTTCACGCCCATGCTCTGAATGAGCGCCAGGTCCTGGGCGATGTGCTGCAGCTTGCCGGCGGCGATGGCCTCGCCCGCCAGGCCGACCACGAAAGTCTTGCCCCGGTGCATGTGGATGTAGGGCGCCACCGAGCGGAACCAGGGCACGAAGGTGAAGTTGAAGACGGTGGACATCGCTGCGGTGGGTGGGATCAGCGGGAAAGTGTACGGGAAGGGCCCGGGAGCGCCCGCGGGGCGCTGGGATAATGGCGCGCCCTGCCTGCACCCCCGAGCCGCCTTGTCGTCCCCGCTTCGCATCACCTTCCCCGAATCCCTGCCGGTCTCCGCCAAGCGCGAGGAGATCATGGCCGCCGTGTCGGCGCACCAGGTGGTCATCGTCTGCGGCGAGACCGGCTCGGGCAAGACGACCCAGCTGCCCAAGATCGCCCTGGCCCTGGGGCGCGGCCGCCTGAACGCAGCCCCCGGCCAGCGCGGGCAGTTCATCGGCCACACCCAGCCGCGGCGGATCGCAGCCTCCAGCGTGGCCAAGCGCATCGCCGAGGAACTCGAGACGCCGCTCGGCGAGGTGGTGGGCTACAAGGTCCGCTTCCAGGACCGGCTCTCGCGCGACGCCTCGGTCAAGCTGATGACCGACGGCATCCTGCTGGCCGAGACCCAGACCGACCCGCTGCTCAAGGCCTACGACACCCTGATCATCGACGAGGCGCATGAACGCAGCCTCAACATCGACTTCCTCCTCGGCTACCTCAAGCAGATCCTGCCGCGCCGGCCCGACCTGAAGATCGTGGTCACCTCGGCCACCATCGACGCCGAGCGCTTCGCCCAGCATTTCGCCTCGGCCAAGGGCCCGGCGCCGGTGATCTACGTCTCGGGCCGCACCTTCCCGGTGGAACAGCGCTGGCGGCCCTTCGAGGAGACCCGCGAGCGCGGGCTGAACGAGGCCATCGCCGAGGCGGTGGACGAGCTGTGGACGGGGCACGCGGGCGGGGACATCCTGGTCTTCCTGCCCGGCGAGCGCGAGATCCGCGAGGCGGCGGACCACCTGCGCGGCCACCTCTCGCACAGCCCGCTCACGCGCGGCGCCGAGGTGCTGCCGCTGTTCTCGCGCCTGTCGCAGGCCGAGCAGGACCGCATCTTCGACAGCCACACCGGCCGGCGCATCGTGCTGGCCACCAACGTGGCCGAGACCTCGCTCACCGTGCCCGGCATCCGCTACGTGATCGACGCCGGCACGGCGCGGGTCAAGCGATACAGCTTCCGCAGCAAGGTCGAACAGCTGCTGGTGGAGCCGATCAGCCAGGCGGCCGCCAACCAGCGCGCCGGCCGCTGCGGCCGCGTGGCCAACGGCATCTGCATCCGCCTCTACGACGAGAAGGACTTCGCCGCCCGCCCGCGCTTCACCGACCCGGAGATCCTGCGCTCCTCGCTGGCCGGGGTGATCCTGCGCATGAAGTCGCTGGGCCTGGGCAATGTGGAGGACTTCCCCTTCCTCGAGGCGCCGCAGCGCCGGGCGATCACCGACGGCTACCAGCTCCTGGGCGAGCTGGGCGCGGTGGACGAGGCCAACGAGCTCACCCCCATGGGCCGCGAGCTCGCCCGCCTGCCGCTGGACCCGCGCGTGGGCCGCATGATCCTGGAGGCCCGCGAGCGCGGCGCGCTCGACGAGGTGCTGGTGGTGGCCTCGGCCCTGTCCGTGCAGGACGTGCGCGACCGCCCCCTGGAGGCGCAGGCCCAGGCCGACCAGCAGCATGCCAAGTTCGACGACGAGAAGAGCGAGTTCTCCGGCTACGTGAACCTCTGGCGCTGGATCCACGAGGCCCGCGGCGGCCATGGGGACACGCACAAGCTGTCCAACCGCCAGTACGAGCAGCTGCTGCGGCAGAACTTCATCAACATCCGCCGGGTGCGCGAGTGGCGCGACATCCACAGCCAGCTGCTCACGGTGGTGACCGAGCACAAGTGGCGGGTCAACACCCAGCCCGCCGACTACGAGGCGATCCACAAGTCCATGCTGGCCGGCCTGCTCGGGAACATCGGCTGGAAGATGGAGGACGGCGGCAACAACCCGGCCACCGGCGCGCGCGCCGGTACCCCGGGCGCGTCCTCCTCGGAGTACCTGGGCGCGCGCGGCATCAAGTTCCACCGCCATCCGGGAGCGCACCTGAAGAAGCGTCCCGGCCGCTGGATCGTGGTCGCGGAGCTGGTGGAGACCACCCGCCTGTTCGGCCGCGGCATCGCCAACATCGAGCCGCAGTGGATCGAGGAGGTGGCCGGCCACCTGCTGAAGAAGCAGCTGCTGGACCCGCACTGGGAGAAGAAGCAGGCCGAGGTGGTGGCGCTGGAGCGCGCCACGCTGTATGGCCTGGTGATCTACAGCGGCCGCCGCACGCCCTTCGCCCGGGTGGACCAGGCCGGCGCGCGCGAGATCTTCATCCGCGAGGGCCTGGTCGAGGGCCAGTGGGACACGAACCTGCCGTTCCTGGCCGCCAACCGCAAGCTGGTGAAGCAGGTCGAGGAGCTGGAGCACAAGTCGCGCCGCCAGGACGTGCTGGTGGACGACGAGCTGATCTTCGCCTTCTACGACCAGCAGCTGCCGGCCGATGTCTTCAACGGCCGCACCTTCGAGGGCTGGTACCGCACCGAGAGCCGCAAGAACCCGCAGCTGCTGAAGCTCACGCGCGACGAGCTGATGCGGCACGAGGCCGCGGGCATCACCACCCAGGCCTTCCCCAAGACGATCCGCCTGGGCGGCGTGGACTGCGCCACCGCCTTCCTGCACGAGCCGGGCGACGCGCGCGACGGCCTCACCGTCACCGTGCCCCTGTTCGTCCTGAACCAGGTCAGCGAGGAGCGCTGCGAGTGGCTGGTGCCGGGCATGCTGAAGGACAAGGTCCAGGCCCTGCTCAAGTCGCTGCCGCAGAAGCCGCGGGCGCGCTTCGTGCCGCTGCCCGAGTCGGCCGCCCGGCTGGCCGAGGAACTGTGCCGGCCCGAGGTGTTCGGCCACGGCGCACTGACCGACGTGCTCCTGAAGAAGGTGCGCGACGCCACCAGCCTCGACGTGAAGCGCACCGACTTCAAGCTGGACATGGTGCCGGCCCACCTGTTCATGAACCTGCGGGTGACGGACGAACATGGCCGCCAGCTCGGGATGGGGCGCAACCTCGGCGCGCTGAAGGCCGAGTGGGGCGCCAAGGCGCGCGGCGCCTTCCAGGCGCTGGCCTCGCTCAAGGCGCCGGCCGCCGCCCCCACGGGCGAGCCGGTGGCGGTGGCCGCGCCGTCGCCGGTGCGCGCCGAGCGGGTGGCCGCCGCCCGGGCCGCCGCGCCTGCCGCGCCGGCCCACGACGCGACCCAGCGCTACACCGCCTGGACCTTCGGCGAGCTGCCGGAGCTGATGGAGATCCGCAAGGGCGGCACCAGCCTGGTGGGCTTCCCCGCGCTGGTGGACCAGGGCGACGCGGTGACGCTGGAGGTCTTCGACGAGCCCGAGGTCGCCGCCGCGAAGCACCGGGCCGGCCTGCGCCGGCTCTTCGCGCTCCAGATCCGCGACGCGCTGAAGTACCTCGAGAAGAACATTCCCGACCTGCAGAAGATGGGCGTGGCCTACATGTCCCTGGGCACGGTCGAAGAGCTGCGCGCGCAGGTGATCGACCTCGCGCTGGACCGCGCCTTCCTGCTCGAGCCGCTGCCGGCCGACGAGGCCGCCTTCAGGCGCCGGGTGGAGGAGGGCCGCGGCCGCCTCACCCTGATCGCCAACGAGGTGGCGCGCCTGGCCGGCACCATCCTGGCCGAGTACGCCGCCGCCCTGCGCAAGATCAAGGACACCAAGAGCGCGCCCGAGGCCACGCAGGACGCCACGCAGCAGCTGCAG
Organism: Ramlibacter sp. GCM10027632; assembly: GCF_042675325.1. Lineage (NCBI taxonomy): Bacteria > Pseudomonadati > Pseudomonadota > Betaproteobacteria > Burkholderiales > Comamonadaceae > Ramlibacter > Ramlibacter sp. GCM10027632. The sequence continues at coordinate 197,442 of NZ_JBHTGW010000003.1, read as the reverse complement.
CGCCTGGTGGGCAAGCGGTTCCTGCACGACACGCCCTGGGCCTCGCTGCAGCACCTGCCTCGCTACCTCAAGGCCATCGTCCTGCGCCTGGACAAGTGGCGCGCGGACCCGGCGCGTGACGCCGCCCGGCTGACCGAGCTGAAGCCGCAGGAGCAGCGTTACTGGCGCCTGGTCGCCGAGCGCAAGGGCGCGGTGGACGACCGCATGCAGGAATTCCGCTGGCTGCTGGAGGAGCTGCGCGTGAGCTTCTTCGCGCAGGAGCTGCGCACGCCGCAGCCGGTGAGCGTGAAGCGTCTGGAAAAGGTGTGGTCCCAGCTGACAAGTTGAGGCCCTGCTGTCGGCGAAGGCTGGCATTGGCCCGCAGGGCACGTGATGCCGCAGCCCCAAATCCGGGCGCAGTTGGACAACTGAGAGGTTAGAGATGGCCGTTCGCGAGATCCTGAAGATGGGCGACCCCCGCCTGCTGCGCGTGGCGCAGCCGGTGACGGGGTTCGACACCGACGCCCTGCACCTGCTGGTGCTGGACATGGTCGACACCATGGCCGCCGCCAGCGGCGCCGGCCTGGCCGCGCCCCAGATCGGCGTCGACCTGCAGGTGGTGATCTTCGGCACCGACGCGCCGAACCCGCGCTACCCCGAGGCGCCGGTGGTGCCCCGCACGGTGCTGGTCAATCCGGTCATCACCCCGGTCGGCGACGAGGAGGAAGAGGGCTGGGAAGGCTGCCTCTCCGTGCCCGGCCTGCGCGGCGTGGTGCCCCGCTGGAAGCGCATTCGCTACACCGGCTTCGACCTCTTTGGCGACCCGATCGACCGCACGGTGGAGGGCTTCCACGCCCGGGTGGTGCAGCATGAGTGCGACCACCTGCTGGGGGTGCTGTACCCGATGCGGGTGAGGGACTTCCGCCGGTTCGGCTTCACCGAGGTGCTGTTCCCCGGGCTGGACGCGGGGCAGGACGACTGAGTCCGCGAAGGCCCGGCCGCCTCTTCAGTCCTGCTTCGCCGCCCAGGCCTTCACCCGCCGGTGCCATGCCGCCATGCGGTCTCCCGCCGGCGTGCCGGGCTTGCCGGTATTGGCGGCGACCAGCTTGTCGATGGCGGCTTCCTGCTTGGCGTCCAGTTCGTCGGGGAACTCCGGCACCACGGTGACGATGCAATCCCCGGCCGGCGCACCCGCCGTGACCGGCAGGCCCGCGCCCTTGATGCGGTAGCTGAGGGATCCGCGCTGCAGGCGCATCTGCCGCAGGCCATGGGGCGTGGGAACGTCGATCCAGCGGTTCGCCGTCCAGGCGAAGCCGTCCACCGGCAGCTCGCAGCGCACGGTGCCGTCGGCCTCGGCGGTGAACAGGTCGTGGGGCAGCACGCGCACCCGAAGACGCAGACGCACCGGCTGCCTGTGCCGCGGGCCCTGCACCTGGGCGAGCCGCTCGAAGCGGTCGCCGCTGCGCGCACCGGCCGGGACCTCGGCGCGGCACCGGTACTTGCGGGCCGGGGCCTGGCCGCTGCCCTCGCAGCAGGCGCAGGCGGCGTGCGTGGTGCCCTGGCCGCCGCAGTCGGCGCATTCGGCCTGGGTCGGCATCCACGCGAACCACAGGTGCTGGCGGACCTGGCCGGTGCCGCCGCAGGTGGCGCAGGCGGGCGGCGGTGACTGCAGTCCGCTGCCCTCGCAGGCGGCGCAGTCTTCCCGGACCTCGCCGCGCAATTCGCGCACGCAGCCGGTGACGACTTCCTCGAGGCTGATGCCGACCTCGTGCTCCACCACCGTCTCCGGCTCGGGCGGCGCAGGCGCCGCGTCCGCGGCCTCGGCCCGCGCCCGGCGGATCTCCTCCAGGGCACGGTTGATCCGCTGGGTCCGGGCCAGGGCCTGCGGGCTGTCGTTGCGGTCCGGGTGCCAGCGCGCGGCCAGCCGCCGCCATGCCGCCTTGACCTGCTCGTCGCTGGCGTCAGGCGCGAGACCGAGCTCCTCGTAGCACTCGTCGACGTTCAAGGGGTTCTCCGGGCGATATTGCTGCAGTGCAATATCGTACCGGAGGCCGGGTCAGGAGGCGCTCTGCGAGTCGCCGTCGATGGGGATGATCTGGCCCGAGATGGAGCGCGCCGCGTCCGAGGCCAGGAACAGCGCCATCGCGGCGATTTCCTCGGGCGGCACGAAGCGCTTGATCGACTGGTTGGCGAAGGCGGCGGCGCGTTCCTCCGCCAGGCTGCGGCCGCTGTGGGCGGCCCGGCCTTCCAGGACGCGCTCGATCCGCGGGCCCTCGACCGCGCCCGGGAGCAGGGCGTTGGCGCGGATGCCGAACTCGCCCAGCTCGCGCGAGAGCGTCTTGGTCAGGCCGATCAGGCCCCACTTGGAGGCGGCATAGGGGCTGCGGTTCGGGTAGCCGAAGCGGCCGGCGAGCGAGGACAGCACCAGGATCACGCCGTCGCCGGAGGCCTTGAGGTGGGGGATGGCCGACCGCGTGACGTAGAAGGTGCCGTTCAGGTTGACCTGCATCACGGCCTCCCAGGCGTCGGGGTCCAGGGCCTCGACCGGCGCGGTGGGGCCGGCGATGCCGGCGTTGTTCACCAGCACGTCCAGCCCGCCCAGGGCCTCCACCGCGTCGGCGACCATGCGCTCGACGGCGGCGCGCTGGCCGATGTCGCACTCGGAGGTGGTCACGCCCGGGCATTCGCGGCGCAGGTCGGCGAGGGCGGCGGCGTCGATGTCGCAGGCGTGGACGCGCGCGCCGGCGGCCCGGAAGGCCCGCACGATGGCGCGGCCGATGCCGGCGGCGCCGGCGGTGACGAGGACTCGTTGATCGTTCATGCAAGGTTCTCGGACGCAAGGCCGGGTCGGGCCTCGTGGTGACAGGCAAGGCGCGCGCGGTCAGGCGGCCTTGAGGTACATGTCGATGTGCATGGAGGCATAGGGGCAGACCACGCCACCGGCTTCGGTGCGTTCCAGCAAGCCGAGTTCCGCGAGGATGCCGACGTCCTCGTGGACGCGCTTCACGTCTCTGCCCACGAGGCGCGCCAGCTCGCGCACGGGGAGTTCGCCGCGTCCCTGCGCGGCCCGCACGACCTCCCAGCGCTTCTCTGTCAACCGCCCGAAGAACTGGGCGGGCGTTTCGAAGTTCAGGACCTCTCCCTGGTAATCGTCCGAATTGGCTGACCGAGCCGCCGCACGCAGCGCCTCCTTCCAGTCGGACTGCAGGGTGATGGTGAGGTAACGCTGCGTCATGACGCTCTCCTGGCGGACACCGCCGCAATGAAGTCCTCCACGAGCTGCTCGACGGAGGTGAAGTGGTAGGGCAGTTCCTTGCCGTCCAGGTGGCAGTGGTCCCCCTTGCCTCGCTCGTTGTCGAAGCCGACGATACGCACGCCACCGGCCACGTAGACCGCCCGGTACTTGTAGCCGTGCTCCGTGGGCGGGACGGGTGCCGGCACCTTCCAGACCACCAGTTCCAGGATCGAGCCGTCGGGGTTGACGTTCTTGAAGCGGGTGATCAGCCGGGCTGACATGTTGGCGATGATGCCAACACGCAGGCCAGTTGTCAAAATGCCACCAAATTGCGAGCCCGCCAGGTCCCTGGAGGCCGCGACCCGCCAGCGACCCGCGACGGCGCCTCCTCAGGCCGACAGCGCCTCGAGCAGCTCGGTCTCGATCTCGATCTGCCGCTTGTTTTGCTGCAGCTCCGCCCCGTCGATGAGGAAGGTGTCCTCCACCCGCTCGCCCAGGGTCGAGATCTTGGCCAGTTGCAGGTTGATGTGGTGGCGGGCCAGCACCCGGGCCACGCAATAGAGCAGGCCGGCGCGGTCGCTCGCGGAGATGGACAGCAGCCAGCGCTGGGCCTTCTCGTCGGGCGCCAGGCTCACGCGCGGCGCGATCGGGAAGCTCTTGACCCGGCGCGAGACCCGGCCGCGGCTCGGCGGGGGCAGCGGGCCGGCGGCGGCCAGGGTCTGGGCCAGGGTGGACTCGACCATCGCGACCAGCTCGCGGTTGTGTTCCGGCCCCATGCTGCCCACGACCTGGAAGGTGTCCAGCGCGCGCTGGTCCCGGGTGGTGTGGATGCGGGCGTCCAGGATGCTGAAGCCGGCCTGGTCGAAGTAGCCGCAGATGCGGGCGAACAGGTCGGCCTGGTCGGGCGTGTAGACCAGCACCTGCAGGCCTTCGCCCACCGGCGACAGGCGCGCGCGCACCAGCGGCTTGTCGCCGGTGTGGCTGCCGTCCAGGCCGGCGAGGTGGCGGGTGATGTGGCGGGTGTGCCAGGCGATCTCCCCGGCGTCGTGGCGCATGAAGTAGCCCACGTCCAGGTTGTCCCACAGGCGCTTGTGGGCGTCGTGGGGCAGGGCATGCAGGCCCAGCTGCGCCAGGGCCTCGCGCTGGCGCGCCTCGGTCTCGGCCTCGCGGTTCTGGGCGCGGCCGCCCAGCACCCGCAGCGTGGCGCGGTACAGGTCCTCCAGCAGCTTGCCCTTCCAGGCGTTCCAGACCTTGGGGCTGGTGCCGCGGATGTCGGCCACCGTGAGCAGGTACAGCCCGGTCAGGTGGCGGGCGTCGCCCACGCGCTGCGCGAACCGGGTGATGACCGCCGGGTCGCTCAGGTCCTGCTTCTGCGCGATGTGGCTCATGGTCAGGTGCTCGCGCACCAGGAATTCCATGAGTTCGGCATCCTCCTCCTCCACCCCGTGCTGGCGGCAGAAGGCGCGCACCTCCTTGCCCCCGAGTTCCGAGTGGTCGCCGCCGCGGCCCTTGGCGATGTCGTGGAACAGCGCCGCGGCGTACAGCAGCCAGGGCTTGTCCCAGCCGCCCGCCAGCTGCGAGCAGAACGGGTACTCGTGGGCATGCTCGGGCATGAAGAAGCGGCGCACGTTGCGCAGCACCATGAGAATGTGCTGGTCCACCGTGTAGACGTGGAACAGGTCATGCTGCATCTGCCCCACGATGCGGCGGAACACCCACAGGTAGCGTCCCAGCACCGAGGTCTGGTTCATCAGCCGCATGGCGTGGGTGATGCCCTCGGGCTCCCGCAGGATCGCCATGAACATCGCGCGGTTGGCCGGGTCGGCGCGGAACCTGCCGTCCATGAGGTTGCGGGCGTTGTACAGGGCGCGCAGCGTGCGCGCCGACAGCCCGGTGGCGCCCACCGTGGTCTCGAAGACGTGGAAGGTCTCCAGGATGGCGCGAGGCTCGCGCTCGTACAGGTCGTCGCTGGCCACCTCGATGCGGCCATCCTTCATCAGGAAGCGGTCGTTGATGCGGTGCGGCGGGTGGTTGTCCGGGGCGAGGCGCTCCTGGATGTTCAGGAGCAGCACCTGGTTCAACTGGGTAACCGCCTTGGCCGCCCAGTAGAAGCGGCGCATCAGCGCCTCGCTGGCGCGCTGGATGATGCGGCCGTTGTCGCCGATGCGGTTGCTGTCGCCGAAGCTCTCGGCCACCGCGGTCTGCAGGTCGAACACCAGCCGGTCCTCGCGGCGGTTCGACAGCAGGTGCAGGCGCGCCCGGATCAGGGCCAGCAGGGCCTCGTTGCGCTTGATCTGGCGCGCCTCGAAGGGCGTGGCCAGGCCGGTGCGGGCGAGCTCGTCCCAGCTGCGGCCCAGGCCGGCCGCCTTGGCCACCCACAGGATCACCTGGAGGTCGCGCAGGCCGCCGGGCGACTCCTTGCAATTGGGCTCCAGCGAGTACGGCGTGTTCTCGAACTTGTGGTGCCGCTGCTGCATCTCCAGCGTCTTGGCGGTGAAGAAGGCCTTGGGATCCATCGCCGCGTCGAAGCGGCGGGTGAACTCCCGGTACAGGCGCACCTGGCCCGCCAGCAGCCGGGACTCGAGCAGCGAGGTCTGCACCGTGACGTCGGCCTCGGCCTGGGCGATGCAGTCCGACAGGGTGCGCACGCTGGAGCCGATCTCCAGGCCGACGTCCCAGCAGTGGCCGATGAAGGCCTCGACCCGCGCCTTCAGGGCCGGGTCGGCGTCGACCTCGGTGCCGTCGGGCATCAGCACCAGCACGTCGACGTCGGAGTGCGGGTACAGCTCGCCGCGGCCGTAGCCGCCCACGGCGACCAGTGCGAAGCTGTCCGGGAAGGCCGCGGCCGCCCACAGGGCGCACAAGGTGGCGTCCGCCTCGCGGGCGAGGCCGTGCAGCAGGCGGTGGATGCCCCGGGTGGAGCTGCCGGTGGCGCGCAGCGACTCGAGCAGGGCGGCCTTGCGGCGCCGCCAGTCCTCGCGCAGGGCCGGCAGGTCCGGCGTGGCCGTGGGCGTGGTCGTGCCGGGGGCGCCGCTCATGCCGGTCAGGCTGCCGCGGTCACGAACGCCGGCGGCGGCGGGCTGCCGGCCGAGACGGTCAGCACCTCGTAGCCGGTGTCGGTGACCAGCACGGTGTGCTCCCACTGCGCGGACAGCGAGCGGTCGCGGGTGACGATGGTCCAGCCGTCGTTGCCATGCTCCTTCACCTCGCGGCGGCCCAGGTTGATCATGGGCTCGATGGTGAAGGTCATCCCGGGCTTGAGCTCCTCGAGGGTGCCGGGCCTGCCGTAATGCAGCACCTGAGGCTCCTCATGGAACTTGCGGCCGATGCCGTGGCCGCAGAACTCGCGCACGATGGAGAAACCGTTGCTCTCGGCGAACTTCTGGATGGCGAAGCCGATGTCGCCCAGGCGGGCGCCGGGCTTGACCTTGACGATGCCGTGCCACATGGCGTCGTACGTGAGCTGGGCCAGGCGGCGCGCGGCGATGGAGACCTCGCCCACCAGGAACATGCGGCTGGTGTCGCCGTACCAGCCGTCCTTGATGACGGTGACGTCGACGTTGACGATGTCGCCCTTCTTCAGCGGCTTCTCGTTGGGGATGCCGTGGCACACCACGTGGTTCACCGAGGTGCACAGGGAGGCGGGGTAGGGCGGGTAGCCGGGCGGCTGGTAGCCCAGCGTCGCCGAGGTGGTCCCCTGCTTCTGCATGTATTCGGCCGCGAGGCGGTCGATTTCCTTGGTCGTGATGCCCGGCTGGATGAAGGGCGTGAGGTAGTCCAGGACCTCGGAGGCGAGGCGGCAGGCGGTGCGCATGGCCTGGATCTCGCCGGCATCCTTGTACGTGATCGTCATGGGCCCGGATTATTCCAGAGGGGCAATGCAACTGCCGGCGACAGGGCCGCGCCCCGGTAAAATCGCGGATTGCCCGGCCGACCCCAGTCAGCGGCCCGCCCGGACCCCTCACCACCAGCCCCTCCCAGGCCCCACAGTGACCCTGCACATCACCGAATTCGAGGGCGGCGCCGCCCTCAGCGAGTTCCGCGTCCAGCAACTGCTTCCCCGCCTCCAGGCGGTCCACGGCAAGATCACCGGGCTCGCCGCCCGCTTCGTGCACCTGGCCGCCTTCGACCAGGCGCCCGAGGCCGCCGAGGTCCGGCGCCTGGCCGACCTCCTCACCTACGGGGACCCGTACGCCGGCGGCGCCGAGGGCGAGCTGATCGTCGTCACCCCGCGCCTGGGCACCGTCTCGCCCTGGGCCTCCAAGGCCACCGACATCGCCCACAACTGCGGCCTGGCCGTGCACCGGCTCGAACGCATCGTGGAATACCGGGTGCAGTTCAAGTCCGGCCTGCTGGGGGGCAAGCCCGCCCTCGAGCCGGCCCAGCGCGAGGCCATCGCCGGCCTGCTGCATGACCGCATGACCGAGACCGCGCTGTTCGAGCGCGCCGGCGCGCACCGCCTGTTCACCGAGCTGGAGCCGCAGCCGATGGAGCACGTGGACGTGCTCGGCGGCGGCCGCGCCGCGCTGGAGAAGGCCAACGTGGAATTCGGCCTGGCCCTGGCCGACGACGAGATCGACTACCTGGTGAAGGCCTTCACCGGCCTGGGCCGCAACCCCACCGACGTGGAGCTGATGATGTTCGCCCAGGCGAACAGCGAGCACTGCCGCCACAAGATCTTCAACGCCCAGTTCACCATCGACGGCGTGGCCCAGGACAAGAGCCTGTTCGGCATGATCCGCAACACCCACCAGCTGGCGCCCCAGCACACCGTGGTGGCCTACTCGGACAACGCCGCCATCATGGAGGGCAACGAGGTCGAGCTGTTCGTGCCCGCGGACAGCGGCGCCAGCGCCTACGGCAAGCGCGCCTCCACCCAGCACGTGCTGATGAAGGTGGAGACGCACAACCACCCCACCGCCATCTCGCCGTTCCCGGGCGCCTCCACCGGCGCCGGCGGCGAGATCCGCGACGAGGGCGCCACCGGCCGCGGCTCGCGCCCCAAGGCCGGCCTGACCGGCTTCACCGTCTCGCGCCTGTGGGACAACCCCAACGGCCGCCCGGCGCACATCGCCAGCCCGCTGCAGATCATGACCGAGGGCCCCCTGGGCGGCGCCGCGTTCAACAACGAGTTCGGCCGCCCCAACCTGGCCGGCTACTTCCGCGAGTACGAGCAGACCGTGGACGGCGTGGTGCGCGGCTACCACAAGCCGATCATGATCGCCGGCGGCCTGGGCGCCATCGACGCCGGCCTCACGCAGAAGATCCTGTTCCCCGCCGGCACGCTGCTGGTGCAGCTGGGCGGCCCCGGCATGCGCATCGGCATGGGCGGCGGCGCGGCCAGCTCCATGGCCACCGGCGCCAATGCGGCCGAACTCGACTTCGACTCCGTGCAGCGCGGCAACCCCGAGATCGAGCGCCGGGCCCAGGAGGTCATCAACCACTGCTGGAAGCTGGGCGAGAAGAACCCCATCCTCGCGATCCACGACGTGGGCGCCGGCGGCCTGTCCAACGCCTTCCCCGAGCTGACCAACGACGCCGGCCGCGGCGCGCGCTTCGACCTGTCCAAGGTGCCGCTGGAGGAGTCCGGCCTGGCGCCCAAGGAGATCTGGTGCAACGAGAGCCAGGAGCGCTACGTCATGGCCATCGCGCCGGAGTCGCTGGCCGAATTCACCGCCATGTGCGAGCGCGAGCGCTGCCCCTTCGCGGTGGTCGGCGTGGCCACCGAGGAGCGCCAGCTGGTGGTGGCCGACGAGAAGAACCAGGCCGTGGACATGCCCATGGACGTGCTCCTGGGCAAGCCGCCCAAGATGCACCGTGACGTGAAGACGGTGAAGCGCGAGGCGCCCCCCATCGACCTCACCGGCGTGAAGCTGCAGGACGCCGTGATCCAGGTCCTGGCGCATCCCACCGTGGCCTCCAAGCGCTTCCTGATCACCATCGGCGACCGCACCGTGGGCGGCATGACCCACCGTGACCAGATGGTCGGCCCCTGGCAGGTGCCGGTGGCCGACGTGGCCGTCACCCTGGCCGACTACCAGGGCTTTGCCGGCGAGGCGATGGCCATGGGCGAGCGCACGCCGCTGGCCTCGGTCGATGCCGCCGCCTCCGGCCGCATGGCCGTGGCCGAGGCCATCACCAACCTGCTGGCCGCGCCGATCGAGCTGCCCCGCGTGAAGCTGTCCGCCAACTGGATGGCCGCCTGCGGCGAGCCGGGCGAGGACGCCGCGCTCTACGAGACCGTCAAGGCCGTGGGCATGGCGCTGTGCCCGGCGCTGGGCATCGCCATCCCGGTGGGCAAGGACAGCCTGTCCATGCGCACCCAGTGGAAGGAGGGGGATGCGCAGAAGAAGGTCACCTCCCCGGTGAGCCTGGTCGTCACCGCCTTCGCCACCCTGGGCGACGTGCGCGGCACGCTGACCCCGCAGCTGGACGCCGCGCAGGACACCACCCTGGTGCTGGTGGACCTGGGCAAGGGCCGCAACCGCATGGGCGGCTCCATCCTGGCGCAGGTGCTGGAGCAGCCCGGCGGCGCGGTGCCCGACCTGGACGACGCGCAGGACCTGGTGAACCTGGTCAACGCCGTCAACGCCCTGCGCGCGCAGGGCCGCATCCTCGCCTACCACGACCGCAGCGACGGCGGCCTGCTGGCCGCGGCCTGCGAGATGGCCTTCGCCGGCCACGTCGGCGTGGCCCTGAACGTGGACCTGCTGGTCACCGAGGGCGACGGCATCACCGACAGCCGCGCCGAGTATGGCGACGCCAAGAACTGGGCCGGCCAGGTCAGCGCCCGCCGCGAGGAGCTCACGCTCAAGGCCCTGTTCAACGAGGAGCTGGGCGTGGTGCTGCAGGTGCCCACCGCGGTGCGCAATGAGGTCATGCAGGTCCTGCGCGAGCACGGCCTGAGCAAGCACAGCCACTTCGTCGGCACCACCCGCCCGCAGGCTTCGTCCATCGACGTGGGCAAGGGCGAGGTGCAGGTGTGGCGCGACACCAAGGCCGTCTTCAGCGCCACGCTGGCGGACCTGCACCAGGTCTGGGACAGCGTGAGCTGGAAGATCGCGCAGCAGCGTGACAACCCGGCCTGCGCCGACAGCGAGCACGCCCTGGCCGGCGAGCCGACCGACCCGGGCCTGCAGTTCGCCCCCAGCTTCGACCCGGCCGAGGACGTGGCCGCGCCGTTCCTGAACCTGGCGCGGCCCAAGGTGGCGGTGCTGCGCGAGCAGGGCGTCAACTCCCACGTGGAGATGGCCTACTGCTTCGACCGCGCCGGCTTCGAGGCGGTGGACGTGCACATGACCGACCTGCTGGCCGGCCGCGCGAAGCTCGGGGACTTCAAGGGCTTCGTGGCCTGCGGCGGCTTCAGCTACGGCGACACGCTGGGCGCCGGCATCGGCTGGGCCCGCAGCATCACCTTCAACGCGCCGCTGTCGGCGCAGTTCAAGGAGTTCTTCGCCCGCACCGACACCTTCGCCCTGGGCGTGTGCAACGGCTGCCAGATGCTGGCCGAACTGGCCGACATCATCCCGGGCGCGCAGGCCTGGCCGCGCTTCACCACCAACCGCAGCGAGCGCTACGAGGCGCGGCTGTCGCAGGTCGAGGTGCTGCAGTCCCCCAGCCTGTTCTTCCAGGGCATGGAGGGCAGCCGCCTGCCGATCGTGGTGGCGCACGGCGAGGGCTATGCCAACTTCGCCCGGCGCGGCGACGCGGCGAAGGTGATCGGCGCGATGCGCTTCACCGACCACCACGGCCAGCCCACCGAGACCTACCCGCTGAACCCGAACGGCAGCCCGGGCGGCCTGACCGCGGTGACCACGGCGGATGGCCGCTTCACGGCCATGATGCCGCACCCCGAGCGCGTGTTCCGCAACATCCAGATGTCCTGGACCGGGGGCGACATCAGCGCCGACAGCCCGTGGCTGCGGGTCTGGCGCAACGCCCGCAAGTGGGTGGGTTGATCACCCCGGGGTGACCCCGCGGGCGTTCAGGCGCAGCGCTCGCCCGCGGTGCGCCGGAAGGTGGCGCCGCGCGCCAGGGCCAGCGGCCCCGGCCCGCTGCGCAGGACCAGGGCGTCGCCCTCGGCCTGCAGTTCCAGCGCGCCGTCGCGGGTCTCCTGGGTGCGCAGCACGGCGCCGCGCAGGCGGGCCTGGATCTCGCGCACGCGGCCGCGCCGCTCGTACTGCCCGGTGACTTCCTGGTAACGCTGCGCCAGGCGCAGGCTGCTGCCGGTGAGCGGCCCCACGCCGCACCACAGGCCCTCCACGCGGGCCGGCACCACCCAGAAGTGGACCTTGCTTTGCTTCTCGCGGCCGACGGCCTTGTCCGGCACCGCCAGCACGCGGGTCTCGTCGGGCGCCCAGTCGCCCATGTCCCAGTCGTGCGAGACGACGCGGGTGCCGGGCTTGAGCGCCAGCAGCAGGGGCCGCAGCTTCAGGTTGAAGTCCGGCAGCAGGTACATGGTGATGACGCTGGCGGGCGTGAGGTCGGTCTCGAACAGGTCCTGCACCTTGAACTTCGCCTTGTCGGAGACGCCGGCGAGGCGCGCGGCGCGCTCGCTGCGCTCGACCAGGTCCGGCACGATCTCCACGCCCAGGCCGGTGGCGCCGAAGCGGCGCGCGGCGGTGACGACGATGCGGCCGTCGCCGGAGCCCAGGTCGATCACGTGGTCCGCGGCGCCGACGCCGGCGATGGACAGCATCTCCAGGGTCACATGGTCGGGCGTGGTGATGAAGGGGACCTCGTCGAGGAAGGCGGGCTGCGCGGGGACCGCGGGGGCGGCCTGCGGCGCCTGGGCCCGGGCGGGCAGGGCGGCCAGCGCGGCGGCGGCCAGGGCCAGCGCGGCGAGGTGGCGGGTCGTGCGGGCGACGCCGGCGATTCGGGTGGAGCGGGTGGCGGGCGTGATGCGGGCGACGGCGGGCATCGGGGTCATCCTGGCGGTGGGGGAGGTGGGAGCGGTTCGGGGCGCGGGAGTCGATCGCATGGGGGGCGACCATAGCACCACGGCGAGGGTTCCCACGAATGGCCGGTCGCGGCGGGGACGGCTGCAATCAGGCCATGACCCTGTCCGAGGAACCCGTACCCGCCACGCCGCCCGCGCCCGCCCGGCGCGAGCTGCGCGCCGTCTCGCTCGCCGACCCCTTCCGCTGGCTCGCCGCCGGCCTGCGTGACCTGCGCGCCGCGCCGGTGGTGGCCCTGTTCTACGGCGCCTGCTTCTGGAGCATGGCGGCCCTGCTCGGGGCGGTGTTCCGGCACGCGCCGGAGTACACCATGTCCTTCGTCTCGGGCTGCTTCCTGGTCGGCCCCTTCCTGGCGATGGGCCTGTACGACGCCAGCCGCCGGCTCGAGCGCGGCGAGCGCGCCAGCCTGTCGGAGTCGCTGACCTGCTGGGACAAGCGCCTGGGCAGCATGGGCCTGCTGGTGCTGGTGCTCCTGCTGCTGGAGCTGCTGTGGGGGCGGGCCTCGCTGGTCGTCTTCGCGGTGTTCTTCGACACCGGCATGCCCAGCACCGCCAGCGTGCTGCAGGCGGTGTTCAACCCGCGCAACTGGGAGTTCGTGGCGGTCTACACCGTGGTGGGCGGGGTCTTCGCCGGGCTGGTGTTCGGCACCTGCGTGGTCTCGCTGCCGATGATCCTGGACCGCGACACCGACGCCATCACCGCCGGCCTGTCCAGCCTGCAGGCCGTCACCGGCCGGCCGCTGCCGCTGCTGCTGTGGGGCGCGCTGATCGTCGCCGTGGTGCTGGGCGCGATGGCGCTGCCCTGGGCCGCCGGCCTGCTGGTGGCCGGGCCCTGGCTGGGGCATGCGAGCTGGCATGCCTACCGGGGCTGCTTCCGCTGGGTGGAGCCGCAGGCCTGAGGCCGGGCGGGGACGCCGCGGCCCGCGCCCTCACGCCGGTTGCGGCTGCAGCGGCAGGCCCACCACGAAGGTGCTGCCGCGGCCCAGGCCCGCGCTGTGCGCGCGCACCCAGCCGCCATGCAGGCGCACCAGCCCGCGCACCAGTGACAGGCCGATGCCCAGGCCGCCCTGCGCGCGGTCCAGCGAGCCGCGCACCTGGGCGAAGCGCTGGAACACCTGCTCCAGGGCCTGCGGCTCCAGGCCGATGCCGTTGTCGCGGACGGTGACGCGCACCTCGGCCGGCGTGGCCTCGGTGAAGACCTCGACCAGGCCGCCCGGGTCGGTGTACTTGGCCGCATTCGTCAGGAGGTTGGCGAAGACCTGGGACAGGCGCAGCGGGTCGGCGTCCAGCGTCACCGGCGGGTCGGGCAGGCGCACCTGCAGCGTGTGGGCGCGCTGCTCGATCAGGGGCCGGGCCACCTCGATCGCCGACTCCAGCACCCGGCCCAGGTCCGTCGGCTCGCGCTCCAGCAGGATGCGCCCGCTGTTGATGCGGGCGATGTCCAGGAGGTCCTCGAGCAGGCGCGCCATGGCGGCGGACTGGCGCTCGATCACCGAGACGGCCCAGGCGCGGCGCGCCTCGTCGGCCTGCGGCGAGCGCAGCACCGCCGCCGCGGCGCGGATCGGCGAGAGCGGGTTGCGCAGCTCGTGCGAGAGGGTGGCGATGAAGATGTCCTTGGCCCGGTTGTCCTCGTCGGCCAGGGCCCGGGCGACGCGCTCGGCCTCCAGGGCCTGGTCGCGGTCGGCCAGGGCGCGCACCACGTGGCGGCCGGCGGAGACCAGGGCGTCGCGCAGGGCGTCGAGCTGGCGCACGCCCGAGCGCCGGCCCGGCGGCGCCTCGCCGCGCGCCAGGCGCGGGGCGTCGGTGGCCATGCGGTCCACGGTGCGCACGATCCGGCGCGCCAGCAGCAGCGAGGCCGACAGGCCGACCAGCAGCAGCGCCAGGCCCACGCCCGCCAGGCGCAGCAGCGACTCCTGCAGCGCCGCGTCGGCCGCGCGCGCGGGGATGCCGGTCAGCGCGATCCAGCCATCGATCGTGGTGGCCCAGGCCCAGAGGTACTCGTTGCCATCCCGGGTCGGGAAGCGCCGCACGCCGGTGTCCCTGCTGGTCACGGCGCGCAAGGTCTCCTCGCTGGGCATGGCCCCGAGGAAGCGGTCCATCTCGCGGGTTCGCGCGAGGATGCGGTAACGCCCGTCCAGCAGCGTCGCGACCGCGCTGTCGCGGCCGGCGATGTGGCTGCCCATGATGCCGGCGAGGTGGACCGGGTCGAGCCGGGCCGACACCAGCCAGAGGATGCGGCCGGCCCGCCAGACCGGGTAGTTGACCGAGATGGCGAGGCGGCCGTCGGATCCGCTGGCGTGGAGGTCGGAGATCACGACCTGGTTAGTCTCGAAGACCTTGCGGTGGTGGTCCCCCAGGGGGATGCGCCCCGGCCCGCCGGCGGCGGGCGGGTACTCCAGCAGCACCCGGCCGTCCGGCGCCACCACGCTGAGGGTCTGCAGCCCGAGGTCGGCGCGGGTGACCTCGCGGATCTGCGCCGCGAGGTAGGGGAGGTCGATGCGCCCGGCCTCCAGGCCCGGGGATTCGGCCACCAGGCGCAAGGCCTGCCGGACATGGCTCAACTCGCGCTCGACGGAGGCCGCCATCGCCCGGTTGGTGGCGGAGAGCTCGCGCGCCGTGGCGGCGCGGGTCTGTTCGCCCATGAGGTGCAGCAAGACGCCGCTGAACATCAGCAGCGGCAGCACCACGATCACCGGCAGGGAGACGAGCAGCGGGTACAGGCCGACCGCACGGCGCGCCGCGGGCGGGCGTGGCTCTGCCGCCCCGGGGGAGGCCGGCCTTTCCTGGGAGTCTGCGGGGGCAGTCGGAAAGGCCGGCATGGCGGGCTCAGGGCCGTGGCACGGGCGGCCGGGTCCGGTAGAAGGTCAGGGGCGCCTCGGCCATCTCGCGCACCCGCTGGTTCATGACCGATTTCTTCATGCGCCCCACCACATGCATCTCGCAGGGCTTGCAGTCGAAGTGCAGGGTCAGCTTCTCCTTGCCGTTCACCAGCTGGAGCGGCTCGGCCTTGATCGTGCCCTTGACGCCGATCACGCCCTTGGCCTGCTTGGGACACAGGCTCATGGACCAGCGCACGCAGTGCTTGGTGATCATGAGGCTGACCTCGCCTTCCTCCTCGTGGCTCTCGTAGGCCGCGTCGATCACCTTGACGCCGTGCTTCGCGTAGAAGTCATGGGCCTTGTGGTTGTAGACGTTGGCCAGGTAGGTGAGCGTGTCCTCGGGGTAGGGCACGGGCGGCTCCACCGGCTGCCCGCGCAGCGGGCGCTGGTAGGCCTTGGCGCGGGCCTCCTCGAGGGCGGCCACGGCGTCGCGGCGCAGGGTGTTCAGGGACGAGGCCGGGATGAACCAGGGCTGCGACAGCTGCAGCTGGATGTCGATGGCCTCGAAGATCGTGTTGCCGAAGCGCGCCAGCTGCTCGGCGAGCCTGGACTCGCCGCGCGCCGGCTCCTTGGCATGGGGCAGGTCGGCGGCGCCGACATGGCCGTCCTCGTCGGTCAGCGTGAGGCGCAAGCCCCCGGGCGTCTCGGACAGCGTGGCCCACAGGCCGATGCGGCGGTCGCTGGACTTCTTCTCCAGCATGCGCACCCACGCCATGTCGCGGTTGCGGTTGATCTCGGTGCCCTTGCGCAGGTCGGGCATGCCGGCAATGGGGTCCTTGGGGAAGACGCGCCAGTGCCCCAGCTTGCCGGCCGGCTCGGCGCGGTTGATCGCCATGCCGACCAGTTCCTTGTGCAGGTCGTAGTAGCACAGGCCGTCGCCGTTGTGCAGCAGGGTCTGGGCGTCGCTGCACTCCAGATCCACCCAGTTGGGGCCGACGGCGGTGACCCAGCCGATGGCGCGGCCCGGGTTCTTGGGCGAGTCGAAGGCGCCGATGTCGTCCTTGCGGCCGTTGACGAAGTAGTCGGTGAACTCGCGGTTGAAGTTCTGGTTCGGGTCGGGCGTGAAGGTGAAGGTGGTGCGGCCGCTGGAGGCCCGCGCCAGCGGGCGGTCGCTGCCTTCGCGCTCCTCGATCAGCGCGTCGAACAGCCGGCGGTAGTGGGCGGTGATGTTCTTCACGTAGCCCATGTCCTTGTAGCGGCCCTCGATCTTGAAGCTGCGCACGCCGGCGTCCACCAGGGCGGCGAGGTTGGCGCTCTGGTCGTTGTCCTTCATCGAGAGCACGTGCTTGTCGTGGGCGATGAAGCGGCCCTTCTCGTCGACCACGTGGTAGGGCAGGCGGCAGGCCTGGGAGCAGTCGCCGCGGTTGGCGCTGCGGCCGGTGTGGGCGTGCGAGATGAAGCACTGGCCGCTGTAGGCCACGCACAGCGCGCCGTGGATGAAGAACTCCAGCTTGCAGCGCTCGGGGTCGATGGCGGCGTTGATCTCGCGGATCTGCTCCAGGGTCAGCTCGCGGGCCAGCACCATCTGGGAGAAGCCCACGTCCTGCAGGAAGCGGGCCTTGTCCACGGTGCGGATGTCGGTCTGGGTGCTGGCGTGCAGCTGGATCGGGGGCAGGTCGAGCTCGAGCAGGCCCATGTCCTGGATGATCAGGACGTCGGCGCCGGCGCGGTAGACGTCCCAGGCCATCTGGCGCGCGCCTTCGAGCTCGTCGTCGCGCAGGATGGTGTTGTGGGTCACGAAGATCCGCGAGCCGAAGCGGTGGGCGTGGCGGGCCAGGCGCTCGATGTCCTGCACCGAGTTGCTGGCGGAGACGCGGGCGCCGTAGCTGGGTCCGCCGATGTACACGGCGTCAGCCCCGTGGTTGATGGCCTCGATGCCGATATCGGCGTCCCGGGCGGGCGCCAGCAGCTCGATCTGGTGGTTGGCAAGCATGGGCGGGATTATCCCAGCGCGCTTCGGGTAAGGTCGGCCCATGGCCATCGCCGAAACCGCCCGTTACTCCCGCCTCGATGCCTGGCGCGGCGGGGCCGTGGCCTGGATGACCGCGTTCCACCTCGCCTTCGACCTGGCCTGGCTCGGCTTCTGGCGGCAGGACTTCTACAACGACCCGCTGTGGACGGTGCAGCGCACGCTGATCGTCAGCCTGTTCCTCGCCTGCGCCGGCGTCTCGCAGGCGGTGGCCCTGGCGCAGGGGCAGCCGGCCCGGCGCTTCTGGCGGCGGTGGGCCCAGGTCGCCGGCGCGGCGCTGCTGGTCACGGCGGGTTCCTGGCTGGTGTTTCCCCGCAGCTTCATCTACTTCGGCGTGCTGCACGGCATCGCGGTGATGCTGCTGGTGCTGCGGCTCACGGCGGGCTGGGGCGCCTGGCTGTGGCTGGCCGGGGCGCTGGCCCTGGGCGCGAAATTCGCCGCGGCCTGGGCGCATGGCGCCGGCCTCGCACCGGCCTGGCTGGACGCGCCGGCCTTCAACTGGCTGGGCCTGGTCGGGCGCAAGCCGGTCACCGAGGACTACGTGCCCCTGGTGCCCTGGCTGGCCGCGGCCTGGTGGGGCCTGGCCGCGGGCCAGTGGGCGCTGCGGCGCCGCCCGCACTGGTTCGCGGGGGCCGCGCCGGCGCCGCTGGCGTGGCTGGGCCGCTGGAGCCTCACCTGGTACCTGCTGCACCAGCCGGTGTTGATCGGCGCGCTGATGCTGGCGGCGACCCTGCGGGCCCAATGAAAAACGCGGCCCGGGGGCCGCGTCTGCTGGGGAGGCGGGCCGGCGGGCCGGCGGGCCTTATTCCACCTTGGCCTTGGCGCGCAGGTCGTCCTGGAACTGCTGCAGCTTCTGCTGCTGCAGCTGCTGCTGGATCTGCGGCTTGACTTCGTCGAACTTGGGCAGCTGGGCCTCGCGCACGTCGTCCAGGCGGATCACGTGGAAGCCGAACTGGCTCTTGACCGGGGCCTCGGTGACCTGGCCCTTGTTCAGCTTGACCATGGCGGCGGAGAACTCGGGCACGTAGCTGTTGGGGCTGGCCCAGTCCAGGTCGCCGCCGTTCGCGCCGGAGCCGGGGTCCTTGGACTGCTTCTTGGCGATCTCTTCGAACTTGCCGCCCTTCTTCAGGCTGGCGATGATGGCCTTGGCCTCGTCTTCCTTGGCCACCAGGATGTGGCGGGCCTTGTATTCCTTGCCGCCGTTGGCCGCGACGAACTTGTCGTATTCGGCCTTGGCTTCGGCGTCGGTGACGGGGCTCTTCTTCTGGAAGTCGGCGAACAGCTCGCGGATCAGGATGGTCTGGCGGGCCAGCTCCATCTGGGCCTTGAAGTCGTCGCTGCCGTCGAGGCCGCGCTTCTGGGCTTCCTGCATGAAGATCTCGCGGGCGATGACCTCGTCGCGGATCTGGTTCTTGATCTCCGGGGTGACCGGGCGGCCGCTCTTGGCGACCTGGGCGGCCAGGGCCTCGACGCGCGCGGAGGGAACGGCCTTGCCATTGACGATGGCGACGTTCTGGGCCGCGGCAGGCAGCGCGGCGCACAGGGCAGCGGCCGCGGCGGCGGCCAGGAGATGCTTCTTCATGGGGTTGTCCCTCAGGGAATCGGGGTAGGGGTTCGGACGATCTCGATGGCCAGCGCGTGCAGGCCCCGTGCGATGAAATCCTGCGCGGCATCATACACAAGGCGATGCTGCGCCACGCGGGGCCGGCCGTCGAACTGCGGGCAGGCGATGCGCACCCGGAAATGGGTGCCGAAGCCGGTGCCGTCAGCGCCGGCATGGCCGGCGTGCTGGTGGCTCTCGTCGATCACCTCGAGGTGCGTCGGCGACAGCCGCTGCGCGAGGCAGTCGTGCAGGGCCTGCGCGGTGATGCCGGTGCCGGTCATGGCCGCGGCGCCTCCTGCGCGTCCTCCGCATCGCCCTTCATGTGCCGGCTCAGCCAGATGCCCTGGCCCAGCACGAACACCAGCATCAGGCCGATGCCGCCGAACAGCTTGAAGCTGACCCAGGTGTCGGTGTCGAAGTTGAAGGCCACCCACAGGTTGATGACGCCCATCGCGGCGAAAAAGCCGGTCCAGCTCCAGGTCATGGTGCGCCAGGCCGGCTCGGGCAGCGACAGCTGCGCGCCCATGAGGGTGCGCAGGAAGTTGCGCTTGAACACCAGCTGGCCCACGGCCAGCGTGCCGCCCATGAGCCAGTACAGCACCGTCGGCTTCCACTTGATGAAGGTCTCGCTCTGGGCCAGCAGCGTGGCGCCGCCGAACAGGACGATCACGCCGAGGCTGAGCCATTGCATGGGCTCGACCTTGCCGGTACGCCAGCGCAGCCAGCCGATCTGCAGGATGGTGGCCACGATGGCCACGCCGGTGGCCCAGTAGATCCCGGCGACCTTGAAGGTCGCGAAGAACAGGATGATGGGGAAGAAATCGAGCAGGAGCTTCATGCGTCCGTCAGGGTCGGGTGTCAGGTCTCGGGGGTGAAATCGAGCGAGGCGGAGTTCATGCAGTACCGCAGGCCGGTGGGGGCTGGCCCGTCGGGGAACACATGCCCCAGGTGCGACCCGCATTGTGCACACACGGTTTCGGTGCGGACCATGCCGTGGCTGGTGTCGGTGATCTCGCGGATCGCGCCGGGCACGGCCTCGCTGAAGCTGGGCCAGCCGCAGCCGGCGTCGAACTTGGTGCGGGAGTCGAACAGCTTCGCGCCGCAGCAGATGCAGTGGTAGCTGCCGTCGGCCCATACCTGCTCGTACTTGCCGGTGAAGGGCCGCTCGGTGGCGGCGTGGCGGGTGACCTCGAAGGCGCGCGGCTCGGCGCCCTTGGCGGCCAGCAGGGCCTGCCACTCGGCCTCGGATTTGTGGATCGGGTAGGTCATGAGGAGCAGCTGATCTCGATGGAGGATGCCCAGTCGGGCGGGAAGCCGGCGTAGTCTGCCTCAAGCGCCGGGTGCTCGGCGAAGGGATCCTGCAGCAGCGCCAGCAGGCGGTCGACAACCGAGAAGTCGCCCGACTGCGCGGCCTGGATCGCCAGCTCGCCCAGGAGGTTGCGCAGCACGTACTTGGGGTTGGTGGCGCGCATGCGCGCGCCGGCCTCCCCGGCCTCCTCGGCCAGGCGTGCGGCATAGGCCGCGTGCCAGCGGTCGAAGGCGTCGCGGTCGGGGAACAGATCGCGCACCGGCGCCAGGGGGCCGCCGGCCACGTGGTCGGCCAGGCGGCGCCAGAAGATCGGGTAGTCGATGCGGCCCTCGGCGAGCAGGTGCAGCACGCCGTCGACCAGCGCACGGTCGGTCTCGCGCGGCGCGGACAGGCCGAGCTTGGCGCCCATGCGGGCCAGCAGCTCGCGCGGGAAGACCGTCTTGTAGGACTCCAGCGCAGCGAGCGCGAGATCGGGGTCGTCGATCACCGGCAGCAGCGCCTGGCCCAGGCAGAACAGGTTCCAGTAGGCGACGTTGGGCTGGCGGTTGTAGGCGTAGCGGCCGCCGGTGTCGCTGTGGTTACAGATGTGGCCGGGGTCGAAGGCGTCGAGGAACTGGAACGGGCCGTAGTCCAGGGTCAGGCCCAGGATGCTCATGTTGTCGGTGTTCATCACGCCGTGGCAGAAGCCCGCCGCCTGCCACTGGGCCACCATCGCCGCGGTGCGCTCGCTCACCTGCTCGAGGAAGGCCGCATAGGCGTTGCCGCCGAACCGCCCGGTGCCGCGGCACTGCGGGTACCAGCGGTCGATGACATGGTCGGCCAGCGCGCGCAGCTCGGCGTCGCGCCCGGCGGCCGCGAAGTGCTCGAAGTGGCCGAAGCGGATGAAGCTGGGTGCCACGCGCGTGACCACGGCGGCGGTCTCGATCGTCTCGCGCCGCACCGGCGCCGGCGAGCCGGTGACCATGAGCGCCCGGGTGGTGGGGATGCCCAGGGCCGCCATGGCTTCCGAGGCCAGGAATTCGCGGATGCTCGATCGCAGCACGGCACGGCCGTCGCCCATGCGTGAGTACGGCGTGCGGCCCGCCCCCTTGAGCTGGAACTCCTGCGGCCCGGCCGGCGTGTCCGCCTCGCCCAGGAGGATGGCGCGGCCGTCGCCGAGCTGGCCGGCCCAGACGCCGAACTGGTGGCCGCTGTAGACCGTGGCCACCGGGCGGGTGCCGGCCAGGGGCAGGTTGCCGGTGAAGGCCTGCACGGCGTCCTCGCCGCGCAGGGTGTCCGGGTCCAGCCCCAGCTCGCGGGCCAGGCGTTCGCTCAGGCCCACCAGGTGCGGCGCGGGCAGCGGCGTGGGCGGCAGGGGGGTGTGGAAGGACGGGCCGAGGCGCGTGAAGCCGTCGCGCCAGTCCAGGCCCAGGTCGAGGGCGGGAGCGTCCGCCAGGGTGTCGGTCATCGGGCGGATTGTCCCGCACCACCCCGGGCCCCCGGGCGCATGAGGGATTTCCGGGGCACCGCGGCCGCCGGCCCGGCGGGATACTGCCGCGCCTTGAACAAGACGGGAGAGCCCATGCGCGGCCTGATGCAAGACCAGCCCCTGCTGATTTCCAGCCTGATCACCCATGCCGAGCGGCACCACGGCGACACCGAGGTCGTCTCGCGGCGGGTGGAGGGGGACCTCCACCGCTGCACCTGGCGCGACGTCGCCGGGCGTGCCCGCCAGGTGGCGAACGCGCTGGACCGCATGCAGCTCGGCTTCTCGGACCGGGTCGCCACCCTGGCCTGGAATGGCTACCGGCACCTGGCGCTCTACTTCGGCGTGTCCGGCTCCGGCCGGGTGCTGCACACCCTCAACCCGCGCCTGCATCCCGACCAGATCGCCTGGATCGTCAACCACGCCGAGGACCGGGTGCTGTGCTTCGACGCCACCTTCCTGCCGATCGTGCAGGCGATCCATGCGCGCTGCCCCGGCGTCCGGCACTACGTGATGCTGTGCGAGGCCGGCGGCCTGCCCGCGGACAGCGGCATCCCCGGGCTGGTGGCCTACGAGGACTGGGTCGGCGCCGAGCCCGCCACCTACGACTGGCCGGTGTTCGACGAGAACACCGCCTCGAGCATGTGCTACACGAGCGGCACCACCGGCCACCCGAAGGCCGCCCTGTACAGCCACCGATCGACCCTGCTGCATGCCTACGGCGCGGCGCTGCCCGACGTGATGGGCCTGCGCGCGGCGGACGCGGTGCTGCCGGTGGTGCCGATGTTCCATGTGAACGCCTGGGGCATCCCGTACTCCGCGGCGCTGGTCGGCTGCAAGCTGGTGTTTCCGGGCCCGGCGCTGGATGGGAAATCGGTCTACGAGCTGATCGAGGCCGAGGGCGTGACCTTCGCGGCCGGCGTGCCCACGGTGTGGCAGATGCTGCTGGCGCACGTGGCCGCGGGCGGCCTGCGTTTTTCCACCCTGAAACGCACGGTGATCGGCGGCTCGGCGTGCCCGCCGGCCATGATCGACGCCTTCCGCGAGCGGTACGGCGTGGAGGTGCTGCACGCCTGGGGCATGACCGAGATGAGCCCGCTGGGCACGCTGTGCACCCTGAAGAACAAGCACCTGTCGCTGCCGCCCGGCGAGCAGGCCCGTCTGCGCCTGAAGCAGGGGCGGGCGATCTTCGGCGTGGACATGCGCATCGTCGGGGATGACGGCCGCGAGCTGCCCTGGGACGGCGCCACCGCCGGTGACCTGCAGGTGCGCGGGCCCTGGGTGGTGGCGCAGTACTTCAAGGGCGAGGGCGGCGACCCGCTGCGCCACGACCAGGGGGTGGACTGGTTTCCCACCGGCGACGTGGCCACCATCGACGCCGACGGCTTCATGCAGATCACCGACCGCAGCAAGGACGTGATCAAGTCCGGCGGCGAATGGATCTCCTCCATCGACATCGAGAACATCGCCATGGGCCATCCCGCGGTGGCCATGGCCGCCTGCATCGGCATGAAGCATCCGAAGTGGGACGAGCGCCCCCTGCTGGTGGTGGTCCGGCGTCCGGGGGCCGCCCTGACGCGCGAGGAGATGCTGGCGTTCTACGAAGGCAAGTCGGCGAAATGGCAGGTGCCCGATGACGTGGTCTTCGTCGACGCCATTCCCCTGGGCGCGACCGGCAAGATGCTCAAGACCCGCCTGCGGGAGACCCTGAAGGACTACCGCCTGCCGACGGCGTGACCGTGGTCCGGCGCAGCGCAGCCTCCACCGGCGCGGGGTCGGCCATGCGCACCGAGATCAGGTGGTGCGGCTCCACCAGGTACTCGCGGCGGCCCTTGGGGATCACGCCGCGCGGCAGGGGGCGGGGCAGGGGACGCTCGGTGCGCACCACGAAGGTGTCGCGCTGCCGCTCGACCAGGGTCACCCGCATGCCCCGCGGCGCGAAGACCGAGTCGCCCAGCGCATGCACCGTCTTGCGGCCTGCGGTACCGCCCGCGCCCTTGTGCAGCAGGTCCACCTTGCGCTGCTCGTGCAGGCAGCGGGTGATGCGTGCGAGGTTGGCGAAGTCCTTCCAGTTGCCGAAGCTGCGCGCGTTGTAAAGCACGCCCAGGACGTCGCGCTCGGCCTGCGTGAAGTCCACCCCGTCGGCCTCGGCCAGGCTTTCGATCGTGCGGCGGGTGGACGCCACCCGGTCCTCGTCGCCCTCGCGCAGGGGCTCGCCGGTGAGCTTGTGCGTAAGGTAGCCGCTGAGGCTGTCCACCGCCAGCCCGCGGGTCAGGCCGCTGGCCGGAAGGCCCAGGGCCTGCGCCGTGCCCTGGGCAGCGCCGCAGGCATACGCGCCCGGGTAGGCCGCGAGCAGTTCTCCCAGCAGCGTGCTGAAACGCAGCGCCGGCGACTGTGGCGTGCCCTTGCCGCCGAGGGCCACGCACAGCATCACCGGGGCGACGTTCGGCGCGGCATCCACCAGGGCGCGGGACTGCACGCCGCGGCCGGCCGAGCGCGGCTCGTAGGTTTCGGCCGCCGCCTCCTTGCGGGCCGCCTCCAGCCCCTCCAGCCAGGCCGCGTCGTCGTGGTGGCTGCCGCTCGCAATGGCGGGGACGGCCCCGCTGGCGAGCCGGGCGGCCAGGGGTCCGGTGACGGCCTTGGCCAGCCGGGCAGGGTCGGGAAACACGGCCACCCGCAGCTGGCCCGCCTCCAGCAGGTCGTGGGCGCCGAGCATGGGCTGCAGGGCGGCGCGTGCGGCGTCGTTGGCCCGCAGCAGGGCGTGCAGCATCATCACCTGCTGGAGTTTCTGCGGATCCCCATGGAGCAGCGCCTGGCGCAGCGCCCTGAGCGGGCGTTCCTCGAGCAGCTTGAGCAGCTGCCGGGTGCGGTGCCTCTGCGGCGGGTCATGCGCCAGGGCATCGGCGACCACGGCCAGGAAGTCGTGCGCCGGGGCGCCGTCCGCCTCGCCGGTGCAGGGCGTCATCAACGGGCTGGCGGCCACCGTCGCCCGGACCTGCCGGGGCACCAGGGCGCGCGCCACCGCGGCCCGGTCCCCCTGGACCAGGGCCGTGAGCAGGGTGTCTGGATCGCAGGGCAGGTGGCCCAGGTCCTGGCCGGTGATGTGCCCGTGGAGCGCCCGTTCCAGCCGGTCGGCCTCCTGGCCGGAGAGCCGCGCGGCCAGCTCGAGCAGTTCGCGGCAGCGGGGATGCACGAGCAGCGCCTGGACATCGCGGACCGCGCCCGCGGTGAGGCGGCCGGTGTTCGACTGCTGCGTGCGTTGGGCGTCGACCAGCAGGCCGTGGTGCGGTACCCACACGATGCGGCGCCCATCCGGCTTGCCGTCGCGGACGGCCGAGGTCGCCGAGCCGGCCAGGAGCCCGTGTTCCTGGGGCGTGGCCAGCAGCAGGTCCTGGCGGCCGGCGGCCAGGTCGGCGACCCAGGCCGCATCCCCGCTGGCGCCGGCCCTGCGGCGGGCCTGCGCGTACCGGCCCAGCGTGTCCTGGAGTGCCTCGCCCCGTGCCTTGAGCGCATGCAGGCGGGTGGCCGCACCGGCCGGCGTGGCCAGCCCCGCGCCCAGGGCGGCCTGCGAGGCGAGCACCCGGCCCGTGCCGCCGGCCTTCCAGGCCCGCCGGAACTCCTGCCCCATCCAGGCCAGCGTGCCGCCCTGCTCGACCGGGGTGAAGCGCGCGATCTCCCACGGGTCGATCGCCCCCGTGCCGCTGGCGGACACGCCCGCGGCGACGGCGGCCGCGGGCGTCGGGACGTCCGGCAGCGCCTGCGCGGGCGAGCGCGCGAGGCCCAGGAGGGCGGAAGGCAGCAGGGTCAGGGCATGCATGGCGTTTCCTTGGCGCGGGTCAGTGCGCCGGGCCTTGCGCGGTGGGCTGTGGCTGCCCCGCCGCGTCGGCGATGGCCGTCAGGCCGTGGGCGACGGCCACGCCCAGGCCGACTGCGCCGACCAGGAGCCAGGTCACGGGCACCGCCAGGGCCAACATGGCCACCACGGCGGCGGCCGTGACGAGGGCCGCCTTGAGGACACCGGCTTTCAGACGGTCCCAGGCAGAGGCGGCGGGCTGGGTGCGTGGCGCGAGGGTCTGTTCGGCAGGGGCGGCGGCCTGCTGCGAGAGCGGCACCCGGGTGGGCGGGAGCTGCGGGTGGGACTGGCTGGGCGATGACAGCGAACCTGAATCCGGCGTCACCTCGGCGCGCGCAGGGCGGCCGCAGCCGGTGAGGGACTGGAATCGAGCGGACAGGGTGTGGCACACCTCAGTGAACATGGGCTTCTCCGGAAGGGCGGGGCAGGGAGGGGGAAGGGACAGGCTCGCTCGATGCGGGCCTGCGGGCGGATCGGTAACGGCCGCCCCGGGTTGGTTCTGCGGGGCGTGTCGGCGCGGGGCCTGGGCTCAGTTCATCGGGGGCGCGTCGGCCGGCAGGTCCTGCGGAATCTCCGGCGCCGGGAAGTTCACCCGCTGCGCGTCGGCGACGGGGTCCGGCTGATGCGCCACGGGCGGAGGCTGATGGGGGAGAGGGAGAGGCTGATGGGGGAGGGGCTGAGGCTGATGGGGCTGAGGCAGTGCCTGATGTGGCACGGCCTGATGCGGCAAGGCGTACGGCGGCGCTGGCGGCAGGGCTGGAGCCCACCCGGGCGGCAGGGCCGGTTGCGGTGCGACGGCCTGCTTGTCCAGGCGGTCCAGGACCAGGGCCGCGATGCCGACGGCAACCGCGGCGCCCACCGGGCCTCCGGCCAGCGCGCCGATCACCGCGGCGCCGATGAGGGCGATGGCCCGGAACCACCGCTGCTCGATGCGCGGGTGGGCGCGGTGGTCGTCCAGGCTGGCGGCGGGCAGGCGTGGGACGGCCGCCGGCGCGACGGCTTGCCGATGCAGCGGGTGTTCGACGGGCGCGGGGACTTGGGGCTGGCCTTGCGCACCCGGTGGAGGGAAAGCCGGTTGGGCGAGGACGGGCTGAGCCAGGACGGGTTGACCGACTGCCTGGCCGACGGCCTGGTCGACCGGGTGAACGGCCTGGGGCTGCGCGACGCTGGGTTGTCGCTGGATGTTGTTGTTCATGGCACCTCCGGATTCAATGCACCAGCCGTTCACCGGCGAGCTGCCCGCGGGCGACACGGCTGGCGTCGGCCAGGCGGTCCAGGGCGGCCGCGAGGGCCGCGGCATCGAGCGTGTCGATCGGCAGCACCAGGCACAGGGCCAGCGCGCGGGCCTGCGGGTGGTAGCCGAAATGCGGGCGCCCGAGCTCCGACTGGGCGAGGTTGGCAAGCAGCGCGCCGATGAGGATCCCCTGAAGTTCGTCGGCGTCGGCCTCCCCCAGGCTGGCGGCGAGCCGCAGCTCGCCCTGCGCCGGCGCGAACTGGAGCTCGAGGGTGAGGTCGTCGGCGAACCGTAGCGCGCAGGCGCCGTGGGCATCCAGGCCCGGCGGCGCGATCCCCAGGTGGCGGGCGAGGTCGAAGAGCAGGTCGGCCGGGGTCATGCGGCCTCCGCCGGGGAGGGGAAGGCCGCCAGCCCGGCGCGCCAGGCCACGGCCCGGGCCAGGAAGCCCTCCAGTGCGCCGGCGAAGGCCGGGTAGGCCAGCCCCTCGGTGTCGAACCAGTGCTGGAGGAAGACCTCGCCGTCGAAATCGGCGCAGAGGACGCCGCAGGCCGGGCCGGGCGGGAACAGGTTGCCGGCGAGCAGGGCCTCGAGCAGGGTCAGGTCCTCGAGGTCGGCGCGCCCGAGGTGGGCGCGCAGGGCGAAGCCAGGGTGGCCGGCGACCGGGCCGAAGCGCACGACGGTGTCGTCGAAACGGATCGCGATGGCGCCGTCGGCATCGGGCGACGGCGGCGGGAAGCGCAGCTCGGCGCACAGGTTGCGGAGGATGTCGTCCAGCGGCATGGGCCTTCTCCTGCGGGGGATGCCCGCCACGCAGCCTAGTAACGGTCCCGGCAGGCGGGTTCCTGCCGGCCCCTGTTGCGACGGAGACACCGCCGCCCGCGCCCGCGGGCGCGGGTTGCGCGATGATCGAAGCCCTGCGAACCACAGCCCGAGGCCCCTGCACCTTGTCCGACTCCCTGTCTTTCGGCGTCACCATCCCCTTCGTCGAGCACCTGGGCTTTGCCCTGACCCGCTTCGACGGCGGCCATTCGGCGATCGCCTTCACCCCGAAGCCCGAGCACCTCAACTCCTTCAGCGTCTGCCACGGCGGCGCGCTCATGACCCTGCTCGACGTGACCCTGGCCACCGCCGCGCGCAGCGTGGACGCCGACATGGGGGTCGTCACCATCGAGATGAAGACCAGCTTCATGCAGCCGGCCAAGGGCGTGCTGCGCAGCGAAGGCCGGCTGGTCCACCGCACCGCCACGCTGGCGTTCGTCGAGGGGACGGTCTACGATGCAGCGGGCAAGGCCTGCGCGCACGCCACCGGCACCTTCAAGTACGTGCGGCGCCTGCCCACCGGCCCGCGCGAGGCGCAACCGCTCAACCTGATCCCGACCGACTGACACCCACTCCCCGGAGCGATCCGATGACCACCCCGATGTCCTCCCAGGCCGGCCCCCAGCGGCGCCGGACCGGCCGGGACTGACGGGGGAGGCGGGCATGGACACCGGCCGCGACGCGTTCAACCAGCCCGCGCCGCTGCCCGAGGGCGACCTGTTCGCCCGGCACCGGGCGATGCAGGACACGCTGCGCCATCTCGCCCCGGGGCTGGACACCGCCCCGCTGCATGCCCTGGGCCGGCTGGCCGGGTCGCGCGAGATGCAGGTCCACGCCCGGCTGGCCCATGTGCACGGCCCGCAGCTGCATACCCATGACCGCTTCGGCCACCGTGTCGACGCGGTCGAGTTCCACCCCAGCTACCACGCGCTGATGGCCGCCGCCGTGTCGGCCGGCCTGCACGGCGCGCCCTGGGCCGGCGGCTCGCACCTGGCGCGCGCGGCCGGCTTCATGCTGTTCACGGAACTGGAGCCGGCGGTGCTGTGCCCGGTCTCCATGACCTATGCGGCGATGCCGGCGCTGCGGCACAACGCGGCGATCGAGGCCGCGTGGCGGCCTGCGCTGACGGCCCGCGCCTACGACCCGTCGCCCCGGCCCTGGCAGGCCAAGGCCGGCCTGACCCTCGGCATGGGCATGACCGAGAAGCAGGGCGGCTCGGACGTGCGTGCCAACACCAGCCGCGCCGCGCCCGATGGCGAGGACGCCTGGGGCGTGCGCCACCGCCTCACCGGGCACAAGTGGTTCTTCTCCGCGCCGCAGTCCGACGCGCACCTGGTCATCGCCCAGGCGGATGCCGGGCCGACCTGCTTCCTCCTGCCCCGCGTGCTGCCCGAGGGCGGCCGCAACGCGGTGCGACTGGTGCGCCTGAAGGACAAACTCGGCAACCGCGCCAATGCGAGCGCGGAGGTCGAGTTCGACGGGGCGCTGGCCTGGCAGGTGGGGGAGGCGGGCCGCGGCATCGCCCGCATCCTGGAGATGGGCGCGCTCACCCGGCTGGACTGCGCCCTCGGCACCGCCGGCCTGATGCGGCAGGCCCTGTCGCTGGCCCTGGACCATGCCCGCCAGCGGCAGGCCTTCGGCCGGCCGCTGCTGGCCCACGACCTGATGCGCAACGTCCTCGCCGACCTGGCGCTGGAGTCCGAAGCCGCCTGCGTGCTGGCCCTGCGGGTGGCCGCCACGCTGGACCGCGCCGGCGACCCGCGCGAGGCCGCCCTGGGCCGCCTGCTCACGCCGGTGGCCAAGTTCTGGGTCTGCAAGCGCGGCGCCGCCTTCGCCCAGGAGGCGATGGAGTGCCTGGGCGGCAACGGCTACGTGGAGGCGGACGGGGAGGGCGTGATGGCCCGCATCTACCGCGAGATGCCGGTCAACTCCATCTGGGAGGGCGCCAGCAACCTGATGGCGCTGGACCTGCTGCGCGCGCTGCGCCAGCCGGGCGCGGCCGAGGCGCTGGAGTCGCTCCTCGGCCCGGCGCGCGGCGCGCATCCGGCGCTGGACGCCGCGATCGCGGCCTTGCCGGCACGGCTGGCGCGCGAGGCCACCGAGGACCAGGCCCGGCGGCTGGCGCAGGACCTCGCCCTCGCCGCGCAGGCGGCGCTGCTGTGGCAATGCGCGCCGGCGCCGGTGGCGCTGGCCTTCACCGCCTCGCGGCTGGCCCAGGCCGGCGGCGGGGCCTTCGGGCTGCTGCCGCCCGGCCTGCCGCTGGACGACCTGCTGGCACGCGCCATGCCGCACTGACCCCACAGGACGCACGCCCCGACGACGCCGACCGACCCGCACAGCGAAAGGATCCGCGATGAACGCACCCGCCCCCGACCTGCTCCTGCACCACTACCCGATGTCGCCGTTCTCCGAAAAGATCCGGCGGGTGCTGGCGCACAAGCGCCTGGCCTGGAAATCGGTGGTGGTGCCGGCGGTGCTGCCCAAGCCCGACGTGGTGGCACTCACCGGCGGCTACCGGCGCACGCCCTTCCTTCAGGTGGGGGCCGACATCTACTGCGACAGCGCGCTGGTGTGCGACGTGCTCGAGCACGTGCAGGCCGAGCCGCCGCTGTACCCGCCGCACCTGCGCGGCGTCTCGCGGGTGTTCGCGCAGTGGGCCGACACCACGCTGTACGGGGCCGCCATGGCCTACAACTTCCAGCCGCGGGGCGCGGCCCAGGTCTTCAAGGGCGACGATGCGATCGCGGCCGCCTTCGCCGCCGACCGCAAGGCCATGCGCACCAACATGACGGTGCTGCGGGCGCCCGATGCCACCAGCGCCTACCGCTCCTACCTGCGGCGCATCGCCAGCATGGTCGAGGAGCACGACTTCCTGTTCGGGGCGGATGCCTGCGTCGCCGATTTCGCCGCCTACCACCCGCTGTGGTTCACGCGGCACCGCGTGCCGGCCCTGGCCGAGATCCTGGCGATCACGCCCGCGGTGGGCGAGTGGATGGACCGCATCGCCGCCTTCGGCCCCGGCCGGGGCGAGGACTTCGCCTCGGCCGACGCGCTCGAGGTGGCGGCCCGCCACGAGCCGCGGCCCGCCGGCGAGAACCTGCTGGTGGACAGCGGCTTCCAGGACGACCATGGCATCGCCCTGGGCGCGCGCGTGACGGTCACGCCCGAGTCCTTCGGCAACGAGCAGACCGAAGGCGAACTCGTCGCCGCCACCCGCACCCACTACACCCTGCGCCGCGCCGACCCGCGCGCGGGCACGGTGCACGTGCATTTCCCCCGCATCGGCTACGTGCTCAGGCCGGCCTGACCGGCTCGGAGCGGAAGTCCGGCTCGCCCAGGCGCTGCCCGGCGGGTTCGCGCCGGGCGGGCGCCTCGGCCGGCTCGTACAGGGCCTGCGGCGGCCGCAGCGGGGCCTCGAGCGCCGGCTCCAGGCGGGCCAGCCGGGCGTCGACCCGCGCCTCCATCTCGCCCAGGCGCGAGGCCAGCGCCCGGTGCAGCTGCTCCAGCTGCGCGCGCTGGTCCCGCAGGCTGCGGGCCAGCGCCTGGTCCAGGGCGGAGGCGGCGGTGGCCTCGTGGTGGCGGGCGTCGCGCAGGTGCGTCTCCAGCACCTGGCGCAGTTCGGTGAAGCGCGAGGCCTCGGCGCGTTCGGCCAGCTCGCGCTGGGCCTGCAGCACCCGCGCCTGGTCGCGTTCCAGCCGGCGGTGGTGCGCCTCGCGGGCCGCGCCGCTGGCGACGAAGGCGACCACGGCGAGCGCCAGCAGGCCCAGCATCAGCAGGGGCAGGGGGACGGTGGCCGTGCCCCAGACCAGGTTCACCGGGGTCGGGCGGTTGAATTCCTCCCAGTTCAGGAGCGCGAAGACCACGACGGCCGCCGTGGCCAGAACGAGGAGCAGGGAGCGCAGGCGCATGGGGCCTCCGGGACGGGCGAAGTCGCCCAGCGTCGCCGGGCGCGGGCGGCGGCGCTGTCGGCGCCCGGCGCGTGCCGGCGTCCCCGGGCGGCGCGGGGGCGTGTGGCACACTCGCCCGTCCCGAAAACCTCCCCAGTTTCCCTCCCGAATGCAAAGCATCCGCAGCCAGATCGCCGCCGAGTTGAAGGTCCAGGAGCGGCAGGTCGAGGCCGCCGTCACCCTGCTGGATTCCGGCGCCACCGTCCCCTTCATCGCCCGCTACCGCAAGGAGGCCACCGGCGGCCTCGACGACGTGCAGCTGCGCGAGCTGGAGTACCGCCTGGGGTACCTGCGCGAGATGCAGGAGCGCCGCGAGACCATCCTGAAAAGCATCGAGGAACAGGGCAAGCTGACCCCGGAACTGCGCGCCGCGATCGAGGCCGCGCCGACCAAGCAGGAGCTCGAGGACCTGTACCTGCCGTACAAGCCCAAGCGCCGCACCAAGGGCCAGATCGCCCGCGAGTTCGGCATCGAGCCGCTGGCCGACAGGCTGTTCGCCGACCCCACGCTGGACCCTCAGGTGGAGGCCCAGGCCTTCGTGAAGGCCGAGAAGGGCGAGGGCGGCGAGGATTTCACCACCGTGATGGCGGTCCTCGACGGCGTGCGCGACATCCTCTCCGAGCGCTGGGCCGAAGACCCGGCCCTGGTGCAGTCGCTGCGCGAGTGGCTGTGGGCCGAGGGCCTGTTCAAGTCCCGGCTGGCCGCCGGCAAGGACGAGAACCACCCCGACGTCGCCAAGTTCCGCGACTACTTCGACTACGACGAACCCATCGGCCGCGTGCCCTCGCACCGCGCCCTGGCGGTGTTCCGCGGTCGCCAGCTCGAGATCCTGGAGGCCAAGCTGGTGCTGCCGGTGGAGCCCGAGCCGGGCAAGCCCTCGATCGCCGAGGGCCGCATCGCGCTGCACCTGGGCTGGAGCCATGCCGGCCGCCCCGCCGACGACCTGCTGCGCAAGTGCGTGGCCTGGACCTGGCGGGTCAAGCTGTCCCTCTCGAGCGAACGCGACCTCTTCGCCCGCCTGCGCGAGGACGCCGAGAAGGTGGCCATCAAGGTCTTCGGCGACAACCTGCGCGACCTGCTGCTGGCGGCCCCCGCCGGCCCGCGCGTGGTGATGGGCCTGGACCCGGGCATCCGCACCGGCGTGAAGGTGGCGGTGGTGGATGCCACCGGCAAGCTGGTGGACACCGCCACGGTGTTCCCGCACGAGCCGCGCCGCGACTGGGACGGCTCGCTGCACACGCTGTACAAGCTGTGCGAGAAGCACAACGTCAACCTCATCGCCATCGGCAACGGCACCGCCAGCCGCGAGACCGACAAGCTCGCCGCCGATCTGATCAAGCGCCTGCCCGGCGAGGTGCAGAAGGTGGTGGTCAGCGAGGCCGGCGCCTCGGTGTATTCCGCCAGCGAGTACGCCTCGCAGGAGATGCCCGATGTGGACGTGAGCCTGCGCGGCGCCGCCTCCATCGCCCGCCGCCTGCAGGACCCGCTGGCCGAGCTGGTCAAGATCGACCCCAAGTCCATCGGCGTCGGCCAGTACCAGCATGACGTGAACCAGGGCGAGCTCGCCCGCACGCTGGACGCGGTGGTCGAGGACTGCGTGAACGGCGTGGGCGTGGACCTGAACACCGCCAGCGTGCCGCTGCTGGCCCGGGTCTCGGGCCTGTCGCAGTCGGTGGCCAGGGCGGTCGTGCGCTGGCGCGAGGCGCATGGCGCGTTCAGGAACCGCCAGCAGCTGCTGGAGGTGTCGGGCCTGGGCGCCAAGACCTTCGAGCAGTCCGCCGGCTTCCTGCGCATCCGCGGCGGCGACAACCCGCTGGACATGACCGGCGTGCACCCCGAGACCTACCCGGTGGTCGAACAGATCATCGTGAAGCTGGGCAAGCCGGTGCAGGAGGTCATGGGCCGCGCCGAGATCCTCAAGCCGCTGCGGCCCGAGGCCTTCGCCAGCGAGAAGTTCGGCGCCATCACCGTGAAGGACATCCTGTCCGAGCTGGAGAAGCCGGGCCGCGACCCGCGCCCGGACTTCAAGGTGGCCCGCTTCAACGACGGCGTGGAGGACATCGCCGACCTGAAGGAAGGCATGGTCCTGGAGGGCACGGTGAGCAACGTGGCCCAGTTCGGCGCCTTCGTCGACCTGGGCGTGCACCAGGACGGCCTGGTCCACGTGAGCCAGCTCGCGCACAAGTTCGTGAACGACGCGCGCGAGGTGGTGAAGACCGGCGACATCGTCAAGGTCAAGGTGCTCGAGGTCGACCCGGTGCGCAAGCGCATCAGCCTGACCATGAAGCTCGATGCCGCCCCGGCCGGCGCGCGCCGCGACCGCGGCGGCGACAACCGCTTCGAGGGCGCCGGCCGCGGCTACCGCCAGCCGCCGCAGCAGCCGATGAATACCGCCATGGCCGGCGCGTTCGCCAAGCTGCAGGGCCTGCGCAAGTAGGGCGCTCCACTCGGCTGAGATGAACCCGCGGCCGGCGGCGGGTTCCGCAAGGCGGCGCCGGGGAGGGCCCCGGTTCCACCCCAAGGAGCCTTGCCGTGAAGCCGATCCACAAGACTGACGCCGCCCCCGTGTTCCGCCCCCCGGCGCCCGCACCGGAGGGCAAGGCCGACGGCCCCGGCGCCAGCGGCCCGGCCGGGAGCCGCTCGGTCGCGGTCCTCGATCCCGCCGCCCCGCAGAGCGCAGCCGCCCACGCGGCCCGCCAGCGGCTGCAGGACGCGGGCGAGCCCGAGCCCGAGGCCGGCTGTGGCGACCGCAAGTACGGGCCGGGCGCCATGGCGTCCCGGGTCACCGGGCTGGAAGGCGGCGCGGGCGACGCCGGCGGTTTCGACGGCGAGTTGCTGGGACGGCGCTGGGCGGCCGGCGGCGAGGACGGCGCCCGGGCCGAACGCCAGATCGACCGCTGGGTCGCCCGCCTGGCGGACCGCTGCCAGGCGGCCGACGGGAAGGCCGACGGGAAGGCCGGGCCCGAGCCAGGGAGTGCCGGACGGCCGCTGCGCGACGCCATCGCGGCGGTCGGCCGCGGGCTGGCCTGCGCCCCGCCCGCCACGCGCGAGCGCCTGTGCCAGGCCCTGGTGTCCAAGGCCATGGCGCCGGGCGCGTGGCTGGAGGGCACGGATTGGCGCCAGGCCGCCGGGGACGCCGTCCTCCTGGGCACCCTCGGCGCCTTGCACGCGTCGGCCGGCGCCGACGCCATCGCCAAGGACGAGCTGCTGCGGCTGGAGTGCGAGGTGCTCAAGGCCCGCGGCGACCTGGCCGCGGGGGACCGGCGCCGCGACCCGCGCTTCCCGTTGCACAAGGTCATCGCTGAACTCAGGAACTGGCGCGACGGCCTGGACGTGGGGCAGCTGTCGTACCTCCGCGCCTACCGGCTGGTCCGCTACCTGGCGCGCCTGGGCAATGCGGGAACGCTCGAGGGCAGCCGCCAGCTGGCGGCGGCGATGCAGGAGGTGTCGTCCGGGCGGCTGATCGCCATCTTCAACCAGTACGGCGAGCCGGCCTGGGCCGGCAGCGATGTCCTCAAGGTGATGATGCAGGGCTGCGGCGTGAACGCCGGCGCGGCGGGCTGTGCGGCCTGGGCCGTCGGCTGCGACCTGGACGACCTCGCCAGCCTGGAGCGCATGGACGCGAGCCCGGCCGAGGCCGAGACGGACGGGCCGGACTTCGGCACGGCGCGCGGCGCCCGGATCGTCGCCCGCCTGCGGGAACTCCAGCCCTCGCTGCCCGGCTGGGGCGAGCGGCACCTCGTGAAGGGCCTCTACCACCTGCGGACCCTGCTGCGGGGGCAGCCGTCCCGCGTCGACGCCGACCTGCGCGCCATGCTCTGGCAGTACGCGGCGACCGGCGAGGCGCGGGACGTGGTGGCGCTCGCCACCCAGTACGCGCGCTTCGCCGCCGGCCCGGGCCTCACGGGGCCGGGCTGCGAGGACCTGGCCGACGAGTTCGTCGAGATTTCCCTGCGCCCCCGGGGCGTCCCCGCGGCCGGCACGCGGGCGACCGGCGAGCGGCGCGCCCTGATCC
Organism: Ramlibacter sp. GCM10027632; assembly: GCF_042675325.1. Lineage (NCBI taxonomy): Bacteria > Pseudomonadati > Pseudomonadota > Betaproteobacteria > Burkholderiales > Comamonadaceae > Ramlibacter > Ramlibacter sp. GCM10027632. The sequence goes on along the minus strand of NZ_JBHTGW010000003.1, from coordinate 162,179 downwards.
TGGAGGGCCTCCAGGCCGGCTCGGGGCACCCGGGCTCCGGGTACCATTGATGGGTTAGCTGTCCCGCGGCCCGGTGCCGCCGGACAGGACGACCCGATGTCCCGCTCCCGTTCTCCTGCACTCGTCCTCCATGCCGGGCCCCGCGCCCGGCAGCACCTGCTGACCCACGGCCTGTCGCCGCGGGACATCGCCGTCATTCCCGGCGCGGCGGGCGGCCCCAAGGGCCTGGTGCTGACGGCGCTGGACCAGTTCCTCTTCGGCGAGTGGCTGCGGGGCAGCCGCCAGACCATCCACCTGGTGGGTGCCTCCATCGGCGCGTGGCGCCTGGCCACCGCCTGCCTGCCGGACCCGCGCGAGGCCTTCGAGCGCTTCGCCCGGGCCTACACCGGGCAGCGCTACGAGGTGCCCCCCGGGCGGCGGCACCCGACGGCGGACCATGTCTCCGAGCGCTTCGCAGGCAGCCTGCGCGCGTTCTACGACGGCCAGGTCGACGCCGTGCTGCGGCATCCCCGCTACCGCCTGCACGTGGTGGCCGCGCGCGGCCGGCACCTGCTGCGGCGCGAGCACCCCCTGGCCACGCCGCTGGGGTATGCCGGCGCCTTCCTCTCGAACGCGCTGAGCCGGCGCGCGCTGGGCGGCTGGCTGGAGCGGGTGATCTTCTCGACGGGGGAGGGTGGCCTGCCCTTCGCCGCGCATGACTTCCGCACCCGCCAGGTGCCGCTGAACGCGCAGAACTTCCACGCCGCGCTGCAGGCCAGCTGCGCCATCCCGTTCGCGCTACGCGCGGTGCAGGACATCCCCGGCGCGCCGCCCGGCGCCTACTGGGACGGCGGCATCACCGACTACCACCTGCACCTGAACTACCACGCGCCGGCCGGCGGCGGCGGCCTGGTGCTGTACCCGCACTTCCAGCGCGCGGTCGTGCCCGGCTGGCTCGACAAGGGCCTGCGCTGGCGGCATGGCGCCACCCCCTTCCTGGACAACATGCTCCTGCTCGCGCCCGATCCCGCCTGGGTCGCCACCCTCCCCAACGGCAAGCTGCCCGATCGCACCGACTTCGCCCGCTACGGCCATGGCGAGGGGGTGGCCGAGCGCACCCGGGCCTGGGACGCCGCGGTCGCGGCCGGCCGGCAGCTGGCCGACGAGTTCGCCGCCTGGCTGGACCGGCCGGACCTGTCGCGGATCCAGCCGCTGTGAGCCCCGGACGCGTCCTCGGCTGGGACCTGCTGCGCGGGCTGTGCGCGCTGGCGGTGGCCAGCTACCACCTGATGGTCTGGCAGGGCCTGGCCGACCTGCCGACCCTGGCCACCTACGGCGTCTACCTGTTCTTCCTGCTCTCCGGGGCGAGCCTGGCCTATGTGTACGGCGACGGGCTGCGTGACCCGCGCTCGGTGGCCGGCTTCCTGGTGCTGCGGTGGCTGCGGTTGGCGCCCCTGTACCTGGCGGTGTGCGTGGGCTTCCTGGCGATGCTGGCCGCGCGCGATGGCGCGTGGACCGACCAGCTCGGTTTCCGGCTGGCGCTCAACGCCAGCTTCGCCTTCGGCCTGTACGACCCCGGGGTGTGGGCCCTGGCCATCGGCGGCTGGTCGCTGGGCATCGAGTTCGTGTTCTACCTGGCCATGCCCGCCCTCGTGCGCGTGCTGCCGCGGCCGGGCCTGCGCTGGGTCGTGCTCGCGCTGCTGGTCGCGGTGCAGGCCGGCTGGATCGCCGCCACCGTGGGCGCGCACGGGCTGGCCGCGGCCAGCGTGGCCTACCACCAGGTGCCGGCCTTCGGGGCGTATTTCTTCGCCGGCTGCCTGGTCGGCTGGGCGCAGCGCCGGGGGCTGCCGCCGCTGTCCGCGCGCGCCGGGGCCGCGGTGTGGCTCGCCATGGGGGCGCTGCTGCTGGCGCTGGCTCCCGCCGTGCCGGGCGACGAGCTCGTGGGCTGGCGCGGCGTGCTGCTGCCGGCGGCCTGCGCGCTGTGCGTGTGGGCCAGCGGGCGGGTGGTGCTGTCGGGGCGGGCCGCGACGCTGGCGGCCTGGCTGGGGGACGTGACCTACGGCGCCTACCTGCTGCACCCCATGGTGTTCTTCGGCTTCACCTGGTTCGTCCTGCCGGCGTTCACCGGCACGCCGATCGAGCAGCTGCCGGCGGCGACGCGGTGGGCCGTGCTGGCGGGCGGGCTGGCGGTGACCTGCGCCCTGGCCAGGGCCAGCGAGCGCTGGTTCGAGCGCCCGCTGCGCAGCGCCGGCCGGCGCCTGCTGCCTACGCCATCCAGGGCTGGCGGGCCAGCGCGTCCTGCTCGAACCGCCTGATCTCGTCGGCCCATTGCAGGGTCAGGCCCACGGCGTCCAGGCCGTTCAGCAGCATGTGCCGCTGCAGCGGGTCGAAGTCGAAGCGCAGGCAGCGGCCGTCGCCGGGCGTGCGGATCTCGCCGGCGGCGAGGTCCACCGTCATCTCGCAGCGCGCCGGGTCGGCGGCCAGGGCCAGCAGGCGCTCCACCTCGGCGGCGGGCAGGCGGATCGCCGGCACGCCGTTGCGGGTGCAGTTGTCGCCGAAGATGCCGCCGAAGGTGGTGCCGATGACGCAGCGGATGCCCAGCTGCCGCATGCCCCAGACCGCGTGCTCGCGGCTGGAGCCGCAGCCGAAGTTCGGGCCGGTGACCAGGATGCGGGCCGCCGTCCAGGGCGACTGGTTCAGGACGAAGCCCGGGCGCGGGCGGCCCGGCGCCTCGAAGCGCAGGTCGTGCAGGAAGCCCTCGGCCAGGCCGCTGCTGCGGTCGATGCCGCGCAGGAACTGCTTGGGCATGATCTGGTCGGTGTCCACATGGGCGGCGGGCAGGGCGGCCGCCACGCCGGTGAGGGTGGTGAAGGGTTCCATGGTGTTCAGCCCTGCGCCGGCAGCAGGCGGCGCACGTCGGTGATCGCGCCGGTGACGGCGGCGGCCGCCACCATCGCCGGGCTCATGAGGTGGGTGCGGGCGCCGGCGCCCTGGCGCCCCTCGAAGTTGCGGTTGGTGCTGGAGGCGCAGCGGTCGCCGGCCTGCAGGTGGTCGTCGTTCATGGCCACGCACATCGAGCAGCCGGCCTGGCGCCACTCGAAGCCGGCCTCCTCGAACACGCGCGCGATGCCCTCGGCCTCGGCCTGGGCGCGCACCTGGGTCGAGCCGGGCACGGCGATGGCGCGCACGCCCGGCGCCACCTTGCGCCCGCGCAGCACGCGGGCGGCGTCGCGCAGGTCGTCGATGCGGCTGTTGGTGCACGAGCCGATGAAGGCATGGCTGATCGCCAGGCCGTCCATGGCCTGGCCGGGGGCCAGGCCCATGTACTCGAGGGCGCGCTCCATGCCGCGGCGGCGGGTGGGGTCGCGCTCGGCGGCGGGGTCCGGCACGGGCTGGCCGATGGCGCCGCCCTGGTCCGGGCTGGTGCCCCAGGTGACCATGGGCGCGACGTCCGTGGCGTCGATCGTGACGGTGGCGTCGAAGGCCGCGTCGTCGTCGCTGCGCAGGCCGCGCCAGGCGGCCACGGCCTGGTCCCACAGCGCGCCCTGCGGCACGCGCGGGCGGCCGTGGAGGTAATCGAACAGGGTGTCGTCCGGCGCGACGATGCCGCCGCGCGCGGCGGCCTCCACCGCCATGTTGCACAGGGTCAGGCGGCCCTCCACGCCCATCGCGCGCACGGCCTCGCCGGTGAACTCGATCACGTGGCCGCTGGCGCCGTCGGCGCCGATCCGGCGTATCAGGGCGAGCACCAGGTCCTTGGCGGTGACGCCCGGGCCCGGGCGGCCGGTGAACTCGACGCGCATCGACTTCATGGGCGTCCAGACCAGGGTCTGGGTCGCCAGCAGGTGCTCGATCTCGCTGCTGCCGATGCCGAAGCCGAGCGCGCCCATGGCGCCGTGGCTGGTGGTGTGGCTGTCGCCGGCGGCGATCACCATCCCGGGCAGCACCAGGCCCTGCTCGCTGGCCACGATGTGCTCGATGCCCTGGCGCGGGTCCAGCATGTCGTACAGCTCGATGCCGTGGCGCGCGCAGTTCTGCGCCAGCAGCGAGACCTGGGTGGCGCGCGCGGCGTCGGCGATGACCATGGTGCGGGCGCTGCGCTCCGGGGTGGTCGGGTTGACGTGGTCGACCACCGCGATCGTGGCCTGCGGCCGCCACACGCTGCGGCCCGCCGCATGCAGCGCGGCGAAGGCCTGCGGGCTGGTGTACTCGTTGAGGACCTGGCGGTCCACGTACAGCAGCACCTTGCCATCGTCGAGGGCGCGCACGGTGTGCGCGTCGACGATGCGGCGGTACAGGGTGCGGCCGCTCACCGCGGGGCCTGCGAGGCGGTGCCGGCGTAGGCCGCGGTCGCGGCCACCACGTCGTCGACGGCGATGTCGGCCTCGGTCAGGCCCTCCGGCAGGACGATCACGCCGTCCTCGTCGGCCACCAGCCGGCGGCCGGGGATGAAGGTGATCCCGCCGAAGGTGACCGGCACGTCCACCTCGCCGGCGCCGTCGCGGCTGCCGCGGCGCGGCACGGTGCCCAGGGCCTTGACGCCGATGTCCATGCCGTCGATCTCGAGGCAGTCGCGGATCACCCCGTTGATCACGAGCCCCGCCCACCCGTTGCGGCTGGCGACACCGGCCATGACATCGCCGAACAGCGCGCGCGCGACCGAGCCGCCGCCGTCGATCACCAGCACCTGGCCGTTGCCCGGCTGGTTGACGGCGTTGCGCATGAGGCCGATGTCCTCATGGCAGCGGATCGTGCGGATCGGGCCGGCGAAGGCGCGGCGCCGGCCGTAGCCGCGAAAGGGAAGGGCGCAGGCCTGGGCGTCCTCGCAGGCGTCGCACAGGTCGGTGGTCTTGGGGATCATGCGGAAGTCATCTCGGGTACTTCAGGGGGGGCGTGCGGGCCCTCGGGCCCGGCACGCGCTGGCGCTCAGTCGGCGCGGACGTTGGCTTCCTTGACCAGCTTGGCCCAGGCGACGGTGTCGGTGGCCAGGAAGCGGGCAAAGTCCTCGGGCGAGCCGCCCAGGATCTCGCCGCCCTGGGAGGCGATCTTCTCCGCCACGTCCGGCATCTTCAGGATGGCGGCGATCTCGGTGTTCAGCTTCTGGGTGATCTCGCGCGGCAGGCCGGCGGGGCCCATCACCGCGAACCACTGCAGCATCTCGGCGTTGGGCACGCCGGCCTCGGCCAGGGTGGGCACGTTGGGCAGCAGCGGCGAGCGCTTGGCGGCGGTGATCGCCAGCAGGCGCAGCTTGCCCGCAGCGGCGTGGGTCATCACGTTGGGCGGGCTCTCGAAGTTCAGTTCGACCTGGCCGGAGAGCAGGTCGACGATGGCCTGGCCGCTGCCCTTGTACGGGATGTGCGTCATCTGCGTGCCGGTGGCCAGCATGAAGCGGGCGGCGCCCAGGTGCTGGGCGCTGCCGCCGCCGGAGGAGGCGAAGCGCAGCGCGCCGGGCTTGGCCTTGGCCAGGGCCACGAAGGACTTCACGTCCTGCGCCGGCACGTTGGGGTTCACCGTGAGCAGCAGCGGGGTGCTGGCGACACGGATGATGGGCGTGAAGTCCTTGATCACGTCGTACGGCAGCTTGGGGTACAGCGCCGGGGCGACGGAGTTGGAGTTGCTGTGCGCCATCAGCAGGGTGTAGCCATCGGGCTTGGCCTTGGCCACCAGGTCGGCGCCCAGGGTGCCGGCGGCGCCGGCCTTGTTCTCGATGACCACGGGCTGGCCCAGGCGCTCGGAGAGCTTCTGGCCGATGACGCGGCCCAGGACGTCGGTGAAGCCGCCGGGGGCGAAGCCCACGACGATGCGCAGCGGCTTGTCGGGCCAGGCCTGGGCGAGCGCGGGGCCGGCGAAGGCCAGGCCGAGGAGGGCGGACAGCGCCAGGCGGCGCGGGAGCTTGAAGCGGGGCATGGGGTCTCCTGCGTGTGGGACGGAAAGCGGCGATTGTCACCGCTGCGCGGCGGCCTTCCTGTCATGTCCGCGTCCCGGATGCGGGCGCGCCGGCGGGCCCGGTTACGATGCCCCAGTTTTCCAGCCGACCGATGCCACACCCGCGACTCACCCCTGCGATGCGTTCCGTGCTCCAGCGCATGGCCCGCGCGGGCAAGCCTCCCCTGCACACCCTGCCGCCGGCGCAGGCCCGCGCCGCGTACGAGGCCGGCGCCGGCGTGCTCGAGATCTCCAGGCCGGCGCTGGCCCGCGTCGAGGACTTCACGATCCCCGCGCGCGACGGCCATGCGCTGCCCGCCCGCCTGTATGCCGGCGAGGGCGCGGCGCCGCGCCCCTGGCTGCTGTACCTGCATGGCGGCGGCTTCACCGTGGGCAGCATCGCCACGCACGACACGCTGTGCCGCGAACTGGCGCGCCGCAGCGGCTGCGCCGTCGTGTCGCTCGGCTACCGCCTCGCGCCGGAACACCGCTTCCCGGTGGCGGTGGACGACAGCTGGGACGCGCTCCAGTGGCTCGTGCGCGAGGGCACCAGCCTCGGCCTGGACCCGGCCCGCTTCGCCGTGGGCGGCGACAGCGCCGGCGGCACCCTGGCCACGGTCTGCGCCATCGCCTGCCGCGACGCCGGCCTGCCGCTGAGGCTGCAGCTGCTGGTCTACCCCGGCTGCGCGCCGCGTGCCGAGCTGCCGTCGCGCCTGCATTACCGCGAGGGCCTGCTGCTGGACGAGACGCTGATCGACTACTTCTTCGCCCAGTACATCGCCGAGCACGAGCGCGATGACTGGCGCTTCGCCCCGCTCAACGCCCCGGACGTCGACGGCGTCGCCCCGGCCTGGTTCTGCCTGGCCGAGTGCGACCCGCTGGTGGACGAAGGCCTGGCCTACGCGGACAAGCTGCGCGCCGCCGGCGTGCCCGTGCAGCTGGAGCTGTACCACGGCGTGGTGCATGAATTCATCAAGATGGGACGGGTGATCCCCGAGGCGCTGCAGGCCCATGCCGACGCCGCGCGGGCCCTGTCGGAGGCGCTGCTCGCATGAACGACGACACCCTGGCCCCGCTGCGCGCGCTGGCGGCGGACTTCAAGGCCGGCCTGCCGGTGCTGGCCGTGCGCACTGGCGACTGGGCCTCGCTGCGGGACGACGCGGCCCCGGTCCGCGTCCGGGTCTTCGTGCACGAGCAGGGCATCCCCGCCGAGATGGAGTGGGACCAGGACGATGCCACCGCGCTGCATGTGGTCGTGGCCAGCCGCGCCGGCGTGCCGGTGGCCACCGGGCGGCTGCTGCGGGGCGGCCCGGGCATCGCCAAGATCGGCCGGGTCGCGGTGCACGAGGCGCTGCGCGGCGCCGGCGTGGGCCGGCTGGTGATGCGCACGCTGATGGACGCCGCCCGCGACCGCGGCGACCGCGAGGTGGTGCTGCATGCGCAGCGCAGCGCCGAGGCGTTCTACCGCGACCTGGGCTTCATCCCGCGGGGCGAACCCTTCGACGAGGTGGGCATCCCCCACATCGAGATGGCCGCGCCGCTGCGGGCCGGCTGAGGCATGGCGCGCCACCGCAGCGCCCGTCCGGCGGCCCCGGCCGCCGCGCCCGCCATCCCGCCAGCGGCTGCAACCACCGCGACGACCTCGATGCCCGCCTGGCAGGACCGGCCCGCCGCGCTGCTCGCGCTGATGGCCCTGCTCGTGCCCGCCCTGGGCGTGCCCTCGGAGCTGATGCTGCAGGACACCTTCAAGTCCGCCGCGGTCGCCTTCCTCACGCTCGGTGCGGCGCTGGCCTTCTTCTGGGCGCAGCGCCGCGAGGCCGCGCCGGTCCACTGGCACGCGGTGCTGTGGCTGCCGCTGGCGCTGCTCGCCTGGGCGCTGGGCAGCATGGCCTGGTCGCATGCGTTCCTGGGCGGGGTGGAGGCGGTGCGCTGGACGCTGTTCACGCTGCTGGCGTGGCTGGCGATGCAGCTGCTGACCCCGCAGCGCCTGCCCTGGCTGGCGCTTGGGGTGCATGCCGGCACCGTGGCCTGCTCGCTGTGGGCGGCCTTGCAGTTCTGGTTGGACTGGCGTTTCTTCCCGCAGGGCCCGAACCCGGCCTCCACCTTCGTCAACCGCAACTTCTTCGCCGAGTACGCGGTGAGCGCGCTGCCGTTCTCCTGGCTGCTGCTGGCGCAGGCCCGCCGGCCCGCGGCCATCGCCGCGATGGCCGCGAGCACCGGCCTGGTCGTCGTCGCGATCGGCATGACCGGCACGCGCGCGGCGCTGATGGCGCTGTGGCTGCAGGTGCTGGTGGTGCTGCCTCTGCTCGTGTGGCGGTGCCGCCGCCAGGTGGCGCTGGCCGGCTGGGATGGCCGGCGCCGCGCCATCGCCGCGGGCGTGCTGCTCGCCACGATCGCAGTGCTCGGCGCGATCCCCACCGGCAACGCCCGCATCGCCGAGGAGGGGCGCGGCCTGACCCCGGCCGCCCGGGCCCTGGTCCGCACCCAGTCGATCCGGCCCGACGACCCCTCGCTGGGCCTGCGCATGCAGATGTGGCAGGCCACCGGCCGCATGGTCGCGGCGCACCCGCTGGCGGGCGTGGGTGCCGGTGCCTGGGAGGTGCAGGTGCCGCGCTTCCAGGCCGGCGGCGCGCAGCTCGAGACCGACTACTACGTGCACAACGAATTCCTGCAGCTGGTCGCCGAGTACGGCCTGGTGGGCTGGGCGGTGCTGGCCGGCCTGCTGGCCTGGCTGCTGCGGGTGGCGGCGGCCACGCTGCGGGATCGCGCACCGGCGGCGCAGGCCGAGGCGCCGTGGCGCGCCACGGCGCTGGCCTCGCTGCTGGTGCTGATGGTGGTGAGCCAGGTCGGCTTCGCCTGGCGGCTGGCGGCCACCGGGGCGCTGTTCGCGCTGTGCCTGGGCCTGCTGGCGGGCTCGCAGGCCCGGCTGGCGGCGCCGCGCCGGCTGGAGGCGTGGCCGATCCAGGGCTGGTCCGCGCAGGCGGCGCGGCTGGGGGTGATCCTGTCGGCGGGCGCGCTGGTGGTCGCGGCGATCATCACCGCCCGGGCCGCCGAGGTCGAGCGCAAGCTGGTCGAGGCGGCGCGGATCGCGCTGACCATCACCGCCTCCGGCCGCCCGCAGGACCCGGCCTGGGGCCCGGCCCGCGCGCAGATGCTGCGGCAGGTGGAGGAGGCGGTGGCCCTCAACCCGCACTACCGCAAGCTCACGCCGATGGTGGCCGACGAGCTCGCCCGCTGGGGCGACTGGTCCAACGCCACCTGGATCTGGGAGTCGGTGCTGGCCTCGCGGCCCTACGTCGTCGCGCTCCTGACCAACGCCGCGCGCGGCCACGCCAACCTGGGCGACGACGCCGGCGCGCGGGCCTACCTGGCGCGGGCCCTCGCGGTGCAGCCGGATGCGCCCTCGGTGCGCTCGCTGGAGGTGGTGCTGCTGGCGCGCGGCGGCGACGAGGCCGGGGCGCTGGCCCGGGCGCGCGACGCGGTGGCGCGCGGCGCCGCGGATGCGGACATGGTGCTGGCCGCCTTCGTGCTCGCGCGCCAGGCGGGCGACGACGCGCTGGCGGCGCGTGCCCGGGACCTTGCCACGCCGCAGCAGCGGGCCTGGATGGACCAGCAGCGCTGAAGGCCGCGGCGCGGGGCCGTCGCGACCCCGATGCCCCGGGCGCCACGGCGTCCCGATCCCCGTGCGAGCCGGATGCCGGGGGCCCGCCGTTGCCGTCAGATGTCCGCGAGCAGCTCGTACGGCAGCGGCTGCAGCGACAGCACCGGCCCGCCGGCCGCGCCCGCATGCAGGCTGCCGCCTTCCATGGCCGCCAGCTGCAGCGAGACGATGGCGTCCCAGCCGCCGCCCGGTGCCGGCGCGGCCTGGGCCACCAGGCCGCAGGGCTGCTCCGGGTCTGCCGAGTGGAAGATCTCCTGGCCGGCCTGCAGGGGCGCATCCGCATGGGCCAGCGTGGCGCGGCGCTTGAGCGTGCCGCGGAACTGGCTGCGGGCCACCACCTCCTGGCCGGGGTAGCAGCCCTTCTTGAAGTTGACGCCGTCGACCGACTCGTAATTGAGCATCTGCGGCACGAAGGCCTCGAACAGCGGCTGGCCCAGGGTGGCGACGCCGCTGCGCACCTCACCCCACAGCCAGGCCTCGTGCGCCAGCGCCGGGCCGGCTGGCTCGGGCGTGCCGGCCGGCGCCAGCCAGAGGGCGCGCGGCTGGCCGTCTGCGGGGTACAGGCCGACCACCTGCGCCTCGCCGCGCGCCTCGACGGCCCAGGGCGCGAGCGTGGCGCCGGCGGCCGCGCCGGCCAGCCCGCGCAGGCTGAATTCCGCGGTGGCATCGGTCAGCCTGGCCTTGGCGCGCAGCACGAACATCGACAGCCGCTTGAGCGTTGCCGGCAGCAGGTCCCGGCTCACCACCAGGGCGATGTCCTGCGGCCCCAGCGGCACGGCGACGAAGCTGGCCTGCATCCGGCCCTTGGCCGAGAGGAAGGCCGCCAGGCGCGCGCGTTGCGGCGGCAGCAGCAGGAAATCGTGGGTGAGTTGGCTGTGGAGGAACTTGCGGGCGTCCTCGCCGGCCGCCCGGATCACCCCGAGGTGGGGCAGGGCGGCCACGCCATCCAGTCGCGTGGTCATCGCTGAATTATCATCCCCGATCACCGTCCCCTGCCCGAACCGGGCCAGTCCCCATCTCCCCTTTGCTCGTGCGGCGCCTCCTCCTGAATGTCCTGATCGCCGCGGCCCTCGCCGCGATCGCCGTCGCCGGCAGCCTGCTGTGGTGGGTCCACCAGCCGATGGCGCTGCGCGCGCCGCGGGTGGACCTGTCCATCGAGCCCGGCACCCTGCCGCGCGAGGTGGCCCGCGTCGTGCGCGAGGCGGGCGTGGACGTGGAGCCGTTGCTGCTGTTCGCGTGGTTCCGCGTGTCCGGCCAGGCCCGCCAGATCAAGGCCGGCAGCTACGAGCTGGAGGCTGGCGTCACGCCGCGCGCCCTGCTGGCCAAGCTGGCACGCGGCGACGAGGCGTTGCGCGCCGTGACCCTGATCGAGGGCTGGACCTTCCGCCAGTTCCGCGCCGCCATGGCCCGCGAGGCCGACCTCAAGCCGGACACCGCCGGCCTGAGCGACGAGGCGGTGATGGAGCGCCTGGGCCGCCCCGGCGTGCCCGCCGAGGGCCGCTTCTTCCCCGACACCTACACCTTCAGCAAGGGCGCCAGCGACACCACCGTGCTGCGCCGCGCCCTGCAGGCCATGGACCGCAAGCTCGAGGCCGCCTGGGCCCAGCGCTCGCCGCAGGCCATGGCGCGTACGCCGGCCGAGGCCCTGGTGCTGGCCAGCATCGTCGAGAAGGAGACCGGCCGCGCCGGCGACCGCCCGATGGTCTCCGCGGTGTTCAACAACCGCCTGCGCATCGGCATGCCGCTGCAGACCGACCCCACCGTGATCTACGGCCTCGGTCCCGCCTTCGACGGCAACCTGCGCCGCGCCGACCTGGTGGCCGACACGCCCTGGAACACCTACACCCGCCGCGGCCTGCCGCCCACGCCCATTGCCATGCCGGGCAAGGCCTCGCTGCTCGCGGCGGTGCAGCCGGCCTCCAGCCCGGCGCTGTATTTCGTGGCCCGCGGCGACGGCAGCAGCCATTTCAGCCAGACGCTCGACGAACACAACCGGGCCGTCAACAAGTACCAGCGGGGGCAGTGAACGGGCATGGACCAGGGACTCTTCATCAGCTTCGAAGGCATCGACGGTGCCGGCAAGTCGACCCACATCGACGCCCTGGCCCAGGCCTTCGCCGCCGCCGGCCGGCGCGTCACCCGCAGCCGCGAGCCCGGGGGCACGCCGCTGGCCGAACGCCTGCGCGAACTGGCGCTCCATGAGCCCATGGATGCCCTGACCGAGGCCCTGCTGATGTTCGCCGCCCGCCGCGACCACCTGCAGCAGGTGATCGAGCCGGCCCTCGCCGCCGGCGGGGTGGTGATCTGCGACCGCTTCACCGACGCCACCTTCGCCTACCAGGGCGGGGGCCGCGGCTTCGACTGGGACACGCTGGCCCAGCTCGAACGCATGGTGCAGGGCAGGGCGGGGCAGGGCCTGCGCCAGCCGCACCTGACGGTGCTGTTCGAGCTGGACCCGGGCGAGGCCGCCCGCCGCCTGGCCGGCGCGCGCGTGCCGGACAAGTTCGAGTCCCAGCCGCTGGACTTCTTTGCCGCGGTGCAGGCCGGCTACCGCCGCCGTGCCGAGGCGGAGCCGGCCCGCTTCGCCCGCATCGATGCCGCGCAGCCGCGCGAGGCGGTGTGGGACGCGGTGCGCGGCGCCGTGGCCGCGCGGGGGTGGCTGTGACCGCCCCGTGGATCGCCGGCCAGGTGCGGGCCCTGCAGGCCCAGCCCGGCCACGCACTGCTGCTGCAGGGCCCCTCGGGCCTGGGCCAGTACGACCTGGCGCTGGGCCTGGCGCGGGCCTGGCTGTGCGAGTCGCCCTCGGCCGACGGCGCCTGCGGCACCTGCGCCAGCTGCCACGCGATCGACGTGCGCACCCACGCCGACCTGTGCTTCCTGATGCCCGAGACCCACATGCTGGCCCTGGGCTGGCCGCTGTCGGAGAAGGCGCAGAAGGAGATCGACGACAAGGCCCGCAAGGCCAGCAAGGAGATCCGGGTCGACGCCATGCGCGACGCGGTGGAGTTCTCCCAGCGCACCAGCGCCCGCGGGCGCGGCAAGGTGGTGGTGGTCTACCCCGCCGAGCGCATGAACGCGATCACGGCCAACACCCTGCTCAAGACGCTGGAGGAGCCGGTGGGCGAGGTGCGCTTCATCCTCGCCAGCGAGGCGGCGCACCAGCTGCTGCCCACCATCCGCAGCCGCTGCCTGACCCACACCCTGGCCTGGCCCCAGCCCGGGGAGGCGCTGGCCTGGCTGCTGGCCGAGGGCGTGCCCGAGGCCGACGCCGCAGTGCTGCTGCGCGCCGCCGGAGGCCGCCCGGAAGATGCCCTGCGCCGCGCCCAGGCCGGGCGCGATGCCCGCCAGTGGAGCCAGCTGCCCAGGGCCGTGGCCCGCGGCGAGGTCGCGGCCCTGGGCGACTGGTCGCCGGCCGAGGCGGTCGATGCCCTCCAGAAGCTGTGCCACGACCTGCTGGCCACCGCCGCCGGCGGCGTACCGCGCTTCTTCGCGGCCCAGGACCTGCCCGCCGGCGCCTCGCTGCCCCAGCTGGCGGCGTGGTGGCGTGAACTCGCCGCAACGATGCGCACGGTCGAACACCCGTTCAACGCCGGATTGATGCTGGAGTCGCTTGTGACCCGCGCGCGGGCGGCCCTACACTCGGGGCGTCCCTGAGCCTCATGAGCACGCCCCTCCCCACCCCGCCCCGGCCCAGCGTCATCCAGCTGGCGATCCGCGAGAAGGCCGCCCTCTACGCGGCCTACATCCCGCTGTTCAAGGAAGGCGGCGTGTTCATCCCGACCACGCGGGACTACAAGCTCGGTGACGATGTCTACGTGCTGCTGTCGCTGCCGGACGACCCCCAGCGCTACCCGATCGCGGGCAAGGTGGCCTGGGTCACCCCGGCGCGCGCCGCGGCCAACCGCACCCAGGGCGTCGGCATCCGCTTCCCGGCGGACGAGAAGTCCCGGCTCCTGAAGATCAAGATCGAGGAGATCCTGGGCAGCCACCTGGCCTCCGACCGGCCGACCCAGACCCTCTGATCCCTGTTTCCCCCGGGCGCCCGCGGGGCGCTCCCTCCGTGCCATGTACGTCGATTCCCACTGCCACCTGAGCTTCCCCGAGCTGCGCGAGCAGCTGCCCGCGATCCGCGAGGCCATGGCCGCCGCCCGGGTCGACCGGGCCCTTTGCATCTGCACCACGCTGGAGGAGTTCGGCGACGTCCATGCCCTGGCCGTGGCCCATGACAACTTCTGGGCCACCGTCGGCGTCCATCCGGACAACGAGGGCGTGCAGGAGCCCACGCTGGAGGACCTGGTGCGGCGCTCGGCCCTGCCGCGGGTCGTCGCCATCGGCGAGACCGGGCTGGACTACTACCAGATGGACGACCGCAAGGGCGGCCGCAGCGTGGCCGACCTGGAGTGGCAGCGCGAGCGCTTCCGCACCCACATCCGCGCGGCACGGCAGGTCGGCAAGCCGATGGTGATCCACACCCGCGCCTCCTCGGGCGACACGCTGGCCATCCTGAAGGAGGAGGGCGAGGACGGCTCCCCGGGCAGCGCCGGCGGCGTCTTCCACTGCTTCACCGAGACGGCCGAGGTGGCGAGGGCGGCGCTGGACCTGGGCTACTACATCTCCTTCTCCGGCATCCTCACCTTCAAGAGCGCGGCCGAGCTGCGCGAGGTGGCCGCCTTCGTGCCGCTGGACCGCATGCTGATCGAGACCGACAGCCCCTACCTCGCGCCGGTGCCCTACCGCGGCAAGACCAACTCGCCGGCCTACGTGCCCTACGTTGCCGCCCAGATCGCCCAGCTGCGCGGCATGACGCCGGAAGCGGTGGGCGAGGTCACCAGCGCCAACTTCGAACGCCTGTTTCCCGAGGCCCGATGATGATGAGAAGCTGGATGAGGTTTGTCGCTTATCTGGTTGTCATTATTGGAGTTTCTTCGTCGTTCGCTGGCTCGTACGAGGACTTTTTCACCGCCATCCGGCGTGATGACACCGGCACCCTCCGCCAACTCCTGCAGCGCGGCTTCGACCCCAACACGCCCAGCCCGGAGGGCCAGCACGGGCTCTACCTGGCGTTGCGGGACGAGGCGCCCCGGGTGGCGGAGCTCCTGGCCGGCTGGCCGCAGACCCGGGTCGAGCACCGCAACCTGGCCGACGAGAGCCCGCTGATGATGGCCGCGCTCAAGGGCCGGCTGGCGATCGCCCGCAAGCTCATCGAGCGCGATGCCGACGTCAACAAGCCCGGCTGGGCGCCGCTGCATTACGCCGCCACCGGCGGGCACCTGGACATGATCCGGCTGCTGCTGGAGCACCATGCCTACATCGACGCGGAGTCGCCCAACGGCAGCACGCCGCTGATGATGGCTTCGATGTACGGCTCCTCGGACGCGGTCAGGCTGCTGCTCGACGAAGGCGCCGACGCCAGCCTGAAGAACCAGCTCGGCCTGGACGCCCGTGCCTTCGCACTGCGCGTGGGCCGGCAGGATGTGGCGGACCTGATCGCCGCGAGGCTTCGGCAGAAGGCGCCCGCCGGCGCCTGGTGAATGCGGCCCCGACTGGGGCCGATCCATCGCCATGAAAATAACACGATGTGCGTTATGTCAAATAACGAATCGAGCGACGCCGGCAAGGCCGGCAGCGACCGCCCCCGCCCGCCCCTTGCCTCACCCGTCCTTGCGATCGACTTCGGTGCGCAGCACGGTGTAGCGGGTCAGCGCCTCCTGCGGCGCGACCACCCCGCCCAGCCGCTCGGCCAGCGCCATGACACGCGGGCTGCGGGTCTCGCCGATCACCGCCCGGTAGCCCGCATCGCCCGCACCCCGCGCCTGGGCCTGCTTGAGCGCCTTGCCGATGCCGTGCCCGCGAAGCTCCGGGTCCACCAGCAGCTGAGACACGCAGACTTCCGACGCCTCCAGTCCTTCATCCTTCAGCACGGCGGCTTCCTGGGGCGTCTGGGTGTGGCGTGGATGGGGATCCAGCGTCGCGCAGCCGACGACCCGGCCGTCGACGACGGCGATGAAGGCATCGTGGCGCGGGTTGCTCGCCATCCAGGCCTGTACCGTGGCGCTGGCCGGCCCGGGCGCGGTGCCTTCGTCGCCGGCCTCGTTGTCCGGCGCGCACCGCTCGAGGAACGCCTCCATCGGCGCCAGGTCCTTGGGCGTGGGACGCCGCACCAGCGCCTCGACGCCGCTGCGGGTGAAGAAGCGGATCTCCACCGGCGGCTTCACGGCCGCCAGGTCGTGATTGGCCCGCGGCTCGAGGGACGCGGCCTTGGCCAGCTGGCGCGCCCCCAACGGCGGGGCATCGGCCGGGGCCTGGGACAACGCCTGGGACAGCGCGCCGGGCACGCGCGGCGGCATGGGCGGCAGCCGCGTCGCCATGGGCCCGCCCGCCTGGCGCAGCGCGCTGCGGCCCAGGTTGCCCATCCATCCGAACAAGGAACTCACGGTCTTGAACATGTCGGCCTCCCAGTAGCGCCCGGCCACCCGGCCAGGCCGCGACGAGGTTAGGCCCGGGCGCGGCGCCGCGGGTCGCCCGTCCGGGTAAGCCCGGTGTGGCTCGAGCGCAAAACCGGGGATACCGCACAGTCCGCACAATAGGCCCATGGCCGCCTTTCTCACCGTCACGCTCAACCCTGCCCTCGACCTGAACACCACCGTGGACCGCGTGGTCGACGCCCACAAGCTGCGCTGCGGCGAGCCGGTCATCCACCCCGGCGGCGGCGGCGTGAATGTCGCCCGCGTGCTCCACCGCCTGGGCGCTGACGTGCTGGCCCTCTACACCGTCGGCGGCGCCACCGGCGAACGGCTCAGCCGCCTGGTGGTGGCCGAGGGCGTCCCCAGCCTGTACCTGCCGATCGGCGGCGAGACGCGCGAGAGCTTCACCGTGCGCGAAACCGCCACCGGCCATGAATACCGTTTCGTGCTGCCGGGCCCCACGCTCAACGACACCGAGTGGCAGGCGGCGCTGGACCGCGTCGCCACCCTCCCCTCGGTCCCGCGCTGCATCGTCGCCAGCGGCGGCCTGGCGCCCGGTGTCCCGGACGATTTCTACGCCCGGCTGGCCCGCCTGGCACGCGCCCGCGGGGCCCGCCTGGTGCTCGACACCGCCGGGCCGCCCTTGGCCGAGGCCTTGCGCGAGGGCGCCTGGATCGTCAAGCCCAGCCTGCGGGAACTCAGCGACCTCGTCGGCCGCCCCCTGGCGACGGCGCAGGCGCGGGAGGCGGCGGCGCGTGCCCTGGTGGACAGCGGGCAGGCGGAAGCGGTCGCCCTGTCCCTGGGCCCGGAAGGCGCGCTGCTGGCCACGGCGGAGGGCGTGTTCCGCGCGAAGCGGGTGGATGTCGCGGTCGCCGGCACCGTGGGCGCCGGCGACAGCTTCCTGGCCGGCCTGGTCTGGGCCCGCGACCAGGACTCGCCCTGGCCCGAGGCCCTGCGCACGGCCGTCGCCGCAGGGACCGCGGCGCTCATCAGGCCGGGGACCGAGCTGGCCCGGCCCGCCGATATCGAGGCCCTGCGCGGGCGTGTCGAGGTCGAGTGAGTACTCCGATTCAGGTGAGTTCTCACGAATGGTTACCAACCCGTTGATTTTTCTCTGGTTTTTACTGTCGCAATAAAAACACAGTCGGCTTGCGGAAGAGCATTCTCCGGAACTACTCTCCTGGACATGCCGATAGCTAAGTTCTCAGGACAGGTCACGCAGGCGGGAGTCGCATGCGCTGGCTGAAGCCGAACCTGCGAAGCAGCCTGTACGCCCTGCTCGGCCATGGCTCAGAGCCGTCGGCGGACCATGTCCACCTGGCCCTGGACCGCATCCGCGATGCGATGCTGGAACTGCTGGGCGAGGACGGCCAGGCCGCCTACCCGGCCTTCGTGCGGCGGGTGCGCTTCGCGGCTGATCCGCAGGCGCTGTGGTTCGCGCGCAGCGACCTCATGGGGGCGCTGGCGGCCCTGCACGGCGAGGCCCGTGCCCGCCAGCAGCTCGAGTCGGTGACGGCCATGTTCACCGGCCTGCTGCCGGCCAGCCTCGAGCCGCGGCCCTCGCGGCACCCGCGCTGAGCCCGCTGACGGCCTGATCCGCGCCGGCGGCAGGCGGCATTCCAAGGGGCCGCCTGCCCCGCGGGCCCTGCCCGCTCAGTGCGCGTGGCCCCAGAGCACCAGGGCGTCGCGGCCCTCCACCACCAGGTCGACCTCGCGGCCCACGGGCAGGACGACCTTGGTCGCCACATGCCCGAACGGCAGGCCAGTGAAGACCGGCGCCTTGACCCGGGTGCGCAGCCAGTCCACCACCGTCTGCAGCTTGAACCCCTTGTCGTGCGGCACCGCCTTGTAGTTGGTGAACTGCCCCAGCAGGATCGCCTTCTGCCGCCCCAGGAGGCCGGCGTGGAGCAGCTGCGTGAGCATCCGCTCGACGCGGTAGGGGTGCTCGTTCACGTCCTCCAGGAACAGGATGCCGCCGTCGGCGGGCGGCAGGTAGGGTGTGCCCACCAGCGACACCAGCACGCTCAGGTTGCCGCCCCACAGCGGGCCATGGGCGCGCCAGGGCTTCTCGCGCGCCTCGGCGCGGGGCAGCTGCCAGCCGGTGCCCTCCCCCGCCCCGCCGGCCAGGTCGTCGAAGCAGGCCAGCATGATGTCGTCGGGCTCGCCCTCGACGCCGAAGTCCTCGCCCAGGGCCGGGCCGGCCCAGGTGGTGGCGCCGGCGCGGGCGGCCACGGCGTTCTGGAGGGCGGTGAAATCGCTCAGGCCGACGAAGCGCGTGCCGCGCTCGATGGCGCGGGCCACCGCCTTGTAGCGGATGTCCGGCAGCAGCCGGGTCAGGCCGTAGCCGCCGCGCGTGATCAGGGCGATGTCGGCGCCGCTGGCGGCGGCGCGGTGGATGGCGGCCAGGCGGGTGGCGTCGTCCCCGGCAAAACGCATGTGGCTGGCGAAGGCGGCCTCGTCGACCTCGACCTCGTGGCCCAGGGCGCGCAGGCGGGCGATGCCGCGGCGCGCGGCGGCCTTGTCGCGCACCGCGCTGGAGGGGGAATAGATGTAGATGTGGCTCAAGCGGCGTCCTCGGGAAACTGGCCGAGGGCGCGTGCCGCGGCGAGCACGCCGTCCTCGGGGGAAATGGGGTCGGTCGGCGCCACCAGGCCCTCGAAGGCCCGCAGCGCGGCGCGGTGGCCGCGGTCGGGGAACGGGGCATCGAAGGCGTCGTGCGTGGCCGCATTGGCGCGCGGCTCCACCTGCAGCAGGCCGACGCAGCGCTCGGGCAGCGCCAGGCGCAGGCCCTTGCCCAGGGGCAGGCCGGCCGCCTGCACCACCACCACCTGGCGCAGGTCCAGGCGCAGCACCAGGTCACGCAGCACCGACAGGTGCCAGTCCAGGTCGTGCGCGGTTTCGCGCTTGGGCTTGTCGCTGCGGCCGAAGCCGGCGAGGTCGGGCGCCACCACGCGGTGGCCGGCGCGCAGGAAGACCGGGATCATGTCGCGGAACTGGTAGCTCCAGGCGGCCGGGCCGTGGACGCACAGCCAGGTGCGCGGCGCGTCCTGCGGGCCCTCGTCGACATAGTGCAGGCGCAGGCCTGCCAGCGACGGCAGGTCGGCCAGGTAGTTGGGCGTCCAGGGGAAGCCGGCCAGCGACTCGAAGCGGCTCTCCGGCGTGCGCAGCGCGTCCTCGCGCAGCGGCTGCCCGCCGGCGCGCTGGTCCTCGCGGCGCTGGCGGAAGAAGCCGCCGAGCAGCTCACCGCAGTCCTGCGCGAGCACGCCGCCCTCGATCGCGGTGTGGTGGTTCAGGCGCTCCTGCGCGAACAGGTCGACCACCGAGCCGGCGGCGCCGGTCTTGGGGTCCTGTGCGCCGTAGACGACGCGCGCCAGCCGGGCATGGAGCATGGCGCCGCTGCACATGGCGCAGGGCTCCAGGGTCACGTACAGCTCGCAGCCGTCGAGGCGGTAGTTGCCCAGGGCCTGGGCCGCCATGCGCAGCGCCTGCACCTCGGCATGGGCCGTGGGGTCGTGGCTGCCGACCGGGGCGTTGTGGCCGGTGCCGACCACCCGGTCGCCCTGCACCACCACGGCGCCCACCGGCACCTCGCCGGCCTCGGCCGCCCGCTGCGCCTGCTCGATCGCCAGGCGCATGAAGGCCTGGTCGCGGCGGGCCTTCTCGTCGCTGCTGGAAGTGGAAGGCTGTTGCATAGGCGGCGATCGTACCCGGGCGCGGCCGGGGACCGCCGCCGCGTCCTCAGACGGACAGGCGCATCCGGTCGGAAGCGATGAAGAACTTGCGCGCGTAGGCCAGGAGCTGGCCGTCGGTGGGATGGTCGGACGACTCCACCGACACCACCTTCTCGGCCACGGCCGGGTGCTGCTTCAGGAGGTACTTGTACAGGACGGTCTTCTCGGTGCCCGGGCCGGTCAGGAGGATGGCCTCGGCATCCTTCACGGCGGAGACGACCTGCTCCAGGTAGGCGCGGTCCTCGCCGGTGCGGCCGCCGTTGCCGCCGGCCTTCACGTGCAGGTGCGGCTTGTGGGCGGACTTGATGATGTCCGTCTGCGACTCGTCGCGGTTGAAGTGGATGACGTGGGCCTCGGTGTGGTCCAGCCAGGCGACGACGTGAAAGCTGTGCATGCGTTCCTTTCGAGTGTTGACGGACTCAGGTTAAACCCGCGGTCCGCCCCGCCCGTTGACGCACGTCAACCCGTGGTCGAAGCGCCTTCCATGGTCAGGTTGACCTGCTTTTTCCGCTGGCGCACGCGCAGGTACAGCCAGCCCGCGATCGAGAGGTTCAGGAGGTTCCAGCCGATGCCGTTGAGGAAGGCGGCGCGGTAGCTGCCGGTGAGGTCGAACACCCAGCCCGAGAGCCAGCCGCCCAGGGCCATCCCCACCAGGGTGGCCATGATCACCGCGCCCACCCGCGCGCCGGCCTCCTGGGGCCGGAAGTGCTCGCGCACGATGATCGCGTACGAGGGCACGATGCCGCCCTGGAACAGCCCGAACATCGCCGACACCACGTACAGCGACACCAGCCCGTCGAACGGCAGGAACAGCAGCAGCGCCAGGCCCTGCAGCGCCGACCCGAGCAGCAGCGTGGCCACCCCGCCGATGCGGTCGCAGATCATCCCCGAGACCAGCCGGCTGACGATGCCGCAGGCCAGCATCAGCGAGAGCATCTGCGCGCCGCGGGCGGCGCCGAAGCCGAGGTCGGAGCAGTAGGCCACGATGTGCACCTGGGGCATCGACATCGCCACGCAGCAGGCCACGCCGGCCACGCACAGCAGGAACTGGGCGTGCGCCGGGCGCAGGCCGAAGGGCCGGTCGGTGCCGCCGCTGGCGGCTGCGCCGGCCCGGGGCGCCGCCCCGTCCACCAGCGGGGGGCGCTGGCGCATGGCCAGCGACAGCAGCAGCATGCCGGCGCCGCAGGCCAGTCCCATGCCGATGTAGGTGTGGCGCCAGCCGATGGTCTCGATGCCCCACTGCACCACCGGCGGCCAGAACGAGCCGGCGACGTAGTTGCCGCTGGCGCACACGGCCACCGCGATGCCGCGGCGGCGGTTCCACCACAGGGCGGTGTCCGCCATCAGCGGGGCGAAGGTGGAGGAGCTCCCCAGCAGGCCGAGCAGCAGGCCGTGCGCGAGGGCGAAGGTCCAGATGCTGGCGGACAGGCCGGCCCAGACGAAGCCGCCGCACACCGCCGCGGCCCCGATCCACAGCACGCGGCTGATGCCGTGGCGGTCGGCGATGCGCCCCGTGAACAGGCCGCCCAGGCCCAGGGCGACCATCATCACCGTGTAGGGCATGGCGGCGTCGGCCCGGCCCACGCCGAATTCGGCCTGCACCGCGGGCAGCACCACGGAGACCACGTACATGCCGCTGTTGCCCAGGGTCACCAGGCCCAGCGTCGCGAGCAGGCGCCACGCGGCGTAGCGCGAGTCGATCAGCGCAGGGTCGGCCGGCGCGTGGCGCGCGGAGGCGGCGGATGGCATGGCCATGACTCTAAGGCCTGGCGCGTGCCGCCGACAGCCGCCTGGGGGACACGGCCCGGACCCGCCGCCGGCGGCGGCCGTGATTCACCCCGGGCGGCGCGGGGACGGGCACCTTCCTAGAATCCCCGCATCATGGATCGCCTGATCAATGCCCTGGGGTTCCAGGCCGGCTGGTGGGCCTGCGTGGCGGGCGTCGCGTCCGGGTACGAGGTGCCGGCGCTGGCCTTCTGCGGCGCGCTGGCGCTCGCGCACCTGTACACCTCGGCGCAGCCCGCGCAGGAGGCACGCCTGGCCGGCGCCAGCCTCGCGCTCGGCATCCCGCTGGACACCCTGCTGCAGCAGTTCTCGGTGATAGATTTCCACGGCCTGGCGATCGGGCCGCTCAGCCCGCTGTGGCTGTGGATGCTGTGGGTGCTGTTCGCGCTGACCCTGAATTCCTCGCTGGCCTTCCTGCAAGGCCGGCACTGGGCGCTGTCCGCGGCGCTGGGCCTGGTGTTCGGCCCCCTCGCCTATGCGGGTGGCGCGGCCCTGGGCGCCGCGTCGTTCGACGGCGCGCCCGGCCACCTCGCCGCGCTGGCGGGGGCCTGGATGCTGGCGCTCCCGGCGCTGGTGCAGCTTGCGTGCCGGAAGCGCCGGGCGCAGGCGCCGCGTGAGGCCGGGGCGCCCGCCCCGCTCACTCCCACTCGATCGTCGCGGGCGGCTTGGAGCTCACGTCGTAGGTGACGCGGTTGATGCCGCGCACCTCGTTGATGATGCGGCCCGAGACCTTCTTCAGCAGCGCGTAGGGCAGTTCGGCCCAGTCGGCGGTCATGAAGTCGCTGGTCTGCACCGCGCGCAGGGCCACGACGTAGTCGTAGGTGCGGCCATCACCCATCACGCCCACGCTCTTGACCGGCAGGAACACGGTGAAGGCCTGGCTGGTCAGGTCGTACCAGGTCTTGCCGGTCGACGGGTCGGTGAAGTTGCGCAATTCCTCGATGAAGATCGCATCGGCGCGACGCAGCAGGTCGGCGTACTCCTTCTTCACCTCGCCCAGGATGCGCACGCCCAGGCCGGGGCCCGGGAACGGGTGGCGGTACACCATCTCCGGCGGCAGGCCCAGGGCCACGCCCAGCTCGCGCACTTCGTCCTTGAACAGGTCGCGCAGCGGCTCCAGCAGCTTCAGGCCCAGCTGCTCGGGCAGGCCGCCCACGTTGTGGTGGCTCTTGATGGTGACGGCCTTCTTGCTCTTGGCGCCGCCGGACTCGATCACGTCGGGGTAGATCGTGCCCTGAGCCAGGAAGGTCGCGCCTTTGTGGCCGCCCGTGCCCGCCTTGAGCTTGGCCGCCTCGGCCTTGAACACGTCGACGAACAGGCCGCCGATGATCTTGCGCTTCTTTTCCGGGTCGCTCACGCCGGCCAGCTGGCCCAGGAACAGGTCGCTGGCGTCGACACGGATCACCTTCGCGTGCAGCTTGCCCTCGAACATGTCCATCACCATGTCGCCCTCGTTCAGGCGCAGCAGGCCGTGGTCCACGAAGACGCAGGTCAGCTGGTCGCCGATGGCGCGGTGGATCAGGGCCGCGGCCACCGAGGAGTCCACGCCGCCGGACAGCCCGAGGATCACTTCCTCGTCGCCCACCTGCTCGCGGATCTTCTGCACGGCCTCCTCGATGTGGTCCTTCATGACCCAGTCCGGCCTGGCCTGGCAGATGCCACGCACGAAGCGCTCGAGGATGGCGTGGCCCTGCACCGTGTGCGTGACCTCGGGGTGGAACTGCACCGCGTAGAAGCGGCGGGCCTCGTCGGCCATGCCGGCGATGGGGCAGCTGTCGGTGGAGGCCATCAGCTTGAAGCCCGGGGGCAGCTCGGTCACCTTGTCGCCGTGCGACATCCACACGTTGAGCATGCCGTGGCCCTCGTCGGTGGTGTAGTCGGCGATGTCCTTGAGCAGCTCGGTGTGGCCGCGGGCGCGCACGGCGGCGAAGCCGAACTCGCGCTTGTGGCCGCTCTCGACCTTGCCGCCCAGCTGGTGCGCCATGGTCTGCATGCCGTAGCAGATGCCCAGCACGGGGACGCCCAGCTCGAAGACGGCCTGGGGCGCCTTGTCGGTGCTGTCCTCGTACACGCTGGCATGGCTGCCGGAGAGGATCACGCCCTTGAGCTTGCCGTCGGCGGCGTACTGGCGGACCCAGTCGTCGGTCACGTCGCAGGGGTGGACTTCGGAGTAGACATGGGCTTCGCGCACGCGGCGCGCGATCAGCTGCGTGACCTGGCTGCCGAAGTCGAGGATGAGGATCTTGTCGTGTTGCATGGGGTTCAGGTGAGATCGGTAATCACGGGATGATCGAGCGCAAGGCAGGCGCGCAGCAACTGCTTGTCCATGGTGACCAGGGGCGCCTTGAGCTCGAGCGCCAGGTTCAGGTAGGTGCCGTCGTACGGTGTCAAACCCAAGGACTGGCACCAGGACCAGTACTCGAGCGGCGAAACGCGAATGGGTGCCAGGGACACCGGCAGGCGGCTGAGCAGACGCAGCACGTGCTGGTGTGCGCTGGGGGTGAAACGACCGCGCTGCAGTGCCTTGCCGGCGGCATGCAGGGCCTCGACATGGAACAGGGCCGGCGTGGTCGCGCTCTCTTCCTGGGTCATCACCCGGATCAACGCCTGCGATACCTTGTCGCCGCCCTCGTCCGGGAATGCCCAGCTGGCGAAGGCAGAGGCGTCAATCACCACCATGGCCGGCCTTCTTGCTGTCGTTCCACGCGCCACCGCGCTCGTCGCGGTCGCGCTTGTGTTCTTCCCAGAGCTCGGCAAAACCCGGCTGGCCCGCTCCCACCTTCGCGCGCAGGGCCTGCAGTTCAGCGACGATGGCCTGCCGGCGCGCCTCGATGCTGGGCTGCTCGGCGTCAGGCTCCCGGATCAGGCGGATCACCCGCTTGCCGTGGCGCGTCAGCACGACTTCCTCACCCTGCTCGACGGCGCGAATCAGCTCAGAGAGCTGGCTCTTTGCTTGATGGATGGGAACGGTTTGCATTCTGGCCCGAATCTCTGCAGATATGGTCAGATTTTAGCCGTGCCCATGAAAAAGGGCCAGAAGATTCTGGCCCTTTTGGGAGGTCATTCCACGGACACCTCACTCCGTCCGGTAGTTCGGCGCTTCCTTGGTGATCTGCACGTCATGCACATGGCTCTCGCGCATGCCGGCGGCGGTGATCTGCACGAACTCGGCCTTGTTGCGCATCTCCTCGATGCTGGCGCAGCCGCAGTAGCCCATGGAGGCGCGCAGGCCGCCCGCCATCTGGTAGACGATCGCCACCAGCGAGCCCTTGTACGGGACACGGCCCTCGATGCCCTCGGGCACCAGCTTCTCGGCGTTGGGGTTGGTGCTGCTGGCTTCCTGGAAGTAGCGGTCGGCGCTGCCCTGCTGCATGGCGCCGATGGAGCCCATGCCCCGGTAGCTCTTGTAGCTGCGGCCCTGGTAGAGGATCACTTCACCCGGGGCCTCTTCGGTACCCGCGAACATGCCGCCCATCATCACCGTGCTGGCGCCGGCGGCGATGGCCTTGCCGATGTCGCCCGAGTAGCGCACGCCGCCGTCGGCGATCAGGGGCACGCCCGAGCCCTGCAGGGCGGTGGCCACGTTGTCGATGGCGGTGATCTGCGGCACGCCCACGCCCGCGACGATGCGGGTGGTGCAGATCGAGCCGGGGCCGATGCCGACCTTCACGCCGTCGGCGCCGGCTTCGACCAGGGCCAGGGCGGCTGCGCCGGTGGCGATGTTGCCGCCGATCACGTCGACCTGGGGGTAGTTCTGCTTGACCCAGCGCACGCGCTCGATCACGCCCTTGCTGTGGCCATGGGCGGTGTCGACCACGATGGCGTCGACGCCGGCCTTGACCAGGGCCTCGACGCGTTCCTCGGTGCCGGCGCCCACGCCCACCGCCGCGCCCACGCGCAGGCGGCCGGAAGCGTCACGCGCGGCATTGGGGAAGCTGGTCTGCTTGGTGATGTCCTTGACGGTGATCAGGCCCTTGAGCTCGAAGGCATCGCCCACGACCAGCAGGCGCTCGAGCTTGTGCTTGTTCAGGAGGGCCTTGGCCTGCTCGGGCGTGGTGCCGTCCTTGTCGTTGACGGTGACCAGACGCTCACGCGGGGTCATGATCTGGCTGATCGGCAGGTCGTAGCGGGTCTCGAAGCGCAGGTCGCGGCCGGTGACGATGCCGACCACCTTGCCGCCCTCCACCACCGGGAAGCCGGAGAACCCGAGCTGCTCCTGCAGCTCCAGCAGCTGGCGCACGGTGTGCGAGGGCGAGACCACGAACGGGTCGCGCAGCACGCCGGACTCGTAGCGCTTGACGCGCAGCACCTGGGCGGCCTGCTCCTGCGCGGTGAGGTTCTTGTGGATGATGCCGATGCCGCCTTCCTGCGCCATGGCGATGGCCAGGCGGGCTTCCGTCACGGTGTCCATCGCGGCGGACACCAGCGGCAGGTTCAGCGTGATGTTGCGGGTCAGGCGCGTGGCCAGGGAGGTGTCCTTGGGCAGGACCTGGGAGAACGCTGGCACCAGCAACACGTCGTCGAAGGTGAGCGCTTTTCCGAGAAGGCGCATGTGAAAGGCTCCAAAAGACGGATTGTATCTGGCGGGTGCGTGCGGTTTTCCGCGGCCGGGCTGGGCGCTACACTGCGGCGATCATGCGCCTTCGTACTTTCCTCCTCGTCGCGGCCTGCGCCCTGCCCCTGGCGGTCCCGGCCCAATGGCAATGGATCGACGGCTCGGGCCGCCGGGTCTTCAGCGACCAGCCGCCGCCGCCGGGTGTCCCGGAGCGCAACATCCTGCGCCAGCCGACGCCGCGCACCCCCTCGGTGAACACCGGCGCCGAGCCCGCCGCGCAGGCCCCGGCCGCCACCCGCGCGGCGAGTGCGCAGCGCCCCGCCGCCAGCCCCCCGGGCGCCCAGGGCGCCGCCGAGGCGCGCAAGGCCGAGGAGGAGCGCATCGCCCAGGTCCGCGCCGAGAACTGCACCCGGGCCCGGGCCGCCAAGGCCACGCTGGACTCGGGCATGCGCATCGCCCGCATGAACGACAAGGGGGAGCGCGAGGTCATGGACGACGCCGCCCGCGCGGCCGAATCCGCCCGCGTGCAGGAGATCATCGCCAGCGAGTGCGCGGCACCCTGAGCGCCCCGGCGGCCTGCCGGCGCGGCGCGCCTGCTCCCTGAGCGCCTCGGTGGCGCGTCCCGGGCTCAGCGCCGGCCCGGCCGCTTCGAGAACAGGCCGGCCGTGCGGGCGCCCTGGCGCTGGAAGCGCTCGCGGCGGGCCACCTTCGGGTCCACCAGCAGCGGGCGCAGCACCTCCACCCGGTCGCCCTCGCGCAGCGCCTGCCCGGGCGCCGCCAGGCGGCCCCAGACCGAGAGGTCCAGCGCGCGCCCCCGCAGCTCGGGAAATTCGTCGTAGAGGCCGCTGGCCTCCAGTGCGTCGCGCGCGCATGCGCCTGCCGGCAGCCGCACGGACCATTCGCGCACCTGCCGCGGCGCCGGGCTCCAGGCCACGCCCACGCGGAGGGCGCCGTCGGCGTCAGCCATAGACCTGCTCGGCGCGCTTGACGAAGGCGTCGACCAGACTGCCGGCGATGCGGTCGAACACCGGCCCGACCAGCGCCGCCAGGGTGCTGCTGCGGAAGGCGTAGTCCAGCGTCAGCTCGACGCGGCAGGCCCGGTCCCCGGGCTGCCCCACCGGCGTGAAGCTCCAGTGGCCCTCGAGCCTGGAGAACGGGCCCTCGACCAGGCGCATGTCGACTTTGCGCCCGGGCACATGCTCGTTGCGGGTCACGAATTTCTGGTGGATGCCGGAGAACGCGATGCCGACCTCGGCATCCATGCCGTGCGCGTCGCGCGCCAGCACCGAGGCGCGGTCGCACCAGGGCAGGAACTTCGGGTAGGCGTCCACGTCGGTGACCAGCGCGAACATCTCCTCGGCGCTGAACCAGATCAGGACGGATTTATGGACGGTTTTCATGGAGAATTGCGGGCCCGCGCCGGATTGTAGAGAGCCGCTGCGCCCCCACATTCCGCCCATGTCCAAGAAGCCCGAGACCTCCACGCGCATCGCCGAGAACAAGAAGGCCCTCTTCAACTACCACATCGAGGAGCGCTACGAGGCCGGCCTGGTGCTGCATGGCTGGGAGGTCAAGGCCCTGCGCGAGGGCAAGGCGCAACTCACGGACGGCTATGTCGTGATCCGCGACGGCGAGCTGTACCTGATCGGGTGCCAGATCAACCCGCTCAAGACGGCCTCCACCCACGTCAACCCGGACGCGGCTCGCACCAAGAAGCTCCTGATGCACAAGGACGAGATCCGCCGCCTCATCGGCAAGGTGGAGCAGAAGGGCCACACCCTGGTCCCCCTCAACCTGCACTGGAAGAACGGACGGGCCAAGTGCGAGATCGCCCTGGCCAAGGGCAAGGGCGAGCACGACAAGCGCGACACCATTCGCGAGCGCGAAGGCAAGCGCGAGGTCGAGCGCGTCATGAAGCAGCGGCACCGCTGAAGCGCCCCGGGCCGGGGTGCCGGCCGTTCAGCGCCGTGGACCGGCCGGATCGAGGCCGGGCAACGGCCCAGGCGAGGGAGGCCGCCTTCCGCCGGCCGCGCGCCCTGCCCGCCTGAGGGCCGCCTCCTCCTCCGCGACCTGGATCTTCAGCGCCAGATCGATGTTCCTGTGCGGGGAGAAATCGGCGCCTTCCGTGCCCAGGCACGCGGCCTCCCTGCGCGAAGGCACCTCGACCAGGTAGCGCGTGCCGAAGGCGCCGACCGAGCCCTTCATCCCGAGCCAGTGCATGAGGCGCGACAGGCGATTGGCGGCCACCCAGTCCTCGCGGCAGCAGACCTCGGTCACCAGCGACGGCGCCCGTGCGCAGGCCGCCGGTCCCAAGGAGCGGCGGGCCATGTCGCCCAGGCGCATCGGCGCCAGCACCAGGGCCGGGACGCCGCAGCGCAGCGACGCGTAGGTCGCCAGCCCGCCGCCCATCGAGTGGCCCGTGAGGGACAGCCGCAGCTGCCGCTGCGGCGGCAGGCTGGCGTTGAGCTTCTCCAGGTGGGCCTGCACCCGGGCCGTCAACCGGGCCGCCTGGGTGAAGCTGGCGGGCGGCGCCAGGCCCAGGAGGTTGATCGCGCACTGCGTCACCTGGGACAGCCACCGCCCCTGGCCGCCAGTGCCGCCGAAGGCGATGACCACCTCGGTGCCCCCGCGCAAGGAGATCGACGCCGACAGCCCCGTCGCCGGGTCGTGCAGCGTGTTGGGCAGGTCCGCCAGCACGCGACCGGCGCCGCCGGGGCCGGTGACGCCCCGGTTCAACAGGCTCGAGCCGGTGATCTCGGCCGGCAGCAACGGCTGGCCGTCGACCTGCTCGCGGAACGCGTCGCGGAGCCCGGCCGTCTCGCAATCGTCCCGGGCGATCGGGTTGCCGGGATCGTAGGCGACGCGGCAGGCCAGGAAGTACGTCTGGATCGCCGGGGCCCATTCCCGGGGCACCCGGGGCAGGTCACGCCCGGTCTCCACGCACCGCATCGTCGTGGCCGCGCCTGCCGGCCCGGGGGGGACCCGGGCAGGAACATCGCCCGGCAGGGCGTGCCGGATCATGAGTCCGCCAGGCCCCACGCCGCGCGCCCGCAAGTGCGCGGCGGCCGGGGCGCCGCGGCCTGCCAGGCCGCGCGTCGCATCCTCGCGGTCGCTGCCGGGGCGCCGCACCAGCGCGTGGAGCCAGCCTGATGCCAGGGGGTCGTTGCCCGTGCGCATCGCCCGCCCTCACCCCGGCCTGCAGCCGTGCGCCTCGGAGGCCGGATCGGCCCATGGCCCGCCCAGGTCGGCCACCCGGGCGGCAGCCTCCTCCAGGCGGCCGGACAATTCCCCGGCGGTCGCACAGAAGCCGTCGAGGAGGGCCAGCAGGTCGTCGGGCGAGTCGAGCGTTCGGGTCGGCAGCCGCCAGGAGAACACCAGCAGCTGGGCATCCGGATCCAGTCCGATCGCGCCACCGCGGGTCTGCGCCTGGTGGAGGTTGCAGGCCAGGGCCGCGGTCATCAGCCCGGCGTCCGCGGTGCTCCCGAGCATCGCCAGGGCGCAGTGCAGGACGATGTCTTCCCCGTCCGGGCTGGGCGAGACGACGACCCCCTGGCCGTCGCCCAGCTCCAGGTAGAGGTTGCCGTCATCGGCCACGCGCACCCCCGCCGCCAGGGTCTCGTTCAACAGGGCAGCAAGCAGGTCGACCGGGGTGGCTGTCTCGCTCATAGCCCAACAGTAGTCTCCGGAGCCTGAGATGTAAATCGTTGAGACTAAATGTCGGGCGGCCTGCGGGAATAAACGCCGCCGCCAGGTCGTTCATGCATCGGGGACCCTTGTTCATCCCCCGACCTGGAGAAACGACCATGACCCTGCGCTCCGTGACCTGTGCCCTCGCCCTGGGCGCGCTGCTGGCCGTGCCGGCCGCCCATGCCCAGACCGCCCCTGCCAGAGCCAGCGACGGCGTGCTGGTGGGCGGCAACGGCATGACGCTCTACACCTTCGACCGTGACGCCGCCGGCTCCGGCAAGTCCGTCTGCAACGGCCAGTGCGCCGGGCTGTGGCCGCCGCTGATGGCCACCGCCGCCGACAAGGACGCCGGCGACTGGACCGTCATCTCCCGCGACGACGGCGGCAGGCAGTGGGCCTACAAGGGCAAGCCGCTGTACTTCTGGGTCAAGGACACCAAGCCGGGCGAGCGCACCGGCGACGGCGTGAACGGCATCTGGAAGCTGGCCCGCCCCTGAGCCGGGCCGGCCAGGCCGCAGGCGCACAATCGACCGTCGATGGCCCCGCCCGCCTCCCCGTCGGAACTCGCCGCCCACGTGGCGCAGCTGCGCCGCTATGCCCGCGCGCTGACGGGCGACCGCTGGGCCGCCGACGACCTGCTCCAGGACACCCTGGAGCGCGCCTGCAGCCGCTGGCGGCTGTGGGTGGCGGGCACCGACCTGCGCGCCTGGCTGTTCACCCTGATGCACAACCTGTTCGTCGACCAGGCGCGGCGGGCGCTGCGCCGTCCCACCGAGCCGCTCGACGAGCAGGCCCTGGAGGCGGTGGCGCAGGAACCCGGCACCGCGCAGGCGCTGGACCTGCAACGCTGCCTGATGCGCCTGCCCGAGGAACAGCGCGAGGTGCTGCTGCTGGTGACCCTGCAGGACCTGGCCTACGAGGATGTGGCGCGCATCACCGGCGTGCCGATCGGCACGGTGATGTCGCGGCTGTCGCGGGCCCGCGCGCGCCTGCGCGACCTGATGGAGGGCCGGGACCCCGCCGGCGCCCGCCCGGCCCTGCGGCGACTGAAATGAAGTGACCGCGATGAGCGACCCGACCTCCCCGCCCGCCGACGACGAGCTCCATGCGCTGGTCGACGGCCGCCTCGCGCCCGCCGACGCGGCGCGGCTGCAGGCGCGCGTGGATGCCGAGCCTGCGCTGGCCGCCCGGGTGGCGGCCTGGCGCCGCCAGCGCGAGCTGCTGCGCGCGCACCTGCGGGAGGACCTGGACGAGCCGCTGCAGCCGCCGCAGCGCGCGGCCCTCGAGGCGCTGGCGCGTGGCGGTCGCCGCCAGGCCGACTGGCGCCGCTGGGGCGGCAGGGCCGCCGCGGTGCTGCTCGCCTTCGGGCTCGGCTGGTTCGCCCATGGCCTGTGGCCGCGGCCAGCGCAACCCGGGCTGGCCTTCGCCCGGCAGGCGCTGGCGGCCCACGTGGTCTACGTGCCCGAGCAGCGCCACCCGGTGGAAGTCGAGGCGGCGCAGCATGACCACCTGGTGCAGTGGCTGTCCAGGCGACTGGGGCGCCCCCTCAAGGTGCCCCAGCTCGCGGCCCAGGGCTTCCAGCTGGTGGGCGGGCGGCTGTTGCCGGGGGAGAACGGCGCCCGCGCGCAGTTCATGTACCAGGACGCCGGCGGCGAGCGCCTCACGCTGTACCTGGGGGCGCTGCCCCAGGCCGGCGGGGAGACCGCCTTCCGGTTCACGCAGCAAGGGCGCGCCGCCACCTTCTACTGGGTGGACCAGGGCTTCGGCTATGCGCTGGCAGGCCAGCTGCCGCGGGAGCGGCTGATGGAAGTCGCGCGGGAGGTCTACCGCCAGGTCGGTTGACGCCGGGCAGCCGCCCGCGGGCCGCCCTCGCCTCTCAGAGGTCCCTCAGCGGGTGGGCGTGCGCGGGCCAGGGACTGGCGAAGAACGGCGCCACCATCGCCGGCGTCACGTCCTCGATGCGCGCCGGATTCCATTTCGGCGCGTGGTCCTTGTCCACCGCCAGGGCGCGGATGCCTTCCACCGTCTCGCTCGCGGCGCCGGGGCGCAGGGCAAAGCAGTGGCGCACCAGGTCGCGCTCCATGCGCAGGTCGTCGGCCAGCGAGAGCGTGCGGGCGCGCCGCAGCTGCTCCAGCACCACGTGAAGCATCAGCGGCGAGCGCTTGCGCAGCGTGGCCGCGGTGTCGCGGGCCCAGTCGCCCCCGTCCGCCTCGAGGGCGGAAACGATCGCGCCGACCGTGGGCAGCCCGAAGAACCGGTCGATGGCCTCGCCATGCGCTGCGAGTGCGCTGGCCGGGTGCGGGCTGCGGCGTTCGCGCAGGGCCTGCAGCGCCTGGACGCCGCCGCCGGCGAGCTGCTCCCACAGGCCGGGCAGTTCGCCGCTGTCCACCACCAGGTCGGCCAGGCCCACGGCCAGGGCGTCGGCCCCGGTGATCACCTGCCCCGTCAGCGCGAGGTACTCGCCCATGCGGCCAGGGCAGCGCGCCAGGAACCAGCCGCCGCCCACATCCGGGAACAGGCCGATGTGGGTCTCGGGCATGGCCATCTTGGTGCGCTCGGTGGCGATGCGCAGCGAGCCCGGCGCACCGTGCCCGGCGATACCCATGCCGCCGCCCATGATGATGCCGTCCATGAAGACGACATAGGGCTTGGGGTAGCGGTGCACCAGGTGGTTGAGGGCGTATTCCTCGGTGAAGAAGTCCTCCAGCTGCGGGTTGCCCGCCAGCGCCGCCTGGTGGAAGAAGCGGATGTCGCCGCCGGCGCAGAAGGCGCCGAAGGGCCCCTCCTTGCCCATGCCGCGGATCGCCACCGCGTCGATGGCGGCGTCCCGCTCCCATTCGCGCAGCGCGCGTGTCAGTTCGCGCACCATGTCCAGGGACAGGGCATTGAGCGCCTTGGCCCGGTTCAGGGTGAGCAGGCCCAGGCGGCCCCGGGTCTCGACCAGCACCTCGGTCATCGTCGTTGTCTCCAGCCTATGAGTTCGTTGGCGACCAGGGCGCCCAGCACGAGGACGCCGCCCGCCAGGACGGTGGGCCCGGGCGCCTCGCCGGCGCCGAGCCAGGCCCAGAGGATACCGAACACCACTTCGAGCAAGGACAGCAACGCCACCTCGGGCGCCTTGAGCACGCGGGCGCACACCACCGCGAGCGCGCAGGGAATCGCCAGCTGCGTCAGTCCGAGGAAGGCGAGCAGGCCCAGGTCGCGGGGCGTGGCCACGAAGGGCATGGCCAGGGGCAGCGTGGCCAGCGAGGACAGCACCGCGCCGGCGAGCACCGCGGGCACGAAGTCGATGTCCTGCCCGCGCGCGTGCGCGCGCTCGGCGATGGCCCAGTTGATCGCGGCTGCCAGCGGCACGGCGAGGGCCACGAGGGTGCCGGCGAGCTGCCCCTCGGCCACCTGGGTGCCGTACATCCAGGCGATGCCCAGGCCGGCGACCAGGATCGCGCCCCAGGTGCGCGCCGGGATGCGGTAGCCGGGAATGGCCATGCGCGCCACCAGCGCGGTGAGCAGCGGGCCGACCGCCATGGTCACCAGCACGCTGGCAACGGTGGTCAGCGTGAGGGCCACCATGAAGGCGGTGAACATCACGCCCCAGCACAGACCGGAGGCCCACAGGGCGGGCCCGGCGCGCAGCATGCGGGCGAACACGCCGCGCCCGCGCAGCATCGGCAGGATCACCAGCAGCGACAGCACCGTGAACAGGCTGCGCCAGAAGGTGACCTCGAAGCGCGCCGCGTGCTCGAGGTGGCGCGTGACCACGCCGGCGGTGGACCACATCAGGGTCACCGCCAGCATGCCGAGGACGGCCTGGCCGTGCGTCAGCCGCATCGGGTGCGCAGCGTCAGGCGGCTTCGCGCTGGGCGCGCTTGCGCTCGTGCTCCTTCAGGAAGCGCTTGCGCAGGCGGATGGTCTTGGGCGTGATCTCGACCAGCTCGTCGTCCTCGATGAACTCCACGCCGTATTCCAGCGTCAGCTCGATCGGGGGCGTGATCTTGATCGCGTCTTCCTTGCCCGACACGCGGAAGTTCGTCAGCTGCTTGGTGCGGGTGGCGTTGACCACCAGGTCGTTGTCGCGGCTGTGGATGCCGACGATCATGCCCTCGTACACCGCGTCGTTCGGCTTGACGAACATGCGGCCGCGGTCGTCCAGCTTGCCCAGGGCGTAGGTGAAGATCTCGCCGTCGTCCATGGAGATCAGCACGCCGTTCTTGCGGCCGCCGATCTCGCCGCGGTGGGCTTCATAGCAGTCGAAGATGTTGGAGATCAGGCCGGAGCCGCGGGTCAGGTTCAGGAACTCGTTGGAGAAGCCGATCAGGCCGCGCGCCGGGATGCGGTACTCCAGGCGCACGCGGCCGCGGCCGTCCGGCTCCATGTTCACCAGCTCGCCCTTGCGCTCGCCCAGGGCCTGCATCACGCCGCCCTGGTGCTGCTCCTCGATGTCGGCCGTCACCAGCTCGATCGGCTCGCACTTCACGCCGTCGATGTCCTTGAACACCACGCGCGGCTTGGAGACGGCCATTTCGTAGCCTTCGCGGCGCATGTTCTCCAGCAGGATGGTCAGGTGCAGCTCGCCCCGGCCGGCGACTTCGAACACGCCTTCCTCGTCGGTCTCCTTCACGCGCAGGGCCACGTTGTGCTGCAGTTCCTTCTGCAGGCGGTCCCACAGCTGGCGGCTGGTCACGAACTTGCCTTCACGGCCGGCCAGCGGGCTGGTGTTCACGCAGAAGTTCATGATCAGGGTGGGCTCGTCCACCTTGAGCATCGGCAGCGGCTGGGGGTTCAGCGGGTCGGTGATGGTCACGCCGATGCCGATGTCCTCGATGCCGTTGATCAGGACGATGTCGCCCGGGCCGGCCTCAGGGGTCTGCATGCGGTCCAGGCCCTGGAAGGTCAGCACCTGGTTGATGCGGCCCTTGACGGCCTTGCCGTCCGGGCCTTCCATCACGAGCACGTCCATCGCGGGCTTGAGCGTGCCGGCGCTGATGCGGCCGACGCCGATGCGGCCCACGAACGTGGAGTAATCCAGCGCGGAGATCTGCAGCTGCAGGGGCGCGTTGGGGTCACCCTTCTGGGCGGGCACGTGCTCCAGGATGGTGTCGAACAGGGCCGACATGTCGGGGCCCCACTGCTCACCGGGAGCGCCCTCTTCCTTCGAGGACCAGCCGTTGATGCCCGAGGCGTACACCACGGGGAAGTCGAGCTGCTCGTCGGTCGCGCCGAGCTTGTCGAAGAGGTCGAAGGCGGCGTTGATCACCTTGTCGGGGGCGGCGCCGGGCTTGTCCACCTTGTTCACGACCACGATGGGGCGCAGGCCCAGGGCCAGCGCCTTCTTGGTCACGAAGCGGGTCTGCGGCATCGGGCCTTCCTGGGCGTCGATCAGCAGCACCACGCCGTCCACCATGGACAGGGCGCGCTCGACCTCGCCGCCGAAGTCGGCGTGGCCGGGGGTGTCCACGATGTTGATGTGGGTGCCCTTCCAGCTCACGGCGCAGTTCTTGGCCAGGATGGTGATGCCACGCTCACGCTCGATGGCGTTGTTGTCCATGACGGTGTCGACCACCTTCTCGTGCTCGGCGAAGGTGCCGGACTGGCGCAGGAGTTGGTCGACCATGGTGGTCTTGCCGTGGTCGACGTGCGCGATGATGGCGATGTTGCGGATTTGCTTGGTGCTCATGAGGGTCAGGCTTCTTTCGAGCTCAGGATCTGCTGGATTTCGATGGGGCTCAGCAGACGCCCCGGAATCAGTTCGTTGGCCTTCACATGGGCCGTGCCCAGGAGGGCCGGCGGCGCTGCGCCGAACACGGCCACCGCCGCGGCATCGGGCCAGTCGCCACGGCGGCGCATGCCGGAAAGGAACCGGCCGGCATTCTCGGCGTCGAGCGTGACGCGGGTGTGGCCAGCCAGCAGGCTCTCGGGCGGCTGCAGGCAGGCCAGGCGCTCGCCCTCGCCCATCGCCTCCAGGTCGGCCAGCGTGATGCACTGGGACACGTCGTAGTGCCCGGTGGCGATGCGGCGCAGCGCGCTCAGGTGCGCGCCGCAGCCCAGCGCCAGGCCGATGTCCTCGCCCAGGGTGCGGATGTAGGTGCCCTTGCTCACGCGGGCGGTGATCTTCAGCGTCGGGTGCCCGCCAGGCGTGGGCGCGGCGGGTTCCAGGCGCAGGTCGTGGATGGTGACGTCGCGGGCCTCGCGCTCGACTTCCTCGCCCGCGCGGGCGTACTCGTAGAGGGCCTTGCCGTCCTTCTTCAGGGCGCTGTGCATGGGCGGCACCTGGCGGATCGGGCCGGTGAACTGCGCCCGCACCTGCGCCAGCCGCTGCGGCGCGAGGGCGTCAGCCGGGACCTCGCGGGTCTCGAGCACCTCACCCTCGGCGTCGCCGGTGGTGGTGCGCACGCCCAGCACGGCAACCGCCTCGTAGGTCTTGTCCGCCTCCAGCTGCAGCTGCGAGAACTTGGTGGCCGCGCCGAAGCACAGGGGCAGCACGCCGGTGGCCAGGGGATCGAGCGTGCCGGTGTGGCCCGCTTTTTCAGCGCGAAGCAGCCACTTGGCCTTCTGCAACGCGTTGTTGCTGGAAAGGCCGAGCGGCTTGTCGATCAACAGCACCCCGTGCACGGGGCGCCTCACGACCCGTACCCGTGGTGCGCTGAGGCTCATGCCGGCTCGTCGTCGTTTTTGGAACGCGAGGCGACCGCGCGCGCAATCAGCGCGTTCATGTCGGCGGCCTTCTCGGTGGTGCGGTCGAACAGGAAGTGCAGCGTCGGCACCGTGTGGATGTGCAGGCGCTTGAACAGGTGGTTGCGCAGGAAGCCGGCCGCCTGGTTGAGGGCGTCCTGGGTTTCCTGCGGGTCACCCACCAGCACGCTGAAGAACACCTTGGCGTGGGCGTAGTCCGGCGTGACCTCGATGGCCTGGATGGTGACCATGCCCACGCGCGGGTCCTTCAACTCGCGCGCGATCAGCTCCGTGAGGTCGCGCTGGATCTGGTCCGCGACCTTGAAGCTGCGGTTGACGGTCGATTTCTTCGCCGGCATGGGACTCTCCCGCGCAACGCCTTACAGCGTGCGCGCGATCTCCTTGACCTCGAAGAACTCGAGCTGGTCGCCTTCCTTGATGTCGTTGTAGTTGCGCAGCTTGATACCGCACTCGAAGCCTTCCTTGACTTCCTTGACATCGTCCTTGAGGCGGCGCACCGACTCGACCTCGCCCGTGTAGATGACCACGTTGTCCCGCAGCAGGCGGAACTTGCAGTTGCGGGTGACCTGGCCGGACGTGATGTACGAACCGGCGACCGTGCCGATCTTGGAGGCCACGAACACGGTGCGGATCTCGGCGGTACCGAGTTCCTCTTCGCGCTGCTCGGGCGCCAGCATGCCGGACATGGCGACCTTCAGCTCGTCCACGGCGTCGTAGATGATGCTGTAGTAGCGCAGGTCCACGCCATTGCCCTCGGCCAGCTTGCGGGCGCCGGAGTCGGCGCGCACGTTGAAGCCGATGACGACGGCCTTGGAGGCGATCGCCAGGTTGACGTCCGACTCGCTGATGCCGCCCACGCCGGTGTAGACCAGCTGCACCTTGACCTCGTCGGTCGAGAGCTTGAGCAGCGAGGCGGCCAGGGCTTCCTGGGAGCCTTGCACGTCGGCCTTGATGATGATCGGCAGGGTCTTGACCTCGCCGGAGCCGATGTCCGCGAACATGTTCTCCAGCTTGGCAGCCTGCTGCTTGGCCAGCTTGGTGTTGCGGAACTTGCCGGCACGGTAGGTCGCGATCTCGCGGGCGCGGCGCTCGTCGGCCAGCACCATGAACTCGTCGCCGGCCTGCGGCACCTCGGTCAGGCCCTGGATCTCCACCGGGATGGAGGGACCGGCCGTCTTGATGGTCTTGCCATCCTCGTCGATCATGGCGCGCACGCGGCCATAGGTCTGGCCGGCCAGCACCACGTCACCCACCTTCAGGGTGCCGGACTGCACCAGCACGGTGGCGACCGGGCCGCGGCCCTTGTCCAGCTGGGCTTCGATGACCAGGCCCTTGGCAGCGGCTTCCACCGGCGCCTTGAGCTCCAGCACTTCGGCCTGCAGCAGCACCTGCTCGAGCAGCTCGTCGATGCCCTGGCCCGTGCGGGCGGACACGTTCACGAACGGCGACTCGCCGCCGTACTCCTCGGGCACCACCTCCTCGACCACCAGCTCCTGCTTCACGCGCTCGGGGTTGGCGTCGGGCTTGTCGATCTTGTTCACCGCGACCACGATCGGCACGCCGGCCGCCTTCGCGTGCTTGACAGCTTCCTTGGTCTGGGGCATCACGCCGTCGTCGGCAGCCACCACCAGGATGACGATGTCGGTGGCCTGGGCGCCGCGGGCACGCATGGCGGTGAACGCCTCGTGGCCGGGGGTGTCCAGGAAGGAGATCACGCCACGCGGCGTCTCGACGTGGTAAGCGCCGATGTGCTGCGTGATGCCGCCGGCTTCGCCCGCGGCCACCTTGGTGCGGCGGATGTAGTCCAGCAGCGAGGTCTTGCCGTGGTCCACGTGGCCCATGACGGTGACCACCGGGGCGCGCGGCAGGGCCGGGCCCTCGGTCGCGCCGACGTCCTCGTCGGTGAACGCCTCGGGGTCGTCCAGGGCGGCGACGATGGCCTTGTGGCCCATTTCCTCGACCACGATCATGGCCGTGTCCTGGTCCAGCGGCTGGTTGATGGTGACCATCTGGCCCATCTTCATCAGCGACTTGATCACCTCGCCGGCCTTCACGGCCATCTTGTGGGCCAGTTCGGCCACGGTGATGGTCTCGGGCACGTGCACTTCCAGCACGCGCGCCTCGACCGGCTGGGCCTGGGACTCCTCGCGCTGGTCGCGGTCATGGCCGCGGCGGCCGCGGGGGCCGGAGCGCCAGTTGTTGCGGCCGACGCCGCCGGTGGCATCGCCACGCGTCGGGATGGCCTTCTTCTTGGCCGGGTCGCCCGCCCAGCTGGAGGACAGCTTGGCGGACTTGACTTCCTTGCCACCGCCGGAGGGGGCGCCGGCGCCAGGGGCGGGGCGGCCGGCCGGGGTGGCGGGCTTGTGCAGGGTGCCCTTGGCGGCGGGCTTGGCCTCGGCCGGCTTCGGCTCCTCGGGCTTCTTGGCGACCAGCACCTTCTTGGGCGCGGCCATCATGGCGCGGATGGCCTCGGCTTCGGCCAGGGCCTTGCGGCGGCGCTCCTCGAGGTCGCGGGCGCGCTGGGCCTCCTCGTCGGCGCGGGCCTTCGATTCGGCCTCGGCCTTGGCCTTGGCTTCCGCGGCGGCAGCGGCGCGGGCTTCGGCGGCGGCCTTGGCCTCGGCGGACGCTTCCTGCTTCTCGGCCTGGGCGGCGGCCTTCTTGGCCTCCTCGGCGGCGAGGTAGGCGGCGGCGCGCTCCTCGGCCTCGCGTTCCTTGCGCTCCTGGTCCTCGCGCTGGCGGCGCTTCTCGGCCAGGTCTTCCTCTTGGCGGCGGATCAGTTCGGCCTGGCGGCGGGCCTCTTCCTCGCGGCGGGCGAGGTCGGCGGATTCGGCGCGCGCGGCGGAGGCGTCGGCTTCCGCGGCTGCGGCCGCCTCGGGGGCCATCTCGGCGGGCGCGGCGACCTCGTCGTCCCGCTTGATGAAGGTGCGCTTCTTGCGCACCTCCACCTGGATCGTGCGGGCCTTGCCGGTGGCATCGGCCTGCTTGATCTCGGTGGTCGACTTCTTGGTCAGGGTGATCTTCTTGCGCTCGGGCGACGCCGTGCCGTGGCTAGCCTGCAGGTAGCCCAGGAGCTTCTGCTTGTCGGCCTCGGACAGGGCATCGGAAGGCGCGGACTTGGCCACGCCGGCGCTGCGCAATTGCTCAAGCAGCGTGTCGGGAGATTTCTTGAGTTCGCTGGCGAACTCGGCGACGGTCGTACTGGACATAGATTCTTCTGCCTCCCATCACATCACTCGGACGCGGCACCGGAGAACCAGTGCTCGCGTGCCTTCAGGATCAGCGCCTTCGCCTCATCGGGCGTCTGGCCGGTGATCTCGGTCAATTCGTCGACGGCCAGGTCGGCCAGCTCGTCGCGGGTGTGGATGCCGGCCTCGGCCAGCTGGGCAATCAGCGTGGGGGTCAGGCCCTCGAGCGTGCGCAGGTCCTGCGAGACCTCCTCGACGCTTTCCTCACGGGCGATTTCCATGGTGAGCAGCGCGTCCTTGGCGCGGGCGCGCAGCTCGTTGACGGTGTCCTCGTCGAGGGCCTCGATCTCCAGCATCTCCTGGATCGGGACGTAGGCCACTTCCTCGAGGCTGGTGAAGCCTTCGGCGATCAGGATGTCGGCGATCTCCTCGTCGACATCGAGCTTCTCCATGAACAGCTTGCGCAGCGTGCTGGTCTCCTCGGCCTGCTTCTGGGCCGATTCGTTGGCGTCCATGATGTTGATCTTCCAGCCGGTCAGCTCGGACGCCAGGCGCACGTTCTGGCCACCGCGGCCGATGGCGATGGCGAGGTTCTCCTCGTCGACCACCACGTCCATGGCGTGCTTCTCCTCGTCCACGACGATGGAGGAAACGTTGGCCGGGGCCAGGGCGCCGATCACGAACTGGGCCGGGTCCTCGGACCACAGCACGATGTCCACGCGCTCGCCGGCGAGCTCGTTGGTGACCGCGTTGACGCGGGTGCCGCGCACGCCCACGCAGGTGCCGATCGGGTCGACGCGCTTGTCATGGGAGATGACGGCGATCTTGGCGCGCGAGCCCGGGTCGCGGGCGCAGCTCTTGATCTCCAGCAGGCCCTGCTCGATCTCGGGCACTTCCTGGCGGAACAGCTCGATCATGAACTCGGGGGCGGACCGCGAAAGGATGATGGGCGCGCCGCGCAGGGTCAGGTCGACCTCCATGATCATGGCGCGCACGCGGTCGCCATTGCGCAGGTTTTCCTTGGGGATCATCTCGCCGCGGCGCAGGCGGCCTTCGACGCGGCCGCTCTCCACGATGATGTCGCCCTTGTCCATGCGCTTGACGGTGCCCACGAAGATCTTGTCGCCGCGCGACATGAAGTCGTTCAGGAGCATCTCGCGCTCGGCGTCGCGGATCTTCTGCAGGATCACCTGCTTGGCGGCCATGGCGCCGATACGGCCGATCGGCACGGAGGCGATCGGCTCCTCGATGTAGTCGCCGACCTCGGCGTCGGCGGCGCGGTCGAGGGCGTCCATCAGGAGCTCCTCGGCGTCGGGGTTCTGCAGGCCCTGCTCGTCGGGCACGACCAGCCAGCGGCGGAAGGTTTCGTACTCGCCGGTGTCACGGTCGATGGCCACGCGGATGTCGACCTCGCCTTCATACAGCTTCTTGGTGGCCTGGGCCAGCGCGGACTCGACCGCGCCGAAGACCACGTCGCGCTCGACGTTCTTCTCGCGCGAGATCGCCTCGACCAGCATCAACATTTCGCGGTTCATGTCACGACTCTCCTGCATCTTGCTTGGGGCGGCGCCCCTTGAAATCCACGACCGGCGCCAGGCGGGCTTCCTTCAGCTCGTCGAGCTGGAAACCCAGGGCCTGCAGCGGCGCCGGCTCCCTCTTCTTGCTCACTTTCTGGCCCGGCTTGGCCTGCGGCTCGTCGCTCCACACCACCTGCCAGCCGCCGGCCTCGGCGCGCTCGAGCGTGCCCCGGAATTTCTTGCGGTTGGCGGCCACCTGGCCGGCGGCGGCGGAGCCCATGGGGGCCTTGAGCGTGATGTCGACCTGCTCGCCCTCGAAACGTTCGAAGTCCCGCTCGTTGCGCAGGGGGCGGTCGATGCCGGGCGAGGACACCTCCAGGCGCTTGTAGTCGATTTCCTCGACTTCGAGCGTGTACTGCAGCTGCCGCGTCACCTTCTCGCAGTCCTCGACGTTGACGAACTGCTCGGCGCCGGGCGTCCAGGGCAGGTCGATGGTGATGCGCAGCAACCCGCCGGCGGAGCGTTCGATCTCCACCAGCTCGTAGCCGAGCCCGGTCACGGTTTGTTCGACGATGTCCTGTAGAGCCACTGGTATGGGGTTTGTCCTGTAATGCGTTCGGCCAAAAAAAACGGGCGGTTGGAACCGCCCGGTTTGGTCGTTAAGCGAGCATTGTAGCCTCTCGCGGCGCGGTTTGCAACGGGTCGTGTTGGTGCTCTACCGGAACTCGGGCGGGAGGTGAGGCCACTATGCGCCGAGGCGGTTGCCTCGAGCCCGCTCCTTTTTCCACACCAACGCCCACCCGCCATGTTCAAGTTCCCCATCAGCCTCCCAGCGCTCCAATCCTGGTTCGGTCGGTCGCAAGACACTGCAGCAGCGCCCCAGCCCCCTCGCAACGTTCCGACCGACGCCTCCGACGCGGACCGCGGGCCCGGGCGGACCCTCGAGGCGGACCGCCCCATCCCCCGCCGCAGCACGGCCACCGGAAGCGACTTGACGGGGCGTTCCCCTCTCAGCTTGCGGGAGCGCTATGTGCGCTGGGTCGCGGGGCGGGAAGCCCGGGCCGCGCTCCAACGCGAGGTCGCGGCGGCGCGCCGGGACCAGTTGACCCGGGAGTTCAGGCAGAGCGCAACCGCTTTGGTCCAAGCCGTGGCCTCCGGCCAGCCTTCCGCGTTCGAGCTGGCGGCGGTCCGGCAGCCCGGCCACGCGCTTCACGGCTACTTCGGCAGTGCCTACAGGCGTCAACTGACCGATCACCTCCATCGCAAACTCGCGGAGCTTTCACCGGAGCTGAGGTCGAGGGTGGTCCGAAATGCGACGGCGCAGATCGCCGGGGTCCGATGGGGCGCGCCCGACGAGCTCCGGTTCATCGTGGCTGCCGGGAGGCTGGCGCAGGAAAACGAGGGCCGCCACGCGTCACGCATCCCCCGGGCTGAAGGCGACGGCAAGCAACCGGAAGCGCGAGCCAGGACAATTTCGCCCGTGGCGCATGTCGGCGCGCGGGCCGGGAGCCCAGGCGTCGGCGCCTGGGTCCTGCGAATGATCGGGCGCCCTCGCCCCGAGGCGTCACTTTCGCCCAAATTCCAGGCCTTCAACGCCTGGCAGCGCGGGGATGAAGAGACTGCCGTGCGGATTCATCTGAGCAGCCTCAGCAGCACGCCGGCCTCGTCCCCGGACCGCTCCTCGACGGTGTACCCGCAGGAGGCGCCCGACGTGGCGCGCCCTCCCCTGGGTCAGGCTGGGCGCAAAATCCTGGTCCAGCGCCTGGAAAGACTGGCCCTGACCCGGAGTGAGCTCGCGGGGCTGCGCGGCGATGCTCGCCGGTTCAGTCGTGCGGTGAACGAGCTCCAGAAGTTCTGTGATCGCTGCGAAATCGACCTGGCGCTCATGAACGACGACGATCTCGTGGGTTACGTCGCTCCCACCGCCCGGAGCGACCGGGCCTCG
Organism: Ramlibacter sp. GCM10027632; assembly: GCF_042675325.1. Classification (NCBI taxonomy): domain Bacteria; kingdom Pseudomonadati; phylum Pseudomonadota; class Betaproteobacteria; order Burkholderiales; family Comamonadaceae; genus Ramlibacter; species Ramlibacter sp. GCM10027632. The sequence goes on along the minus strand of NZ_JBHTGW010000003.1, from coordinate 119,055 downwards.
CCGACAGGCCCCGACGCCTGACCCGGCCCCTCGTCAGCCCCGCACGGGTGCGCGCAGCAGCTTCACCTCAGCGCGCAGCTTCTTGCCCTGAAGCCGACGCTGGCGCGAAGCCCGCGTCGGCTTCGTCGCTTGGCGCACCTTGGGGGGCCGCGCCACGCTGTCCACCAGCTCCTGGAGCCGCCCGAAAGCCTCGGCCCGGTTCATGTCCTGGCTGCGGTGCTCCTGGGCCTTGATCACCAGCACGCCGTCGCGTGTGATGCGGTGGTCCCGCAGCGCCAGCAGGCGGGCCTTGTGGTCCTCGGGCAGCGAGGAATGCCGGATGTCGAAGCGCAGGTGGATGGCGCTGGAGACCTTGTTGACGTTCTGCCCGCCCGCGCCCTGCGCCCGCACCGCGGTGACCTCCACCTCGGCCGGGTCGATGGGCGTGGACGCCTGCGGGATCATGCGGCCGCCGCCACCAGGGCCTGGGTGTACGGGTCGCGCGGCGCGTCGAGCACCGCCTCGACCGGGCCGGACTCCAGGATCCGGCCGTCCTTCATCACCAACACCTCGTGCGCCATCGCCCGGATCACCTGCACGTCGTGCGTGATCAGCAGGTAGCTCAGGCCGTGGTCATGCTGCAGCCGCTGCAGCAGGCGCAGCACCTGCTGCTGGATGGTGACGTCCAGCGCGCTGGTGGGCTCGTCCAGCACCAGCACCTGCGGGCGCACGATCAGGGCCCGGGCCACGGCCAGGCGCTGGCGCTGGCCACCGGAGAACTCATGGGGGTAGCGCGCCAGCAGGCCCGGAAACTGGTCCTGCGTGAGGCCGACCTCGGCCAGCACCTGCAGCACCCGCTCGCGCCGCTGCGCCTCGGGCAGCGCCGGCTCGTGCACCACCAGGCCCTCGCCCACGATCTCCTCCACGGTCATGCGCGGGGACAGCGAGGAGAACGGGTCCTGGAACACCACCTGCACGAGGCGGCGCAGGGGCCGGTTGGCCGTGGTGCCGGCCTGCCAGCGCCGGCCGGCGACCTGGAGTTCGCCGCGGTGCGGCGCCAGGCCCAGCGTCGCCATGGCCAGGGTGGACTTGCCCGAGCCGGACTCGCCCACCACGCCCAGGGTACGCCCGGGCATCAGCCGGAAGCCGGCCTCGTGGACCGCAATGAACTCGCCCCGGCGGAACCAGCCCCGCAGTCCCGGGACCGGCACCGGGTAGGCGACCTGAACGCCGCGGGCCTCGACCGCGGGCCGGGCGTCGGGCGCCGGCGGGACCTCGGGCACGTCGCGCACCGGGCGGCTGTCGATCAGGCGGCGGGTGTAGGGGTGGGACGGCGCCGTGAACACGGCGCCCACCGGCCCCTGCTCCACCAGCCGGCCCTGCTCCATGACCGCCACCCGGTCGGCGAAGCGCCGCACCAGGTTCAGGTCGTGGGTGATGATCAGGACGGCCATGCCGGTCTGGCGCTGCAGGTCGGACAGCAGGTCCAGGATCTGACCGCGCAGGGTGACATCGAGCGCCGTCGTCGGCTCGTCCGCCAGCAGGAGCCGGGGGCGGGCCGCCAGCGCCATCGCGATCATGGCGCGCTGGCGCTGGCCGCCTGAAAGCTGGTGCGGGAAGGACTGGGCGCGCCGGGCCGGGTCGGGAATGCCGGTGGCGGCCAGGGCCTCCACCGCTGCGTCCCAGGCCGCGCGCCGGCCGAGGCCCTGTTTGACCTCCAGCACCTCGGCCACCTGGTCGCCCACCGTGAACAGCGGGTTCAGCGCGGTCATCGGCTCCTGGAAGATCATGGCGATGTCGTCGCCGCGCACGCCCAGCATCTCGCGCTCGGACAGCTGCAGCAGGTCGCGCGACGCGCCCTCGCCCGCCAGCCGCGCCGAGCCCGTCAGGCTGGCGCCCTGCACCAGCCGCAGCAGAGACAGCGCGGTGACGGTCTTGCCGGAGCCCGACTCGCCGACCAGGGCCAGCTTCTCGCCGGGCGCGATGTCGAAGTCGACGCCATGGACCACCGGGCGGCCGCCGAAGGACACGCCGAGCCCGCGCACCTGGAGCAAGGGCTGGTCCGGCGCCTCGCGCAAGGCGCCGCTGCCGGGGCGGGAAGAAAGCGGCCCGGCGCTCATGCCGACTCCTTGCGCGGGTCGAGCGCATCACGCAGCGCGTCGCCCATGAAGGTCAGGAGCAGCAAGGTGACAGCCAGCACGCCGAAGGTGGACAGCGAGATCCACCAGGCGTCCAGGTTGGCCTTGCCCTGGCTCAGGAGCTCGCCCAGCGAGGGCGTGCCGGGCGGCACCCCCAGGCCCAGGAAGTCCAGCGAGGTGAGCGCCAGGATGGCGGCACTCATGCGGAATGGCAGGAAGGTCACGACCGGGGTCATCGAGTTGGGCAGGATGTGCCGCCACATGATGCGCAGGTTGCCCACGCCCAGGGCGCGGGCGGCGCGCACGTAGTCCATCTGGCGATTGCGCAGGAACTCGGCCCGCACGTAGTCGGACAGGCCCATCCACCCGAACAGGGACAGCAGCACCAGCAGGAGCGCGACGCTGGGCGCGAAGACCGCGCTGAAGATGATCAGCAGGTACAGCTCCGGCATCGAGCCCCAGATCTCGATGAACCGCTGGAAGGCCAGGTCGGTGCGCCCGCCGAAGTAACCCTGCACCGCGCCCGTGATCACTCCCAGGAGGACGCCGATCGCGGTGAGCGCCAGCCCGAACAGCACGCTCACGCGGAAGCCGTAGATCAATTGCGCGAGCAGGTCCCGGCCGCGGTCGTCGGTGCCGAAGACGTTCTCGGGGGACGGTGCGGCGGGATTGGGCAGCTTCGCGAAGTAGTTCAGCGTCTTCGGGCCGTAGGGGTTGGGCGGGTAGATCGCCCAGTTGCCGCCCGCGGTGAGGCGCTCGCGGATGAACGGGTCGAGGTAATCGGCCGGCGTGGCGAAGTCGCCGCCGAAGGTCTTCTCGGGGTAGTCCTTGACCAGCGGGAAGTACCACTGCCCCTCGTAGCGCACCAGCAGCGGCCGGTCGTTGGACACGACCTCCGCGGCCAGGCTGGCCAGCACCATGAAGGCAAACAGCACCAGGCTCACGAAACCGAGCCGGTTGCGGCGAAAGCGCTGCCAGGCGCGGCGGCCGGGGCTGAGGGAGACGGGTTCAGTCAAATTTGACTCGCGGGTCCACCAGGACGTAACTCAGGTCGCTGATCAACTTGGTGACCAGGCCGATCAGAGTGAAGAGGTACAGCGTGCCCAGGACCACCGGGTAGTCGCGCCGGATCACGCTCTCGTAGCTCAGGAGGCCCAGGCCGTCGAGCGAGAACAGCGTCTCGATCAGCAGCGAGCCGGTGAAGAAGGCGCCGATGAAGGCCGCCGGGAAGCCGGTGACGATGGGGATCAGCGCGTTGCGCAGCACGTGCTTCCAGAGCACGCGGCGCTCGTCCAGGCCCTTGGCCCGGGCGGTCAGCACGTACTGCTTGCGGATCTCCTCGAGGAAGCTGTTCTTCGTGAGCATGGCCGTGACCGCGAAGCTGCCGAACACCATGGCCGTGACCGGCAGGCAGATGTGCCAGAGGTAGTCGACCACCTTGCCGGCCAGGCTCAGCTGCTCCCAGTTGGATGATGTCAGCCCGCGCAGGGGGAACCACTGCAGCTGCCCGCCGAACACCACCAGCAGCGCCACGCCCAGGACGAAGCCGGGGATGGCGTAGCCGACCAGCACGAACAGCGTGGTCACCAGGTCGAAGCGCGAACCCGCGCGCACCGCCTTGGCCACGCCCAGGGGCACCGCGATCAGGTAGGACAGGAAGAAGGTCCACAGGCCCAGGCTCACCGAGACCGGCAACTTCTCCTTGACCAGTTCCCAGACGTCCTTGTGCTGGTAGAAGCTCTTGCCCAGGTCGAAGCGGGCGAACTGTGACAGCATCTGCAGGAAGCGCTCGTGGGCCGGCTTGTCGAAGCCGTAGAGGGCCTTGATCTCGGCGATGCGCTTGTCGTCCACGCCCTGGCGGCCGCGGTAGCCGGCGCCGGAGGCCGCGGCGCCCTCCCCGCCCGTGTCGCGCCCCTGGAGCTGGGCGACCATCTGTTCGACCGGGCCGCCCGGCACGAACTGGATCACCGCGAAGGTGACCAGCAGCACCCCCAGCAGCGTGGGGATCATCAGCAGCAGGCGCTTGAGGATGTAGCTGGCCATGGCTTAGCGGTTCGAGGGCGAGGCCCACCAGGTGGACATGGCCCAGTTGTGGGCGTCGTAGTACGGCGGGATGGTGGCCGGCAGCTGGAAGCGGCCCGGCCGGTACCCGATCAGGAAGTTGCTGCCGTAGTAGTGCGGCACCGAGTAGTGGGCGTGGGTCAGCACCCGGTCGAGGGCGCGCAGGGCGGCGCGCAGCTCGGGGCGGGTGCGGGCCTGCACCACCTTCTGCAGCAGCGCGTCGACCGCGGGGTCGGCGATGCCCCAGTAGTTGCTGGAGCCGGGCGTGCGGGCCGCCTGCGACCCCAGCCGCTCGATCAGCTCGCCGCCCGGGGCGGTGCTGCCCGGGACGCGCGAGGACGTGAGCTCGAAGTCGAACTGGTCCATCTTCTGCTTGGCCAGGGAGAAGTCGACCTGCCGGAACGTGAGCTGGATGCCGAGCTTCTCCAGCGCCTTCTGGAACGGGGTGACGACCCGCACCAGCGAGGGCTGGTCGCTCAGGAACTCGATGGTGAAGGCCTCGCCCTGGGCGTTGCGCAGGGCGCCGTCGCGGTAGGTCCAGCCGGCCTGGGCCAGCAGGGCCTGGGCCTGGCGCAGGTTCTCGCGCAGGCTGCCCGGCGGCGCCGTGCCGGGCGACTTGGGCACCGGCCCGAAGACCTCGGGGCGAAGCCGGTCCTTCAGCGGCTCGAGCAGCGCGAGTTCGTCCGGGCCGGGCAGGCCCTGGGCCTGGAACTCGGAGTTGGGGAAGTACCCGTCGACCCGCTTGTACAGCCCGTAGAACAGCTGCCGGTTCATCCACTCGAAGTCGAACGCCAGGGCGATCGCCTGGCGCACCCGGATGTCCTGGAACTTGGGCTTGCGCAGGTTGAAGACGTAGCCCTGGAAGTCGCCGGGGTTGCGGTTCTCGAAGGCGCGCTTGGCCACCTCGCCCGAGTCGAACACCCGGCCCTTGTACTGGCGGGCCCAGTTGCGCGAGATGAACTCGCGCATGAAGTCGAACTCGCCGGCCTTCAGGCCCTCGAAGCGGGAGGTCTCGTCGAGGTAGGTCTTGAAGGTGATGCGGTCGAAGTTGAACAGGCCCTGGCGCACCGGCAGCCCGGCGCCCCAGTAGGTCGGGTCGCGCACGTAGGTCACGTCGCGCCCGAAGCGCAGGCTGGCCAGGCGGTAGGGGCCGGAGCCCAGGGGCGCGTCGGTCACCACCTGGTCGAAGGGCTTGCCGCGGCCCCAGTCGCGGCTGAAGACGGGCATGCTGCCCACCACCAGGGGCAGCTCGGGGTTGGGCACGGCGAAGTCGAAGCGCACGGTGCGCTCGTCCACGGCCACGGCATCGCGCACCTCGGCGAACAGCACGCGGTACTGGGGCGCGGCCAGAGGCCCGACCAGGGTCTTGTACGAGTGCACCACGTCGGCGGCGAGCACCGGCTTGCCGTCATGGAAGCGGGCCTTGGGGTGGAGGCGGAAGGTGGCGGACAGCCCGCCCGCCGGCACCGAGACATCCTCGGCGAGCAGCCCGTAGGCGGTGGTGGGCTCGTCGAACGTGCCGGTCAGCAGGGACTCGAAGACCAGCGAGGCCAGCGCGTGCGGCGCGGTGCCGCGCAGGGTGAAGGGGTTGAACTTGTCGAAGGCGGTGGGCCGCGTCGGCGGCACCATGCGGATCTCGCCGCCCTTGGGGGCGGCCGGGTTCACGTAGTCGAAGTGGGTGAAGCCCGGCGGGTACTTGATGTCACCGAACTGCGCGTACGCATGCCCCGCCCGGGCGGGCGCGGCGGTCAGGAGCAGGCACAGGAAGGCAAAGAACCACGGCAAACCTCGCATGCGACAATTCTGCCGATTTTTCACAAGCGAGCGACCATGGGATTCCTCTCAGGAAAAAAGTTGTTGATCACCGGGGTTCTGTCGAACCGTTCCATCGCCTACGGCATTGCCAAGGCCTGCCATGCGCAGGGGGCCGAGCTGGCCTTCAGCTACGTGGGCGAGCGATTCAAGGACCGCATCACCGAGTTCGCCGCCGAGTTCGGCTCCAAGCTGGTCTTCGACTGCGACGTGGGCGACGACGCCCAGATCGAGAAGCTGTTCACCGACCTGTCGGCGGTGTGGCCCAAGTTCGACGGCTTCGTGCACGCCATCGGCTACGCCCCGCGCGAGGCCATCGCCGGCGACTTCCTGGACGGCCTGTCCCGCGAGGGCTTCAAGATCGCCCACGACATCAGCGCCTACAGCTTCCCCGCGATGGCCAAGGCCGCCCTGCCCTTCCTCAATGACAAGTCGGCCCTGCTGACCCTGAGCTACCTGGGCGCGATCCGCACCGTCCCCAACTACAACACCATGGGCCTGGCCAAGGCCTCGCTCGAGGCCTCGGTGCGTTACCTGGCCGAGTCGCTGGGCCCCAAGGGCATGCGCGTCAACGGCATCAGCGCCGGCCCGATCAAGACCCTGGCCGCCTCCGGCATCAAGGGCTTCGGCAAGATCCTGAGCGTGGTCGCCGAGACTTCCCCGATCCGCCGCAACGTGACCATCGAGGACGTCGGCAACGTCGCCGCCTTCCTGCTGTCCGACCTGGCCGGCGGCGTGACCGCCGAGATCACCTATGTCGATGGCGGCTTCAGCCAGGTGGTGGGCGGGATCGCGGAGCCGGCCGAGGGTTGATCGCGGCCTTCCCCTGAAGAGCCCGCCATCGGCGGGCTTTTTTTCGTCCATCCGCGGAGCCTGGCCCGGCACCGGTGGCGCGCGGTTTGAAAATTGAATTCCTCCGTACTATTTTTCCGTGATGGCAGGATCAGGCCCCGGGCCCGCGCGGATCGCTCAGCTTCTGAACGAAGGCTTCGGCACAGGAGCCTCGGTCACGGAGGATGGCGTGCTCCACCTGCAGGCGCACGATGGCGTGGCTGTCGCGGTCTCACGCTCTCCGGATGGCGAAGACCTCGTCCTCTACGCTGCCCTCGCCGTCCTGGAGGGCCCCCGGGACGTGGTGCGAATGGTGACGGCCCTTGCCTTCAACCTGCACCAGCAAGAGACCCACGGCGGTGCGATCGGCCTGGATCTGGGCACGCGCACCCTCGTCTATTCCTGGCGCCGCCCGATCGAGGGGTGCAGTGACGAATTGGCCCTGCGGGCCGTGGCTGGCTTCTGCGATGCCGCGAGTTCACTCGCGGCCCGGCTGGCCGAGTGCGTGGCGGAGTTCGACGGCGACGAGCTCGACGAGCTGGAACGTCGGCTGGCGGCTCATGACCGCTGGTTCGCGGGGGGCGCGGAACTGGCGGCCCGCGAGGAACACCCAGGCAGCGCCCCGTCCCCCTGGCTTGGCCCTTGACTCCCCATGGCCGACACCATCGACCACTCCCTCGCCTCGAACTGGTTCACCGCGCTGGCGCCACGCCCCGACCTCGCGATCGGGCACGGCCTCAAGTACTTCACGCAGCAACTGGGAGCCTCGATCGCGGATATCGGGGCCGCCCTTTCCCGCCTTCGCGGCGGCACTGCCCCGGCGGTACCCCTGACACCGCCCGGTGACGTCCGCCCGCATGATGCGCCTGCCTCCGAACGACATCCCCCGACGTCCCTGGCGAAGTTGCGCTGCGCGGAGACCGGCCGATTGCATCCCGAACTTCCACCGGGGCGGTGCCAGGAGATGATCGCCGTCATGCGCCTCGCAGAACACGTCTACCGACCGCAGGCCTTTCCCGTGCGACCCCGGCCGTCGACGCCCGAGGAGGTCGCGGCCAGCGCCGATGCCTTCCTGCACCGGGTGCCGATGCCAGGCCTGGGTGTCCGCGAGAGTCCCGCCCTCCTGCCCCCGGCCCTGATGAATTCCTCTCTGTTGAACGCCGGGCTGGGTCCGCTGGTCGCCGCCAGCGAACGGGCCACGGCGGCCCTGGGCCGCGAGCCCTTGCCGGTGCCTGGACAGGTCCAGCATCACTTCCCGAACACCCTCCACGATCCCAAGACCGGCTTCACTGCCCTGGTGACGGTCAACCCGCAGCGGGAAGTGACGGTCACGTTCGGGGGTGCGGGCAACCAGCGCAATCGGGTCGGCTCAGGCGTGCGGGCCGTCCTGAACGTCCTCGGGCTGACGCCCCCCAAGAGCTTCGATCAGGCGGCCCTGATGACCCGCTTGCTGAAGCAGCACCTCGAATCGGTGAACCGGCAGCTGGCGAGCGCGCAACCTGCTCAGCCCGCGTACACCCTGAAGCTGGCGGGCCACTGCATGGGCGGTGCGATGGCGACTTATGCCGCCCTGCGCAACGACGTCGATGCGACGGTGATCGCGCCGCTGCGCCTGGGCCTGCTGGCTCGGGCCCGAGTCGGCCGCGAAGGCATGGCCCGCGCCGAGGCGCGCGTGACCGAGGTGGTCGTACAGACGGACTGGGTCGCGGACAACCGCGCGGCCCGGGCCTATGTCCTCCTCAATGTCCTGAGCCGGCTGTTCACCGGGCAGCGGGCGAACTGCGCGGGCGCCATCGGCAAGCGCTTTCTGGTGCCGTGCCCGACACCCGCCAACATCGAGGCCGACCTGCTGCGCAGGACGAATATCCGCATGGAACGCATTCCGGGCCTCGTGCGCGGCTTCGATCCCCACAACGAGATCGAAACCTGCCTGCGCATTCACGAGATCTGAGGCCCGCCAGGTCCGGGCGCGAAGGTTCAGTCGGCCTTCACGCAGTCCGCGAAGTACGCCGGCTTGCCGTCCTCCCCCACCTCCTCCACCAGTCCGTGGATGTCGGTCTCGAAGCCCGGGCACTGGGCGTTGAACTCGCGCGAGAACTTGAGGTAGTCGACGATCTTCTTGTTGAACACCTCGCCCGGAATCAGCAGCGGGATGCCGGGCGGGTACGGGGTGATCAGCGAGGTGGTGATGCGGCCCTCCAGGTCGTCGATCGCCACCCGCTCGGTCTTGCGGTGGGCGATGTAGGCGAAGGCATCGCTGGGCTTCATCGCCGGGGTCAGCGGCGAGGTGTAGATCTCGGTCGTCAGGCGCGCCACGTCGTACTTGGCGTACATCTCGTGCACGTGCTGGCACAGGTCGGCCAGGCCCATGCGCTCGTAGCGCGGGTGCTGCTGGCAGAACTCCGGCATGATCCGCCACATCGGCTGGTTGCGCGCGTAGTCGTCCTTGAACTGCTGCAGCGCCGTGAGCATCGTGTTCCAGCGGCCCTTGGTGATGCCGATGGTGAACATGATGAAGAAGCTGTAGAGGCCGGTCTTCTCCACGATGATGCCGTGCTCCGCGAGGAAGCGGGTCACGATGGATGCCGGGATGCCGGTCTTGGCGAACTTGCCGTTCAGGTCGAGGCCGGGCGTGACGATGGTGGACTTGATCGGGTCCAGCATGTTGAAGCCGTCGGCCAGGCTGCCGAAGCCGTGCCATTTGGCGTCGCGTTCCTCGCCCTGGATGATCCAGTCGTCCGCGCGGCCGATACCGTCCTCGGCCAGGTGGTCCGGCCCCCAGACCTTGAACCACCAGTCGTCGCCGTATTCCTCGTCGACCTTGCGCATGGCGCGGCGGAAGTCCAGCGCCTCCAGGATGCTCTCCTCCACCAGCGCGGTGCCGCCGGGCGGCTCCATCATGGCCGCGGCCACGTCGCAGCTGGCGATGATGGCGTACTGCGGGCTGGTCGAGGTGTGCATCAGGTACGCCTCGTTGAACAGGTGCCGGTCCAGTTTGCGGTTCTGCGAGTCCTGCACCAGCACGTGGCTGGCCTGCGAGATGCCCGCCAGCAGCTTGTGGGTGGACTGGGTGGCGAAGGTCAGCGACTCGCGCGGGCGCGCCCGCTTCTTGCCCATGGCGTGGTACGGGCCGTAGAAGGGGTGGAAGGCGGCGTGCGGCAGCCAGGCCTCGTCGAAGTGCAGCGTGTCCACGTAGCCATCGAGCATGCCCTTGATGGTCTCGGTGTTGTAAAGCACGCCGTCGTAGGTGGACTGGGTCAGCGTCATCACGCGCGGCTTGACCGACTCGGGGTCCACCCCCTGCAGCAGCGGGTTGGCGGCGATCTTGGCCTTGATGGCGGCCGGCTCGAACTCGCTTTGCGGGATCGGGCCGATGATGCCGAAGTGGTTGCGCGTGGGGCGCATGAACACGGGGATGGCCCCGGTCATGATGATCGAGTGCAGGATCGACTTGTGGCAGTTGCGGTCCACCACCACCACGTCGCCCGGGGCCACCGTGTGGTGCCACACCATCTTGTTCGAGGTGGAGGTGCCGTTGGTGACGAAGAAGCAGTGGTCGGCGTTGAAGATGCGCGCGGCATTGCGCTCGCTGGCCGCCACGGGGCCGGTGTGGTCCAGCAGCTGGCCCAGTTCGTCCACCGCGTTGCACACGTCGGCGCGCAGCATGTTCTCGCCGAAGAACTGGTGGAACATCTGGCCGATCGGGCTCTTGAGGAAGGCCACGCCGCCGGAGTGGCCGGGGCAGTGCCAGGAGTAGGAGCCGTCCTCGGCGTAATCGAGCAGCGCCTTGAAGAACGGCGGCTGCACGCTCTCCAGGTAGCTCTTGGCCTCGCGGATGATGTGCTTGGCCACGAACTCCGGCGTGTCCTCGAACATGTGGATGAAGCCGTGAAGCTCCCGCAGGATGTCGTTGGGCAGGTGCCGGCTGGTCTTGGTCTCGCCGTAGATGTAGATCGGCACGTCGCTGTTCTTGCGGCGCACTTCCTCGATGAAGCTGCGCAGGTTCAGCACCGCAGGGTCGAGGTCGGGGCCGGGCGTGAACTCCTCGTCGTCGATCGACAGGATGAACGCGCTGGCGCGGCTTTGCTGCTGCGCGAACTGGGCCAGGTCACCGTAGCTGGTGACGCCTAGCACCTCGAAGCCCTCGGCCTCGATGGCCTGCGCCAAGGCGCGGATGCCCAGGCCCGAGGTGTTCTCGGAGCGGTAGTCTTCGTCGATGATGACGATGGGAAAGCGGAATTTCATGGGCGGGCCTTCGGGCGCTGGCGCAGCGAAAAAGTCGGGACGAAACGCGAAGTGTATGCAAATCGCGTGACGGTCCCGCGACGGAAGCGTCAGCGCCGTGCCGCGGCACCCGAAAGCGCGTCCGCGAGCCTGGCGGCCACCGCGTCGGCCAGGAGTGCCGCCTTGCGCAGCGCCACCGAGTTGCCGGACCAGGCCAGCGCGGAGAACTCCCGCAGGGCGCGCTCGCGCCCCTCGACGAAACTGCGCTGCTCCTGCGAGGGCTTGCGGCCCGGGATGGCCAGCCAGGCCCCCTCCTGGAAGCCGGCGAGGAAGCCGACGACCTCGGCCACCGCCCTCTCCTCGGCCTGGGCCTCCTGCTGCCTGCGCCAGGCCCCCACCCGGGCCGTCGAACGCTCCAGGGCCGCCTTCACGGCGGGGTCGGCCGCCGCGCCCCCCTTGGTCTCGACTTCCACACTCGACGCCCAGGCCGCCCGCAGGCCGCGATCCTCCTGCTCCAGGCGCTCGTCCGCCTCCTCGGCGATGCGCTCGACCTGGTCGGCCCAGAGGGGGGCGGCCTGCGTGAGGGTCATCCGCAGAAGGGTGTCCTGCGTGTCCCGCTTCAGGTGGGCCGCCGACCAGACGCCCACCCCCGCCGACTCACGCCCCTGCCGCAGCAGCACCAGGAACCCGAGCCACTCGGCATCCTGCGGTCCTTCACGGGCGAGGCGGGCATAAGGCGCCTGCAGGCGGGCCGGGTTGTCTGCGGCCATGAGGCGCAGGGCGCTGGCCGCGAGCGAGAGCTTCCGAAGGCTGCCCATGCCCTCGACCTGCAGCAGCTGGACGGGATCGCGCGCGAGCAGCCGCCCCAGGGTGTCGGGCCCGGAGGCCAGCACCCGGCGGGTATGCGGGCCGCCCGCCGCTGCCCGCCCGGGCACCGGCGCATCGGGCGCCGGGCCGCCGAGTTCCAGCGCGCACACGAGCATGGCGTGCAGTTCCTCGCCCTGGTCGCGGCGGGCGCCGTCGACCCAGGCCCGCAGCGGGTCCTTCAGCCGCAGCAGCGCGGGGCCGGGGCCGGCGTCCCGGCGCCGCTGCGGCGGGTCGGCCCGCCGCAGGCCGAGGGCCAGGGCGGCCGCGTCGAGGGCATCACCCCGCTGGGCGACGGGGGCCAGCAGGTCCTGCACCAGCGCCTGCATCGCGGCGTCGCGGGGCACGCCGGCCGCGGCCAGGGCGCCGGCCAGCACCTCGCCCAGGGCGGCGAGGACCGGCGCAGGAAGCCGGCCGGAGCGCACGACGAGCCCGTCGGCCAGGGCCTTCAGCGCCGGGGCCGGCGGCAGCGCCCGGTACGCATCGAGTGCGTTGGCGACGACGACAGCGAAGGTGCGGGGTTCGATCACGCCGCCGACGCCCAGGTCCAGGACGCCGTCGGCCAGCTTCGGGGGCAAGGCCGCGGCGGGCCCGGCGCCGTCTTCCTGAGGGAACAGGACGCGCCGGTGACGCTGCGGCAGCGGTGCGCCAGTCTCGGGCGGCGGGTCGACCGCGGCCCGCGCGGGTGACTTCAGCTCCGCGGCTTGCAAGGCGTTGCCCACGAGGCGGCCGTGCAGGCGGGCCGACGAGGCGCCGACCCGGCTGGACCGGATCTCCTGGCGCTGATGCGCGGCGCCCGGGGGCGTGACCGGGAGTGCCCCGGGCTTGGAATGGGAAGGGGGCGAGGATCGATCCATCGTGCGGGCACCCGCTGACGCAAAGCGGCCAGTGTCAGCAGCGGCGTCGCGTCGGTCGCCAGCCAAGGGACCGGCGGCGTCCCAGCAGGAACGAAGCGGCCGCGTGGGCAGGCGGCCCGTGTGGAAGCGGCAGTGCCTCGGCGCACGCCAGCCACGGGCGAGGCAGCGAGCAGGCAAAGGGCGGCCCCCCGCTGGGCGCCGCCGGGCATCCTGGCGAACGAGGCAGGGATCCCGGAAACCTGATGGGGCGCGGCGCTCCCCCGGTACTGCGGTGCGGCGTGCCTTCCGGCGCCTGTGGCGCCCAGGAAGCCACGATGCCGATAGGGTGTCTTCCTGGACCCACGAGGAATTGTCCTGGAGCCTACGCAATGACAACGAACTGCGACTGCAATGAGGCCGTCAACGCCCTGAGGGAAGTCCAGAAGCTGCTGGAGTCGTTACTCGCGCAAGCCGACGAGGTCACCGCCGAGGTGGGCGTCGAACCGACCGCGCAGGAGGCCCTGACCTGGGCCCTCGCCGAAGTCGAGACGATGGTTGCGCGCCGTTCCAGCCACTAGCCTCGAGCGGTTCCCCTTTCTCGCCAATTGCCCCATGGAGCAGGACTGATGAACAGCAGTCGAATGATGAAGGCTGCAAGGCGCGTGCCCCGGAGGCCATCCCACGCTGCGGCGCCTATGCCCGCTCCACGGGGCAGCCCTGCCAGAAGCCAGGAACAGGCGCTGGCGGGCGCTGCCGCCATCACGGCGGCGCCAGCACCGGCCGCCCACCAACGACGAGGCGACACACGAAACAAGGCCGTGATGCCGCTGATTGGTGTCGGCTACTGGTCGGCGTCATACGTGAGCTTCACGGTCGACCTGATGACGCCGCATGCTGGTTTCGGCCTGGCAGGCTCACGGCGCAGCGCGTCGAAGAACTGCTCGCGATCTACAGTCAACCGGCCGGACAACAAAGGAAGCGGGGCGGCGGTAACCATGAACTTCTCATGGAGGAGCGAACGACATCCAGCCAGTGCTGCGTGTCCTGCTTCGCCAAGACTTCCTCGACCTCGGCGTACAGCTCGTCAATGTGGGTCAGCCGCGTGGAGACGTCACGCAAGCGCGGGTCTTCAAAGAAATCTTTTTCCCGCCCCATGATCTGGAAAAAGCCCTGCCACTGACGGTCACTGTAGACCAGGGCGCTGATGTACCCATCCCGCGTGCGGTAGGGCCTGCGAAACGCTGACAATTGACGGGCGTGCCCGCCCCGGTCCAGCAGCGGCTCAAAGGTCAGCCCGCCCATGTGGTCGGCGAGGACAAAGGACACCAGGGTCTCGAACATGGGGATGTCGATGCGCTGGCCCAAGCCGCTGCTCTGGCGTTCGATCACCGCGGCCAGCATCACGCCCACGGCGCTCAAACCCGTGACACGGTCCGCGATCGCGTTGGGCACATAGCGCGGCGCCTCACCCGTGCTGCGGTGGAAAAGCGCCGCCAGGCCACTGACGCCCTGAATCAGGTCATCGTAGGCCGGCAGGGCCGCATACGCACCATCCTGGCCGCAACCGAAGACACCCGCATAGATCAACCGGGGATTGACCGCATGCACGGCCTCCCAGCCCAGGCCCAGCCGGATCATGGCTTGAGGACGGATGTGTTAGACCAGGATGTCCGCACCTTCAGCCAGGCGGAGCAATGCCTGGCGTCCGCGCTCCTTCTTCAGGTCCAGGGCGATGCTTCGCTTGCTTCGATTGCTGTTGAGAAACAGGGCCCCCATTCCCGGATGCCGCGACGGCCCCGCGCTGCGCAGCGTGTCGCCCTAGGGAGATTCGACCTTGATCACATTGGCCCCCATGTCACCCAGGGCCTGCATGCAAGATGGGCCCATGACGATGGAGGTCATGTCTAGGACAGTCAATCCATGCAAGGAGCCTGAGGTGCGGCCAGGCTTGTGGCGAGGTTCATTCGTATCGTCAGGCATGACTCGTTCCATGGGCGCTTGCGACTGCGGGTGACCCTCAGCGCGCAGTAACGCCACCGTCAACAACCAGTTCGCTGCCCGTCACAAAGGAGGAGGCCTCACTGGCGAGGTAGAGCACCGCAGATGCAACGTCTTCAGGCTGGCCCACCCGACCCAGGGGATAGGCCTGCCTGGCTATCCGGTGCCCTTCTACGATGTTGCCTCCGCCGCGAAGGCGGATGGCGGCCTGCCCCATGTCGGTCTCGACAATGCCAGGATGAACCGAATTGACGCGGATGCGCTGGGGCGCCAATTCCAGGGCGCAGGCTTTGCTGAACAGGTGTACCGCACCTTTGGACAAGCAATAGACCGATGCCCCCGCCGCGCCACGCAAACCCGCCACGGAAGACATGTTGATGATGGATGCGGTGCTGCGACTGCGCCGGACAGGATCGGCCAGCAGGGGCAAGGCCGCGCGCGTCCCAAGAAACACGCCCTCGATGTTCGGTCCGTTGACCCGACGCAAATCTTCCAGGGAGGTTTCCGCCAAAGGCTTGACCATGAACACGCCCGCGTTGTTGACCAGCACATCGAGGCCGCCCCATTGCGCACGGGCCAGGTCGATCACGCGCTGCCAGTCGTCCTCACGGGTGACATCCAGGGCGGCGCAATGCGCCATGAACCCCTCATCGCCAAGTGTCTCAGCGATACGCTGAGCACTCTTCGGGTTGAGATCGGTCACCAGCACCGCGGCCCCGGCACGCGCCAAAGATTGGCATATCTCCGCGCCGATGCCTTGGCCGCCACCTGTCACAAGGCAGGCGCGCCCCCTCAGGTCAAAACCGCGCGGGTATTGCATTGAAGCATCCCTATTCATAGCTGGGTCCTCGTGAAGCTCGCTGGAGACGTTGAGGGCATCAACGCATGCGAGTGTGATTCGGACCGCCTGGAAGGTCTGTTACTTGCGCGACTGGGCCAGAGAAAAAAGCGCGTCCGGATGGACGGTTAAAGGGCGCCCCGACCTGCTTGAATGGAGCTGCCGAGTGATTGCTGGGAAGCGACTTTACGGGCTCCTCTCAGGGCTGATGTCAGAACTCGGTCCGACACAGGCTCTGATCATTGCCAAACGACGGCATGCTGCTGGCAATCTGGAATTTTTGGGGTGCCAGAGACCCCTCAATCAGCCCAGTGGAACGACGCACCAACCAGATGAAGGTTGATGGGTACGATGAGGGGTGACTAATGAAAAACGCCCCGGAAGGGGCGTCTTTGCTTGTGACCTGGCGGGAGGGCGTCATTCCCATCATGCCTTGAAACCCGCATGAATGCTCGATCTCGCCCATACATGCACACCGCGTTACCCGCACTGTTACCCACAGGCCCTCGTCGCTTGGCACTCTCGATTGTCACGCCAGCCCCTTGGGGGGCCGCTTCATCCGGCGCAGCATCAGGTTGTCGCTCCTGACCCGATACACGGCCAGCGCCATCCCCGCGTGGCGCAACACCACGTAGCCCAGTCCCTTGAACGTGACGTAGCCGCTGGTGTCGTCCGGGTGCCCGGCGTCCGCCTCGCTGGCGAACCATGCCACCTTGGCCCGCCGCGTTAGATCGGCGCATACCTCCTCCGCTGGAGGCTTGAACACGTGAGTTTGTTCACGCGGCATGGCGCAACGCCTCCAGCTCGTCAAAAGCATCCTGAAGCTGGGGCACGTGCAGTCGCTGTATGGCGATCAGAGCCGCGTGCGCGGCGTCATCCAGGGCATGGCCGCAGCGGGCCAGTACGCCTTCAATCAGGGCGTCCACGGTTTGCGCCGTGTTGCCCTGGCTCTCCGTCGCCAACTCGCAAAGGTCGTCGTTGCTGATGTCGCGTATCAGGCTTGCCGTGTTGATGTGGCTCATTGGTTTTGGCTCACAGTTGATTGTGATTTAAATGTAGTTCATCAATCATAGTTTGTCAATGAAAATATTGGCTTTAAGATGGCCTGAATGTGCTTTTTCGTTCGCCGCGCTGTTCACCTCGGGCGCGATGTCCGCAAGGTGTGGACCCGATGCGACGTGCCCTATGTGTTTGGCACTGCGCGTGCCTTGCGACCCCGGGGGGTGGGGACCACGACCGAGACCCTCCCCCGTACCTTCACGACCGGCTCTTTGCGCGGAACCAAAGTTGGGGGCTTGCGTCGATCGGCCAGTCAAGTACGATACATGTCAAATTGAATGGCATCGTGAACTCAAACCCCAAAAAAGGTACCGTTGCTATTGCAAATTGCGAGTTGGTATTCGAGTGCCCCAGAGACTGGCACAAGCTGACGCTAACAGCCACTCAGGACGTGAGGTATTGCGAGGCATGCGCAAAAAACGTGACGCTGTGCAAAACCGATCAGCAACTCCAACAACTTGCGGGCGCTGGCGCGTGTGTGGCCATAGAGCAGCCCCCTGTTAAGACTTTCCAAAATCAGCGGATCAGGATGGGGCTGCCACCGATGAGCGCAAAGGCAAAAGCATTCATCGAGGGTCTCGGCGATCTTAATTTTCCGCCGGACAAGAAGGATCTGCACTGAGTCGGAGCACGCGGAGCAGCGATGAATCGCTTTAGAGACACGAGCGAATCAAGTGGCCGACTGAGTTTCGAAGCTTGACCCTCTAAATGTTAAGGTTAGCATGCATATGAGGATTTTTAGTTCATTGTCAATTATTGGCGTCGCTGCGAGCCTGATGGGCAGTGCAAACTTGGCGAATGCGCAGTCTTCGGGATCGGTCAATCTAGTCTGTCGCGGCGCTCTTCCCTCGAAATTCGACGGCAGGGAGAAAGAGACAACCAACATTGAGGGAAGCAGCTTGAAGCTTGATTTGCAAGACCGTAAGGTGCGAATGCAGGGCTATCTTGGTGCGTGCATGAGTGATGAGGCCGCGCTAATCTCGGTCTCGGACGACTCGGTTTACTGGCAATGTCGGGGCGACAGTGAGTTGATCAGTTGGATGTCTAGTTTTACTCTAAATCGCCTTACTGGCGTCCTGCAAACGCGAGGCGTCTTGTCAACCAAGAACCCCGATCAAGCGGGATGGAGACACTCATACACCAGCGGTGAGATCCGATGTGAAATCGCGAGTCGACTGTTTTGATTGGCCGCTGGATGACTTTAGAGCTTTTATGATTAGCGGGACCTGACTGAGGATTTCCTGTTCCGTGGAGCGACACGAATAGGCACTGGAGGCATCAGACGTGGGGCCGGATAGGCGGTGTAAACCTTCTGGGCCGAGGCGATCTGCAGGGTGCTGCATATCGCCCCTTCGTCCTGCTCCTGTTTGGGTTGACCCAGCCAAATTTAATCGTCAAACTGACAAGCGACAGTCAATTGGGACTGTCTAACTCAAACATCGTCCTCGCGTCCTCGAAAGGGTTCAAGATGAAGAAGCTTGTTATTGCCTGCGTTCTGATCGTCTCCTCCATTTCCGCTGCTCTGGCTGCTTGCCCGCCCGGGACGCGCTACCAGTGCTGGCCGACACCTAGCGGCAAGCAGCAATGCGGCTGTTTCTAAACTGCTGAAGCGGATTTACCATCAGAGCCGGCGTATATGCCGGCTCGTTTTCAGAGCTTGCAGACTACTGAAGCCTCAGGGCGAAGTCTTCTGTGCGCGAGCAGCCTAGGCGGGTAATAGACCGTCGAATCAATGTGATTACATTTTTAAAGTAATCCTATGCAGCAGACCAAGCAGGATCGGCTCAAAGAGAAGTTTCGCAAGCGGATCGAGGCGCGAATCCAGGCGCTGGCGGCCAAGGGCCCGTCCAAGGCCAAACCTCGGGTGTGGGCGGACAAAAAGGAGGATCTGGTTCCGTTCGTCCTATCGAAGCCCGCGCAGTAGAGGCACCGATCCGGCCGTTTGAAGCGAACACATCCATGAATAACCCGCCAACCATCGGCGCAGCCACGGTCACGAACTGCAAGTTCGAGTACGAGTGCCCAAAGGACTGGTTCAAGCTGATGCCCACCGATCCGATCCCCTGCGACCGGCGGCATTCACGAAAGACGCAGATGACACCCAAGCAGCAAAGCGAGCAGCGCAAGCGGGTAATGGAGCAGCGAAGCAAGGCGGCCGAGGCGCATCGGGCTCAACTGCTGCCGGGGGCCAAGGTCAAAGTTTGGGCGGATCGCGCAGAGGACTTGATTCCTTTCACGCTATCGCAAGACGCGGCCAATCCGACTTCCCCCGAGGATCGGAAAGAACCAGACTAGCCGCGCGAGGCTCAGAATTGCCAGCGCTTCTTACGCGGCTTCCGGCGCGTGTCGTACTGGATCGGCACGTCGCGCAAATACGCCGCCGCCTGTTGTAGGTCTCGTTCGAACTCCAGCACCACGCTGGGCCAATTCGTCAACGTGATCCAGTTGCACAGCTCTCCCATGTGGTCAACAAACAACGTCAGCACTTCGCCGGCTACGGCCGGGGCTTGGCCCCGGCCATTGACAAGGTAGGCCGCTTCGAGCCGCGGCCGGAAATCCGCTTCGAACTCGTTGCAGTGCTGACGGATGCGGTTTCGTTCTGCCGCCGAGACTCCGGCCTCTACGAGGCCGTCATACAGCGCCTGTAATCCACGGCAGTACCGCCAGCCGAAGGTTTTCGCCACGTGCCGCAGTGCAGTGCGAGGGCGCTCGCGGGTCGCGTAGCCGGGCTCCCTGCCACATAGGCACCATGCGGCGGAACTTAGCGCGCGACCGACGTCGTTGAAGTGGTACATCGCGTCGGACCCGGCGGGCTCCATGCCGGTCTCCGTGTATCGCTCGCGGCGCCAGTCGCGGTACAGGTCGATTCTGCGCAGGGGGTCGTCGGGGACTTCTCGCAGGTGGGCGGCATATTCGTCGTCTGTGCGTTTGGCGCGGGCGCTCTTGTCGTACTCGGCGGGGATGGGGTGGATCATGGCTGGGTGCCTGTCAGGTGAGGTTGGAAAAGCGGGGTTGTGGTTGTCCGCGCGCCGTCGCGCTATGCGGCAACTGGGCGGCGGCATCGCGTGGGTGTTAGGCACCTAACAGTGCCGCAGTGCCACCAGTGCCGTGTTTTCCTAACCTTTCCTATTTTTATTTTTCCCATGTTTTTGATAGTTGATAACTACGTGACCCTGCAACCGGCATATTTCGCTCCAATCCCCTCTGAAAATCATGATTCGGGGCACAGTGCCACCCCACTCAGAAGGTGGCCCTGGCGCGGCACTGAAGGTGCCCCTTTGCCAATCAGTAAGCCATCTTTTTGGGGACTGCCAGCAGCCGCAGACCGTTAGCGCGACGGTCCAGCAGTGCCACCTCGCCCGGATTTCGCAGAAGGTGACCCTGTGCCGCCCACTGACTTTTGACGATATGCGCGGTCCTTGTCGCTTCCGATTTCTTCGGGTTCGGAATGCCGACTGCCTCACAGATTCGGGTCGCCGTCATCCACAGTAGCCCCGGGTGGCTCGTGCGGTTCTCCGAGGTGAGTGTTGATAGGTCAACCGATTCCCAGTTGAATTTCGCCGCGATGCGCTCAGTCAATGGGTCCACGGTTTCATGCTGGCGGTTGGCCGCGTTGATTGCGGTCAACAGGTCCGGCTCCAAGTTCCACCGCTCCCCGCGCTGATACAGGTGGAGGTACTGCGCCCAGACCTGTTGCATAACCTCCGGGGCCAGGGTGAGACAGCGGACCACCGCGATGACCCAGAATCGACGGTTGCCCGTTTCATCGACCAGGAAGCCCGATCCGTTCACCGTGCCCACGAAGACCGTGCGCCGCTTGAAGAAGGACGCGCGCCGCGCATACGGCAGTCTCACCTCGTCGATGTTATTGGTCAGGAAGCCCTTGAACTGGGCGATGTCGGCCTTGCGCATGGTCCCATCAAGCTCTCCCACCTCGGTGACGAATGCACCCGTGGCGCGGAGGATGGAATCCTTGTCCGATGGGTCGATGGTCACGCCCTCCGCCACAGCCCCCGGCAACGGCACGAGGTGTCGCACCCACCAAGTCTTCCCCACGTGTTGCGTACCCGCGATGACCAGCATCCCCGCCGCCGTGACGCCCTCCGGCTCCATCAGCGCGCCGACTCCTTGAAGCATCCATTTATGCAGAAGGCGGTGCGCCAGCGTTGCGGTTTCCGGGTCTTCCAGTTCTAGCGTGGCGGCGAACAGCGCCCGGCGGTCAACTCCGTCCCACGGCACTGCCGTGATCCAGTCCCGGACGGGGTGATACGGAGCCTGCCTTGCCAGAGCATCGACCAGTTCGGGCACGTTCTCGCGGTTCAATCCGTTTCGAACCGCCGCGTCACCAAGCAGGGTTAGCGCGGTGTTGGGGTCGTCATCTCGGGGCGAAATCAGACCGTTCTTGAACAACTCGGTGCGATGCGGCATCTCGTTGTAGGTCGCTCTCCAGCCTTCTAGGGCCATCAGCGCCGCGAGGTTGGGCGAGGTTGTCAGCGGCTTGATCTTCTGGCCGTCTCGCATTTGCCAATCCGGCAGGTGCGCTTCAAGAACCGCACGGGCAATTGGAGCAACCCGGCCACCCGGAGCAGGGATCACCCGCAAGGGATTGAGTACGACCTCCGAGGGTTGCTCGGCCGGTGGAGGTGCGGCCCCTGGTGCAGTCCCCGATGCGACCGCGCCAAGCATGTGTGGGGCCTTTCTGTAATTGAAGGGGCTGACACTCATCGTGCAATCCCCCCGTACAGACAGTCGGGGCAAGGAGATCGCTCACCCCAGGCACGGTGCCATGCCTCGCAACTCGGCGGCCCACCCGTGAAGCTGTCCATCTTGCGGTCTACCTCGCCCTGGTCGTAGTCGGGGTGCCCTTGGCTAATGGCGTGGCCCAACCCTTCACCTTCAACGGACAGGCGAGCCATTTGCAACGCCAGCAACCACGGTTGATAGGGGGTATCGGCTCCGCGATTTGCAATTGCCACGCGTAAAGCGGCGCAGTGCTTGATGACCTCCAGCATCGAGTAAGCCCTATGCCGGGGCGGCTCTGCGGCGCGGGCAACTCGACTGCGGGTGCCACTGCCCGGCGTGCTCTTGCCCGGCTCGTAGCCAAGTAAGCCGTCCAGCTCCTCCAGCGGGTAGATCGGGCCCGTGCGGTAAGCCTTGACCGTCTCGCCGGTTTTCTGGTGGATGGAGCCCGGCATTCGCATGATGCGCGCGGCGTCGGTTGTGATCGGCGCGTCGATATTCAGGGCGTTGCGCTCTGCGGTCCAAACAAAGGCGTCCGCGCGCCCCTGCCAGCTTTGGCGGTCCAGGTCCCGATCAAAGACGTGATACGCATGCGCCCCGCCTGAGCCTGTGAGCAGCACTATCGTGGGGATCAGGCCAGTGGACTTGGCGAACGCCCCCAGTGCCGCCTTGGTGTGATCCTCGCTGGCATGCCCATTCGCTTTGTTGGGGCCTTCAAGATCAGCCCATATGCAACGCAGGGAGTGAACCAACCCGCGCAGTCGCTGGCGTTTGCCGTTCGGGTGCGGGTGGAATGTGGCGGGGGTGAAGTAGCCCCCGTGCTGGCCCTGCGTGACCCGTTGAATGAGCGGGTTTGTTGCCTCCCCATCTTCCGGCCAGAAGTGGCGGGTAAGTTGGCCATCAGGGCCCGGCTGCACGGCGCAGCCCTTTAGATCGCCGGAGTCTTCGCCCCGGACAATGTGCAGGAATTCGATCCCCGGCACTTCGTCAGTAAAATCCAGCATGTAACGTCCTTTGCCCCGCCCCTGTTGGCGGGGCTTTTTGTTTTCAGGGAGCCTTGAGGGCTGTACTAGGGGTAATGAGGGCCGCAAGCCGTTTCGCGCTTGGCGATGACTCGTAGGCGATGCGCCGCTTCTCGCTCGCGATGCGTCGTTCAAGGTCCGCCACCTCGTTGCTCAGGATGGCGTGCACCTGTCTCAGCGCCTCCGCGCCCTTCACAGCTTCGGTGATGCTCAGGCGCACCCCGTGTTCATTTGTGGCCTCTCCGTTCGCCGCGGCCACAATCAAATCCGTGAGGGCGTTGATCGCCGCGTCGGACTTTTCTAGCGCGATGCGCTTTTCAGCGAGACGTGCCTGGAGTGCATCGAGATTCATGCCTCGATTCCGGCAGTGGTGGGGGTGTTCGCCTCTATCCAGCCTTGAGGGTCTCGGACCCACGCCTGAACGTCCGAGAGTCGCCAGCGCGTAAAGCGAGCCGAGCGGATTACTGGTGCTGGCAGTTGCCCGCGACTTTGGAGGTCGTAGAAGTAGCTACGCCCCATGCCGCACATCCTGGCGGCGACGTTTGCGTCAATGAGGGCGTCTGACTGAATGCCTTGGTCGATCTTGAGCATTGGAGGAACCCAAAGAGGCCGCTCACAGACTGTGCGCGGCTGTTGGCTTCGCTACCGTTCGTCAAGTGCCAGTGGCTTGTCTTGGGAAGGCTCCCCTCCTGGGGTGGCTAGGGCTTATCCGTGTGACGGAGTTCCTAGTTGGCGGTCGCAGTTTCCTGCGAACTGGTGTGGATATTAGCGCACCACTCCATCTAGCGTTTGAAGTTCCCTGTTGAGGTCCGCATGGCGGCCCCTGAACTTGTCCACTCCACTCACGCCGCAAGCCTCCGCAGCGGCAGCACATTCCCGCGGGCGACAGACTCCAAGTAATTGCCCCACCACGCCATCATCTCGGCCCGCTGCGGCAGGTACAGGGCGTGGTTGTAGGCCGCACTCACGGCGTTGCGCTCGCTGTGGGCCAGTTGCAGCTCGATGTGAGCGTGATCGAACTCATGTTCATGCAGGATCGTGGACGCGAGCCCCCGGAAGCCATGGCCGGTCATCTGCCCCTTGTAGCCCATGCGCTCCAGCGCTGCGAGGATCGTGTTGTTGCTCATGGGCTTGCCGTGGTCTCGCTCCCCCGGGAACAGCAACTCTCGGCCTCCTGTCACGGTCTGGAGGGTTCGCAACACGTCGATAGCCTGCGGCGACAACGGCACGATGTGCGGGGTCCGCATCTTCATGCGCTCAGCCGGCACATCCCAGCGTCCGGCCTCAAGGTCGAACTCTGCCCAGCGCGCCCCGATCAGCTCGCCCGTGCGAACGAACGTCAGCGCCATCAGCTTGATTGCCAGCCGGGTAACCGTGTGCCCCTGGTAGGCGTCGATCTTGCGCAGGAGCATCGGCAGTTCGCGGGCATCAACTCGCGCGTAGTTCTGCTTCGCCCTGGCCGGGAGGATGTCAGACGGCCTGATGTCCGTCGCTGGATTGCGGTTTGCCTTGCCGTGTGCGATGGCGTACCGGAACACCTGATTGCACATCTGGAGGCACCGCTTTGCGATGTCTAGCGCGCCCCGGGCCTCGACGGCTTTCGCCATGGCGACAAGTTCAGGCGCTTCGACTTGGGCAACAGGCCGCGCCCCGATCGCTGGGAAGACGTTCTGTTCCAGGCGCCGGATCACGTATTGGACGTGGCTGTCACTGCGAGAGGACTTCCACACGCCCCACCACTCACGGGCGACTGCTTCAAAGGTGTTGATTGTCTCGGCCTGCCTGATGGCTCGCGCCGTGTGCTTGGCTTGCACTGGATCGACGCCTGTTGCTAGGGTTCGGCGGGCATCGTCGCGCCTGACGCGCGCTTCCTTGAGGCTCACATCGGGGTACTGGCCCAACGAGGCTGTCCGCTCTTTGCCCTCGTGCCTGTATCGCAACTGCCATAGCTTGGAACCGTTGGGCCGCACCAGCAGATGCAGCCCTCGTTCGTCCGCCAGCCGGTACTTTTTTTCAGCGGGCTCGGCCTTCCGCACCTTGGTATCACTCAGCATCGTTTTCCCCTCAAATGTGGGTAACGGCGCGGGCTGCTGCGGGTAACCCGCTTATTACCCACACGGTTACCCGCAGGATACACAGGCTTCAACAGGGTACATGCGGACCCATGGAGACGCCAAGACTCCAAGCTACAGAGGGAAACCGGGGAAAAATGCCAGTGCTGCGGTGCTATGCAGTCCGTTGCGGACTGAAAACTGGCGGAGAGGGCGGGATTCGAACCCGCGGTGGGCTATTAACCCACACACGCTTTCCAGGCGTGCGACTTAAACCGCTCATCCACCTCTCCGGGAAGACCGTGATTGTAGCAGGGTTCCGTCACGCTTCCGCGCCTCGCGAACATAAACGCGGATCGGACAGCATCGCAAGCAGTTCATCGACATCCGCGGGCTTGACCAGGTGCCGGTCGAAGCCGGCCTGGGCCGAGCGCGTGCGGCTCTCCGCCTCGCCGTAGCCGGTGAGGGCGACCAGCACCGCGTCGCGCGTGGCCTCCTGGGCGCGCAGGTGCCCCGCCACCTCGAACCCGTTCATGCCGGGCAGGCCGATGTCCAGCAGCACCACGTCGGGCCTGAACTCGCATGCGAGCGCCAGCGCCGCCGGACCCTCGTGGGCCACGCGCACCTCGAAGCCCTCCATCTCCAGCAGCAGCGTCAGCGTCTCGGCCGATGCGGGCAGGTCGTCGACCACGAGGACGCGCCGGCCCCGCGCGCGGCCGCCGTCGCGCCGCACCGGCGGGCGCCCTGCCCCGCCGGCCGCACCGAGGTCTTCGCCTGCCCGCGCGGGCAGCCGCACGACGAACTCCGCCCCCCGGCCCGGCCCCTCGCTGCAGGCCTCGACCCGCCCGCCATGCAGTTCGACGAGGTGCCGCACCAGCGTGAGCCCGATCCCGAGGCCGCCCTGCGAGCGGTCCAGCGACGGGTCCCCCTGCACGAACAGCTCGAAGACATGGGGCAGGAAGGCAGGCTCGATGCCGCAGCCCTGGTCCCGCACGCGCAGCACCAGGCCGTCGGCCTCCATCGCGGCGCACAGGTCGATCACCGACCCGGGCGGCGAGAACTTGCTGGCGTTGGTCACGAGGTTGGACAGCACCTGCGCGAGCCGCACCATGTCCCCTTCCACCACCACCGGCGCCGGCGGCAGGGCCAGGCGCAGCGATTGCCCGCGCGCGGCGAGCCGCGGCGCCGTCGCCTCGACCGCGCGCTCGACGACCGCCGCCAGGGCCAGCGACTCGGGCTTGACGACCACCTTGCCCTGCACGATCCGCGAGACATCGAGCAGGTCGTCGATCAGCCGCGCCATGTGCTCGGCCTGGCGGCTGATCACGTCGCGCGCCCAGGCCAGGGTGGGCGGTGCGACGTCGGCGCCCTGCAGGATGTGGACGGCGTTGCGGATCGGGGCCAGCGGGTTGCGCAGCTCGTGCGCCAGCATGGCGAGGAACTCGTTCTTGCGCCGGTCCGCGGTGCGCACTTCGGCGTACAGGCGCGCGTTCTCCATGGCCATGCCGGCGCGGCTGGCCAGTTCGCGCGCCAGCGCCAGGCGGGCCGCGTCGAAGCAGCCAGCCGGCCCGTGCACCAGCAGGGCCCCGGCCGACGGTTCCCCCGGCCGCAGCGGGATGACGGCGCAGGCTTGCCCCTCTTCCTCATGGGCCAGGGCCTCGCCCGAGGCGAGCGCGCGCCCCGCCAGCGCGCAAAGGGGGCCGCCCAGGCGCGAGGCGGCATCGGACTCGATCAACTGGGCACGCTCGCCCAGCCGCGGCACCGCCAGCCGTAGCAGCGCGTCGCGCGTCTGCGCCAGGTCGAGCGAGCGGGCCAGGACCTCGCTGGCCTGGGCCAGGTAGTCGGCGCGGTCCACCGCCGCCTCGGCCGCGGCGCGCGCGGCCTCGGCCCGGGCCAGGGCCTCTCGCTCCTCGGCCCGTAGCTGGAGCTGCCGGTTCAGCCGGAACAGGTCCACGAAGACCCGGACCTTGGAACGCAGCACCTCGGGTACGACCGGCGAGGAGATACAGTCGACCGCGCCCAGCGCGTAGCCGCGCCGCGCCTGCAGGTCGTCGACATAGGCGGAAATGAAGACGATCGGCGTCTGCGCCGAGCGCCGGTGGCCGCGGATCAGGCGCGCGGTCTCGAGGCCGTCGATGTCGGGCATGTTGACGTCCAGCAGGATCACGGCGAACTCGTCGTCCAGCACCCGCGCCAACGCCTCGCAGCCCGAGCGTGCGGAGACGATGCGCTCGCCCAGGTCGGCGAGGATGCTGCGCAGGACGAGGTGCTTGTCCGGCTGGTCGTCCACGATGAGGATGCTCACGGGTTGCGGCGCTGTCGCGGGTTGCATGGCAAGCCTCAGGCGGGTGGCAGCCAGGCGCGCAGGACGGCCAGGAGCGCCTGCGTGTCGACCGGCTTGGACAGGTAATCCCAGGCGCCGGCGGCGATGCATTTTTCGCGGTCGCCCTTCATGGCCTTGGCGGTGACCGCCACCACCGGCAGCTCGCGGCCTTGCGGCAGGCGCCGGATCTCGCGCAGCGTGGCCAGGCCGTCGAGGGCCGGCATCATCACGTCCAGCAGGGCGACGTCGAGGCGGAGACCGGTGGCGACGCGCTGGATCGCGTCCCGGCCGTTGTCCGCCCAGACGATCTCCATGCCGTGCTCCTCGAGCACGGTGGCCAGCGCGAAGATGTTGCGCATGTCGTCGTCGACGACCAGGGCCCTCAGGCCGCGCAGCGAGGCCGCGGCCGCCGGCGGGCGCGGCGGCCCGAGGCGGCCGGCCAGCGCGCGCAGCGCGCCCTCGAGACGCGCCGGCTGCCACTGGGCCGGCGGCAGCACGCAGGCCGGCAGGTCGGCGAAGGCCGGGTCCAGCCGCAGGCGGCGCAGCAGGCGGGCGCCCGGCATGTCCGACAGGGCCGGCCCCAGCACCACCGCGGACGGCCGGGCATCGGCCGCCAGGCCCAGCGCCTCCGCGCCACCGCGGGCCGCCAGCAAGGTCCAGCCGGCGCGCCGCGCCGCCTCGAGGGCATCGGCCAACCGGTCCGCATCCGCATCCGCGGCCAGCAGCAACGGCCGGCCGCTGCGCCGTCGCGCGGCCGGCGGCGTCCCGAGGGCTGTGGCCGGATCACGCACCGGCCGCGGCCCCGCAGGCGCGGCGGAGCGCTTGCGCCGCGCCGCGGCCACGCGCGCTTCGGGCGGGGGCGGGCCGGCCCGCCGGCCGCTCCGCCGGCCCGGGGCATCCAGCGGCAGGAACAGCGTGAAGGTGCTGCCCCGACCGACCGCGCTGTCCAGCCGGATCTCGCCCCCGAGCAGCCGCGACAGCTCGCGGCTGATCGCCAGGCCCAGGCCCGTGCCGCCGTAGGTGCGGCTGGTGGAGCCGTCGGCCTGCTGGAAGGCCTCGAAGATGATCTGCTGCTTGTCGGCGCCGATGCCGATGCCGGTGTCCGAGACCGAGAACGCCACCACCCGCCGCGCCTGGCGCAGGCCGGGATGCTCCGCGCTCCAGCCGCCGCGCGCGTGGACGATGGACAGCCGCACCCGCCCCTGGTGCGTGAACTTGAACGCGTTGGACAGCAGGTTCTTCAGGATCTGCTGCAGGCGCTTGGCATCGGTGCGCATCGTCGCCGACGGGCGCAGGCTGCTGTCGACGGTGAACTCCAGCTGCCGGGCCTCGGCGACGTGGCGGAACGTGCGCTCGACAAAGCGCTCCAGGTCCGCCAGCCGCAGCGGCCCGATGTCGACCGCGACGGTGCCCGACTCGATCTTGGACAGGTCCAGGATGTCGTTGATCAGCATCAGCAGGTCCTGCCCCGAGGCGTGGATGGTGCGGGCGAACTCCACCTGCCGCAGGTTCAGGTTGCCCTCGGGGTTCTTCGACAGCTGGTCGGACAGGATCAGCAGCGAGTTCAGCGGCGTGCGCAGTTCGTGCGACATGTTGGCCAGGAACTCGCTCTTGTACTTGGAGGCCAGGGCGAGCTGCTGGGCCTTGTCCTCGAGCGACTGGCGCGCCAGTTCGACCTCGCGGTTCTTGCGCTCGACCTCCTCATTGCGGTGCGCCAGCAGGCGGGCCTTGTTCTGCAGCGCGGCGTGGGCCGGCTGCGGCCGTGCGCGCAGCGCGGCGACTGCGTTGAAGGCCGCGGCCAGCTCGCCCATCAGGCCCGGCCCCTCGGCGGGCAGCCGCACCGCGGTGTCGCCTTCGGCCAACCGCTGCAGCGCGGCGAGCAGGCGGTGCAGCGCGGCGTCGCTCGGGCGCGGGGGGGCATGGGGGCGGGCCAGGAGTTCCATGACGCGACGCAGCGTAGCGGCCTGCCCGTCGAGCCACAAACGCCCCGGTTACCCGGATGGGCCGCAAACCGAGTCCCCGTGCGGGCTGTAGGCAGGTGCCTACGCCATCACGCAAGCCCGCCCGACATGCGGTGCGTCGGGTAACAGACTCAGCAGAAAAGAAAAAGCCGCCAGGCGGCGGCTTTCTCGCGCGGGAGGACGCGCTCAGTTCAGCGGGGTCTTCTTGCCATCGCGGTACACGTAGAGCGTCATGGCGGGGTTCTTCAGTTCGCCATTGGGCTCGAACGCGATGTTGGCGGTCACGCCCTTGTAGTTGGTCTCGAGCAGCTTGGCGGTGTAGACCTTGGGGTCGACCGAGTTGGCGCGCTTCATGGCGTCGACCAGGACGAAGGTCGCGTCGTAGGTGTACGGGCTGTAGACCTGGAACTGGTTGGGGTACTTGGCGTCGTAGCGCTTCTTCCAGGCCTCGCCCCCGGGCATCTTCACCAGCGAGGCGCCGCCCTCGGCGCAGACCACGTTGCCCAGGGTCCTGGCGCCGCCGGAGAGCTTGGCGATCTCGGACGTGCAGATGCCGTCGCCGCCGAAGTACTTGACGTTGCCCATGCCCAGCTGCTCCATCTGGCGCAGCATGGGGCCGGCCTGCGGGTCCATGCCGCCGTAGAAGATGGCGTCGGGGTTGGTGGCCTTGATAGCGGTCAGGATGGCCATGAAGTCGGTGGCCTTGTCGGTGGTGAACTGCTCGCTCACGACCTGCATGCCCTTGGACTGCGCGGTGCGCTTGAACACGTCGGCCACGCCCTGGCCATAGGCCGTGCGGTCATCGACGATGGCCACCCGCTTGAGCTTGAGCGCGTCGGCGGCGTAGAAGGCCAGGCCGGCGCCCAGGGCGTTGTCGTTGGCGATGATGCGGTAGGTGGTCTTGTAGCCGGGGCGGGTCAGGTTGGGATTGGTGGCCGCGCCGGTGACGTGCGGGATGCCGCAGTCGTTGTAGACCTTGGATGCGGGGATGGTGGTGCCGGAGTTCAGGTGGCCGACCACGCCAGCGACCTTGGCGTCGCACAGTTTCTGTGCGGCGGCCGTGCCCTGCTTCGGGTCGGCGGCGTCGTCCTCGGCCTGAATCTCGAAGCGCACGCGCTTGC
This sequence comes from Ramlibacter sp. GCM10027632, assembly GCF_042675325.1. Classification (NCBI taxonomy): domain Bacteria; kingdom Pseudomonadati; phylum Pseudomonadota; class Betaproteobacteria; order Burkholderiales; family Comamonadaceae; genus Ramlibacter; species Ramlibacter sp. GCM10027632. The sequence goes on along the minus strand of NZ_JBHTGW010000003.1, from coordinate 89,197 downwards.
CGCCGATGACGGGGTTGGTGGCGTTGATGTCCTCGAGGGCCATGCGCACGCCGTTCTCGTTGTCCTTGCCGTAGTGCGCCTGGGCGCCGGAGATGGGAGCGACGTGGCCGATCTTCACCACCTGCACGTCCTGTGCGCCGGCCAGGCCCGCGGCAGCCGCCAGGGCGGCAGCCACGCCGAGCTTCAGTTCGAATTTCATGGGACTAAACCTCCGAAGTTGGGATTGGGTTGGGGGGGCTGCCCCGCAACCCGGCAACGGTATCGCAAATTTCACACCCGGCGGCCTAGAAGAACCACGGGGTGGCGAAATATCAACGCCCCCGCTCCTGCGCGAGCGCCTCCGCCACCAAAGACCGCACCACCGACTCAACCTCCGCCGCCACCAGCGGCGCGATGCCCCGGGTCTGCTCCAGGACCACCTGGGCCACCGCCTCGCGCAGGCGCTGCTCCAGGCCCTCGCTCACGCGCTGCATGATGCGGCGAACGAGCTGCTCCTCGGACGGCCCGGGCTGGCCTGCGGGCGCCTCGCCGGCGTCGTCCGGGTGCGCCTCCACCACCTCCGTGAGGGTGGGCACGAAGCGCGGCGGCGTGCGCGGCGTCGGGGTTTCGTTCATGCGGCGACGTCCTTCTGGTCGAACTTGGTCGGGGTGTGGCCGTGGGCGGCGTAGTGCTTCCAGCGCGTGCGGGCCTCCTGCAGCGCCGCCTCGTCCCGGCCGACCAGCTCGATCAGGCGCTCGAAGCCGTCGAAGCCCTCCGGCACCTGGGTGCCCAGGTTCACCAGCACCTGCCGGTGCGGCGCCGCGTGGGCGTCGGGCGCCAGGACGATCGGGCTGCGCGCCAGCACCGAGGCAGGCGCCGCCCCGGCGACGCAGTGCGGCAGGAAGTCCTGTGGGGAGAAGGTCCACAGGGCCTGGTCGAGCGCGCGCAGGTCCTGGGGTTCGGCCACCACAACGACGCGGGCGCCGCTGGCCGCGGCCTTGCGCAGCAGCCGGCAGGCGTAGGCGACCGGGTCGCCGAGGTTGACGTGGAAGCTGATGTCGGTCATCAGGCCTTGGCAGCCTTGGCCGGCTTCACGGCCTTGGCGGCCTTGGCGGCCTTGCCGGCGCCGCCGGCCCGGGCCGCCTGGCGCGCCCGGGGCGCCGGCGGCTGCACCTGCGACAGCAGGAACTGCACCAGCAGGCCCACCGGCCGGCCGGTGGCGCCCTTGGCGGCGCCGCCCTTCCAGGCGGTGCCGGCGATGTCCAGGTGGGCCCAGGGATAGGCCCCGGCGAACCGCTGCAGGAACTTGGCCGCGGTGACCGCGCCTGCGGGGCGGCCGCCGACGTTGGCCATGTCGGCGAAGTTGGTCTTGAGGCCTTCGCCGTACTCCTCGTCCAGCGGCATGCGCCAGCACGGGTCCAGGGCGATGTCGCCGGCCGCCTGCAGCGCCTGCGCCAGGCCATCGTCGGCGGCGAACAGGCCGCTGCGCACCGAGCCCAGGGCGATCACGCAGGCGCCGGTGAGCGTGGCGATGTCCACCACCGCGCGCGGCTTGAAGCGCTCGGCGTAGGTGAGCGCGTCGCACAGGATCAGGCGGCCCTCGGCGTCGGTGTTGAGGACCTCGATGGTCTGGCCGCTCAGGCTGGTGACCACGTCGCCCGGCTTGAAGGCGTGGCCCGAGGGCATGTTCTCGCAGCTGGGAATGAGGCCGACCACGTTGATCCGGGGCTGGAGTTCGGCCAGGGCGCGGAAGGTGCCCAGCACGCTGGCGGCGCCGCCCATGTCGAACTTCATTTCGTCCATCTCGGGCGCGGGCTTGATCGAGATGCCGCCGCTGTCGAAGGTGATGCCCTTGCCCACCAGCACCACCGGCGCCTCGGAGGCCGGGGCGCCCTGGTACTTGAGGACGATGAAGCGCAGCGGCTCCTGAGAGCCCTGGGCCACCGCCATGAAGGAGCCCATGCCGAGCCTGGCGACCTCCTTGGGACCGAGGACCTGCACCTCGAAGCCGCCGGCCTTCGCGAGCTTGCGGGCCTCCTCGCCCAGGTGGGTGGGGGTGGCGCGGTTGGGAGGCAGGTTGCCCAGCTCGCGGGCCAGCTCGATGCCGTGCGCCGTGCCGCGGGCGGCGAGGAAGTCGCCCCGCACTGCCTCGGCGTCCGGCACGCCGATCACGACCTTGGCCAGCTCGCGCGGCTCGCCCTTGGACTTGGTGGCCACGTACACGTAGCTCGCCTCGCTCGCGCCGGAGACCGCGCCGCGCACCGACGCGGCGCCGCTGCCGGCCGGCAGGCACACCGCCAGGCGCTTGATGCCGGCTCCGCGCAGCGAGGCGACGGCCGCGGCCACGGCGGACTGGATGCGGCGGCCGCTGCCGTCGCCCACGCCGGCCAGCAGCAGGCGCGGCGCGGCCACGCCGGCGGGACGCCAGGACTGCAGCGACTTGCCGGGCTTGGTCTCGAGGCTGCGGGCCTTGAGGGCGTCCGCCGCGATCAGCGAGATCGCGTCCTTGCCGGGCTTGAACCCCTCGGCCAGGAGCACCAGCATCGCATCGCACTTCTCCGCGCAGGCCGCGTCCAGGCCCAGGGTCTTCAGTTCAAAGTCCATAATCCCTTGTTCTCTCTCGAAGCCACTGCCACTACAGCGCGCCGATGTTATTCCATTCCTCCCTACGCAAGGAGCTCGCCCGCAGCTTCGGCGCGACCCTGGTGGTGCTGGTCACGATCGTCATGACGATGACCCTGATCCGCACCCTCAGCCAGGCGAGCAAGGGCAGCGTGAACCCGCAGGAAGTGATGATGGTCATGGGCTACACGGTGCTGGGCTACCTGGCGCCGATCCTGACCCTGTCGCTGTTCATCTCCATCGTCGGCACGCTCTCGCGCATGTACCGGGACAGCGAGATGGTGATCTGGTTCGCCGCCGGCCGCGGCATCGGCGCGCTGCTGCGCCCCCTGCTGCGGTTCTCCTGGCCGGTGGTCGCCGTGGTGGCCATCCTGGCCCTGGTCATGTGGCCCTGGGCCAACCAGCAGACGCGCGAACTCAAGGACCGCTACGGCAGCCGCGGCGACCTCGAGCGCGTCGCCCCCGGGCAGTTCCAGGAGTCGGCGCGCGGCAACCGCGTCTTCTTCCTGGACAAGGACACACCGGACAACAAGTCCGGCAAGAACGTGTTCATCGCCACCAACGAGAACGGGCGCGAGACCGTCACCTCGGCGCGCACCGGCCGCGTGGTCGTCCAGGGAGACAGCCAGTTCCTGCTGCTGTCCAACGGGCAGCGCATCGAGCGCTCCAGCGAGCGCACCGACCTCAAGGTGACCGACTTCGAGGAGCTGGGCAACCGCGTCGGCGAGGGCGGCCTGTCCCCACGCATCGAGCTGCCGGCGAATACCCGCAGCACGCTGACCCTCCTGGCCGAGCCCACCTCCGCCAACCGCGCCGAGCTGGCCTGGCGCCTCGGCCTGGTGATCGCCACCCTCAACTTCGTGGTGATCGCCATCACCGTCTCGAGCGCCAACCCGCGCGCCGCCCGCAGCGGCAACCTGCTGTTCGCGCTGTTCGCCTTCGTCCTGTACTACAACATGCTGAACATCGGCCAGAGCTGGATCTCCAGCGGGCGCGCCGGCTTCGCCACCTTCATGCTGGCGCTGCATGGCGGCGTCCTGGCCGTGGCGCTGCTGTGGCTGGCCAAGCAGCATCACAACTGGCGGGTCTGGCCGCGCCTGCGCCGTGCGCGCGCGCAGGGAGCCGCCACATGATGACCCTGCGCCGCCTCATCTACCGCGAGGTGCTGGCCGCGGTGGGCTTCGTCGCGCTCGGCTTCCTGGCGCTGTTCTTCTTCTTCGACTTCGTCGACGAGCTGCCCGCCGTGGGGCGCAGCGGCTCCGCCTACGGCCTGGCCAACGCCCTGGCCTACGTGCTGCTGCTGGTGCCCAGCCACCTGTACGAGCTGATCCCGATCGCCGTCCTGATCGGCACCATCTTCGTGATGGCGCGGCTGGCGCAGAGCTCCGAGTACACTATCCTGCGCACCTCCGGGCTCGGGCCAGGCCGCGCCCTGCGCACGCTGATGCTGCTCGGGGCGGCCTTCACCCTCGTGACCTTCGCCACCGGGGACTACCTGGCCCCGCTCGCCGACCGCTCGGCGCAGCTGCTCAAGGCCCGCTACCAGGGACGGCTGTCGGTGGGCCAGACCGGCGCCTGGCTCAAGGAGCGCCAGCCCGAGCACACCTACACGGTCAACGTCGCCGCCCTCACCTCCGATGGCAGCCTGCAGGGCGTGCGCATCTTCGAGGCCGACGACCGAGGCTTCCTGGTGACCCTGCTGCAGGCCCGGCGCGCCGAGTTCTCGGCGGCGGGCTGGCGCCTGCACGAGGTCGAGCGCACCGAGTTCCAGCCCGCCGCCTCGGGCAACATGGCGGCCCCGCGCGCCCGCCTGGAGACCCTCGAATGGCCCACCGGCATCACGCAGGAGATGGTCTCGGTAGCCCTGCTCAAGCCCGAGCGCATGCGCACGATCGACCTGTTCCAGTACATCCGCCACCTCGAGGCCAACGGCCAGACCTCGCAGCGCTACGAGATCGAGTTCTGGCGCAAGGTGTTCTACCCCCTCAGCTGCATGGTGATGGTGGTGCTCGCCCTGCCCTTCGCCTACCTGCACTTCCGCTCTGGCGGGATCACCGGCTACGTGTTCGGCGGCGTCCTGATCGGCATCAGCTTCTTCCTGCTGAACAACGTGTTCGGCTACATCGGAAACCTTCGCAACTGGTGGCCCTGGCTCACGGCCGCGGCCCCCGGCCTGATTTACTCATTTCTTTCCCTGGGAGCCTTCGGATGGCTGGTGCTGCGGCGATGAACCACGGCGTGATCCTTTTTGCCCACGGCTCGCGCGACCCGCTGTGGCGCCTGCCGATGGAGTCGGTGGCGGCGCGTGTCGCCGCGCGCTCGCCCGGCACCCCGGTGCGCTGCGCCTACCTCGAGCTGACCACGCCCGACCTGCCCACGGCCGCCGGCGAACTCGCCGGCCTGGGCCTGGCGAGCGTGGCCATCGTGCCGATGTTCCTGGGCGCCGGCCGCCATGTCCGCGAGGACCTGCCGCAGATCGTGGCCGGCCTGCGCGCCGCCCACCCTGCGGTGGACTGGCAGTTGCAGCGCCCCGTGGGCGAGGACGACCGGCTGCTGGACCTGCTCGCCGACCTTGCCTTGCCCGCCGCGCCCTGAGAGGTCCTTGGCGATTTTGTTAGAGGTTTATTGCATAATGAATTTCTCTTTTAGAAGAAATTCAATATGAACCTTCACCAGTTCCGTTTCGTCCAGGAGGCTGCCCGCCGCAACCTGAACCTGACCGAGGCGGCGAAGGCGCTGCACACCTCGCAACCCGGCGTCTCCAAGGCGATCATCGAGCTGGAGGAGGAACTGGGCGTGGAGATCTTCGCCCGCCACGGCAAGCGCCTGAAGCGCATCACCGAGCCGGGCCAGCACGTCCTCAAGAGCATCGAGCTGATCATGCGCGAGGTCGGCAACCTCAAGCGCATCGGCGAGCAGTTCAGCGCGCAGGACAGCGGCACGCTGTCCATCGCCACCACCCACACCCAGGCCCGCTACGTGCTGCCGGTGCCGGTCGCGCGCCTGCGGGAGGCCTACCCCAAGGTGAACGTGAGCCTGCACCAGGGCTCGCCCGACCAGGTGGCGCGCATGGTGCTGGACGAGGTCGCCGAGATCGGCATCGCCACCGAGTCGCTGGCCGACTACCCCGACCTGGTCACCCTGCCCTGTTACGAGTGGCAGCACGTGCTGGTGATGCCCACCAGCCACCCGCTGGCGGCCAAGGAGCGCGTGACGCTGGAAGACCTCGCGGCCGAACCCATCATCACCTACCACCCCTCGTTCACCGGCCGCACCCGGATCGACGCCGCCTTCGCCCATCGCAAGCTGCAGCCGCGCATCGCGCTGGAGGCGATCGACTCCGACGTGATCAAGACCTATGTCCGCCTCGGCCTGGGCGTGGGCATCGTCGCGGAGATGGCGGTGCGCGAGGACGGCGGCGGCAACGCCGACCTGGCGGTGCGCCCGCTGGGCCACCTGTTCGGGCAGAACGTGGCCCGGGTGGCCTTCAAGCGCAGCGCGTACCTGCGCAACTTCGTCTTCAAGTTCGCCGAGCTGCTGTCCGACCGCCTGGACCGCAACCTGATCGCCAAGGCCATGAGCGGCCATGTCAACGACTATGACCTCTGACACCCCGGTGCGCACGCCCGCCCTCGAGACCAAGCTGCCCTCGGTGGGCACGACCATCTTCACCGTGATGTCGGCGCTGGCCACCGAGCACCAGGCCGTCAACCTCGGCCAGGGCTTCCCCGATTTCGGCTGCGACCCGCGCCTGGTGGAGGCCGTGGCCGGCGCGATGGCCGCCGGCCACAACCAGTACCCGCCCATGCCCGGCGTGCCGGCGCTGCGCGAGGCGGTGGCCGCCAAGGTCGAGGCCCTGTACGGCCGCCGGTACGACCCGGCCACCGAAGTCACCATCACCGCCGGCGCGACGCAGGCCATCATCACCGCCATCCTCGCGGTGGTGCGCCCGGGCGACGAGGTCATCGTGCTCGAGCCCTGCTACGACAGCTACGTCCCCAACATCGAGCTGGCCGGCGGCACCGTGGTGCGCGTGCCGCTGGTGCCGGGCAGCTTCCGCCCCGATTTCGACCGCATCGCCGCCGCCCTCACGCCGCGCACCCGCGCGATCCTGGTCAATACGCCGCACAACCCCAGCGGCACGGTCTGGACCCGCGAGGAGATGCTGCGCCTGCAGGAGCTGCTGGCGCCGACCGACGTGCTGGTGATCAGCGACGAGGTCTACGAGCACATGGTCTTCGACGGCGCGGACCACCCCAGCGCCGCGCGCTTCCCGGGCCTGGCCGCACGCAGTTTCATCGTCTCCAGCTTCGGCAAGACCTACCACGTCACCGGCTGGAAGGTCGGCTACGTGGCCGCGCCTGCGCCCCTCACCGCGGAATTCCGCAAGGTCCACCAGTTCAACGTGTTCACCGTGAACACCCCGGTGCAGCACGGCCTCGCCGCCTTCATGGCGGACCCGGCGCCCTACCGCGAGCTGCCGGCCTTCTACCAGCGCAAGCGCGACCTGTTCCGCGAGGGCCTGGCGCGCACCCGGCTGCGGCTGCTGCCCAGCGAGGGCACCTACTTCCAGTGCGTCGACATCTCCCGGGTCAGCGACCTGTCCGAGTCCGACTTCTGCCAGTGGCTGACACGCGAGGTGGGCGTGGCGGCGATCCCGCTGTCCGCCTTCTACGGCGACGGCTTCGACCAGCGCGTGGTGCGCTTCTGCTTCGCCAAGAAGGACGAGACCCTGCGCGCGGCCCTCGAGCGCCTGGCCAGGCTCTGAGCGGCCCGGGCCGGGTTGCAGCGGTGCGACGTCATTGTTGTGGTCGTTGCAAGAGTTGCCGCGAACACAACCCGCGGGTAGACGGACTCCGATCGCCTGGGGGAAACGCCTCGTTCTTGCCCATGCCCATGCCCATCACTCGCCCGTGCCGTCGGAGGACAAGGCCGCCCTCGCCCCGCTCGTGGCGCTGCAGGCCAGGCCGCCGCCGTACCAGTCGGCCACGCCGGTGATCGACCGGCCGTTCGAGTCCCGCCACTGGATGGCCAGCCGCTTCTCCGATGGCCGCTTCGGAGTCCGGCACGGCGCCGACAGCCTCGAGACCCCGGCGCGGCAGACGGCCCATCACGGCTCCACGGGCTGCTGGTCGATGCCGGGTTCGAGCAGGAAACGGTGGTGGCCGAGCGGCGCGCCGACCTCGTGGCCTGCGAGGCCATGCGGCTCGACCTGCGCTGGCCGCACCTGGCTCACGCTCGAACCCGGCGGGGCCTGACGCGCCCGCGACCTCAGCCCGCGGGCAGCTCGATGCCCACGCGCGCGTGGAACCCGAGGCAGGCCGACTCGAACGCCCGGATCTCCGCCAGCGCCGCCTCCAGGCTCATCTCGCCGGCGGCCATGAGCTTGCGCGAGAGGTGCTCCGTCAGCGGCTTGCGTCGCGCCAGCAGGTCGCGGGTCTCGGCGTAGAGGCGCTCGCTCTGCGCCTCCATGATCCCCCGGGTCTCCTCGTCGACCGTGCGCGGCCCGTCCGCCAGCGCGCCGAAGTTCAGGCGCGTCTTGCGGTACATCCCCATCTCGCCCACCGCGTGGTGCAGCAGGCGGGTGACGCGGCTGATGTCGTTGTGCGCGCCGTTGGTGGTGCCCTCCTCCCCGAAGAACAGCTCCTCGTTGGCCATGCCTCCCAGGAGCACGCGCACGTCGTGCTCGATGTCGGCCTTGGTCTTGAGCAGGTTCGCGCCCTGCTTGTGGAACACGAAGCCCAGCGCGTTGTTGCGCGGGTTGGCCTTGAGCGAGATCTTGAGCGTCTTCATCTCGGCCTGGATGCGGCCCCAGTCCCCCTCGCAGCGCCGGCGCTCCTGCTCGAAGTCCACCAGGAAGTGGCCCCACTCGTGCACGGCGACGATGCGCCGGTCCCGCTCGCGGTCCTGGGTGGTGCTGGTGTTGACGTTGCCCACCAGCACGCGCTCGGCGGCCTGTGCCAGCGTCGCCGAGTCGATCAGCCCGCCGGCCTGCACCGCGCAGATGCCGGCCTGGTTGACGATGGTCTCCAGGTCCGCCGGGCTGCAGCCCTCGGTGACCTCGACCAGGTGGCGCAGGTCCATGTCCGGCGCCACCTTGCCGGCGCGCTGCGACAGGTAATGGCCGACGATGGACTCGCGCTCCTCGCGATTGGGCAGGCGGAAGTCCACCTTCATCTGGAAGCGGCGCAGCATGGCCTCGTCCATCTCCATCTGGCCGGCGTTGAAGTTGGAGGCCACGATCCAGATGATCTCGGCGTCGTTGCGGGTGCGCACGCCGTCGAGCACCGCCAGCAGCATGTTCTGCGTGTCGTCGTCGAACTTGCGGTGGCCGCCGCGCTTCATGAACAGGTCCTGCGCCTCGTCCAGGAAGACGATGCAGCGCTGGCGCCGCTTGGCCAGGGAGACGATGCGCGCCAGCGTGTTGGCGCCGCCGCCGACGTAGCCGGTCTCCAGGTTCACCGCCGAGTGGAACAGGATCGGCAGCCCCAGCGCCTTGGCCAGGTAGCTGGCCAGCTTGGTCTTGCCGGTGCCGGCCGGGCCGCTGAACATCACGTTGAACGGCTTGTCGATCCCGTAGGCGGCGTACTCGGCGCGGCGCTGGTACTGGTCCTTGATCTGGGCCACTTCGGACTTGATGTCGTCCATGCCCACCAGGTCGTCCAGGCTGCCCTGGACCTGCTGCGGCTCGATGAACTTCAGCGCCTTGTGCTGCCCGCGCAGCTGCATGAACAGGAACCCGAGCAGGCCCAGCGTCAGCGCGCCCGAGAGCAGGCCGCTGGCGCCGGCCTTCCAGGCGTCCTTCTCGGCCTGCGGGCGGGCGCCGGCGAAGCGCTGGTCCAGGCGTTCGACCATGGCCTGCGCGGCAGGCGACAGCTCCGAGCGCGGCACGAAGGCCAGGCGCGCGCCCCAGGGCGCGGTGACGGCCTGGTCGGAGAAGATCTTGGTCTCCAGGTCGGAGGGGTAGTAGGCATGCAGCCGGCCCTGCGACTGCACGAGGATGATGCGCTCGGACACGTTCCACAGCAGCGCCTGGTACACCACGGTCACCCGCTCCACCGGCTGCTGCGCCAGGAAGCCCAGCACCGAGCCGCCGCCGAAGACCACGGGCAGGCGGTCGTCCAGGCGCCACAGGCCCTCGGCCCCCTCCTGGCCGCCCATGCGGCCGACCTGCTCGGCGACCTGGGCATGCCGGTGCCACAGCGCCAGCGAGTAGGTGCCGCTGGCGGCGATCAGCAGGGCCAGGCCGGCCACCAGGGCCCGGACTGCCGGGCCCTGGACCGCGAACCAGTCGCACAGGCGCGCGACCGCGCGGCGCAGGCTGTGCCAGAGGCCGCCCGCGGGCGCCTCGTCCTCGGTGAATTCGTTGCGTGGGGGGGTGGATGCGGACAGGTCCGTCATGGGCTCGCTTTCTGGAAGATGGCCGACAGGCAGATCGGAGCGATCCTACGAACGCGGGCCGACGCCTGGGGGCCTGGCGCCGGCTCGAGCCCAACGAGGCCGCGATTCCGTGACCTTTTGCCGGCACGCGGATCGCGGGAACCGCGCAGGGCCTGCCGCTGTCCAACCGGTGCCGGGTTTTCTTTCAAGTTTCTTCCCCCGGCCTCTTCCCTCGGTGCTCACCGGCCCCGGGGGATTTTTTTGCGCGTCGATAATGCCGCGGTGAACGAACACGACAACGACGACAACCACGCGCCCCGCGCCCGGCCCCGCTCCCTGGCGGACCTGTTCATCTCCTTCACCTTCCTGGCCCTGCAGGGGTTCGGCGGCGTGCTTGCCGTGGTGCAGCGCGAGCTCGTCGAGCGCAAGCGCTGGATGACCCGCGAGGAGTTCGTGGAGGAATGGGCGGTGGCCCAGATCATGCCGGGGCCGAACGTGATCAACCTGTCCATCATGATCGGCACGCGCTACTTCGGCCTGCCGGGCGCGTGCGCGGCCGTCGCCGGCATGCTGGTGGCGCCACTGTGCGTGGTGCTGGCGCTGGCGCTCTTGTACAGCCAGTTCGCGGATTCGCCGCAGGTGGCCGGCGCGCTGCGCGGCATGGCTGCGGTGGCGGCCGGCCTGATCGGCGCCACCGGCCTGAAGCTGCTGCCGACCCTGCGCAAGCACCCCCTGGGCATCCCGGTGAGCATGGCCCTGGCGGTGGCCACCTTCGTGGCGATCGGGCTGCTGCGGCTGCCGCTGGCGCTGGTGCTGCTGGGCCTGGGCGCGATCGGCTGCGTGCTGACCTGGCGCAAGCTGGGAGGCGGCCAATGACGCTCGCCTTCTCCGCGGCCGACTGGCTGAACCTGCTGTCCCACTTCGCCTCGCTGTCGCTGCTCGCAGTGGGAGGCGCCATCACCACCGCCCCCGACATGCACCGCTGGCTGGTCGATCAGCAGGGCTGGCTCGGCGAGGAGCAGTTCTCCACCTCCATCGCCATCGCCCAGGCGGCGCCGGGGCCCAACATCCTCTTCGTCGCCCTGCTCGGGTGGAACGTCGGCCAGAACGCCGCCGGCCTGCCCGGCGCGGCGCTGGGCCTGCTGCTGGCGATGACCGGGATCATGGTGCCCAGCTCAGTGCTGACCTACGTGGCCGCCCAGTGGGGCCACCGCAACCGCGACCGGCTTGGGGTGCGGGCCTTCAAGCTGGGCATGACGCCGATCGTGGTGGCCCTGCTGGTCGCCACCGGCTGGATCCTCGCCACCGGCGGGCGCTACGACCTCTCGGGCTGGCCGCTGTGGGCGGTGAGCATCGTCACCGCCCTCGTGGTCTGGCGCACCCGCATCCACCTGCTGTGGCTGCTGGGCGCGGGCGCCCTGGTCGGGGCGCTGGGCTGGGTCTGAGCGCGGGCGCGGGCCCGGCAGCGCCTCAGAGGCGCTGGCGGCGCGCCTCGTAGAGGCACACGCCGCTGGCGACCGAGACGTTCAGGCTCTCGACCGCGCCGCACATGGGGATGGAGACCAGCTCGTCGCAGGTCTTGCGCGTGAGCTGGCGCATGCCCGGCCCCTCGGCGCCGAGCACCAGGGCCACCGGGCCCTTCAGGTCCACCTGGTAGAGGGTCTTGTCGGCGTCGCCGCTGGTGCCGATGACCCAGATGTTGCGCTCCTTCAGCTCGCCCAGGGTGCGGGCCAGGTTGGTCACCATGAAGTAGGGCACGGTCTCGGCGGCGCCGCTGGCCACCTTGGCCACCGTGGCATTGACGCCCACCGCGTGGTCCTTGGGCGCGATCACCGCGTGCGCGCCAGCGCCGTCGGCCACCCGCAGGCAGGCGCCGAGGTTGTGCGGGTCGGTCACGCCATCGAGCACCAGCAGCAGCGGCGCCTCGCCGCGGGCCTCGAGGGCATCGAGCAGGTCGTCGAGCGAGCGGGCGTTCTCGACCGCGTTCACCCGCGCGGCCACGCCCTGGTGGCCATGGCTGCCGGCGAGCTTGGCGATGCGCAGCGCGTCGGCCTCGATCAGGCGCACGCCGGCCTCGCGGGCCCGGTCCAGGAACTGGCGCATGCGGGCATCGCGGCGGGTGTTGTCGTAGTAGACCTCGATGATCGAGGCGGGCGAGGTTTTCAGGCGCACGCCGACGGCGTGGAACCCGAACAGGACTTTCGGTGCGGACATTGCCGCGATTATCCCGGGCCGGGCGGGGCAGGTTTTACAAGAGCGCGACCGTGGTGCGTGGCTAGAATCGCCGCCACCTTCAGGGAGTAGCACTATGGCATTAAGGTCGAAGTTCAACCTGGTGTTGACGACCGTCTTCCTCGCGGGCTTCGTCGCGGCCGGCCTCGTCTCCCGCCAACTGCTCCAGGACAACGCGCGCCACGAGGTGGTACGCGAGGCGCGCCTGATGCTCGAGGCCGCCTCCTCGGTGCGGACCTACACCGTGGACCACATCCGCCCGCACCTGGTGGGGCAGATGGCCGAGGTCTTCCTGCCGCAGTCGGTGCCGGCCTTCGCCGCCACCGAGGCGATCAACACCCTGCGCAAGACCTACGGCGAGTACAGCTACAAGGAGGCCACCCTCAACCCCACCAACCCGCGCAACCGCCCGGCCGACTGGGAGGCCGACGTGGTACAGCGGTTTCGCCAGTACCCGGACCTCGACGAGCTGATCGCCGAGCGCCAGTCGGCCAACGGCCGCAGCCTGTTCATCGCCAAGCCGATCCAGATCAACAACCCGGCCTGCCTCCAATGCCACAGCACGCCGGCCGCCGCGCCCCCCAGCATGCTGCGCGTCTACGGCTCGTCGAACGGCTTCGGCTGGAAGCAGGGCGAGGTGGTGGGCGCGCAGATCGTCACCGTCCCCATGGCCGTGCCCCTGGCGCATGCCGACCGGGCCTTCACCACCTTCATGGGGTCGCTGGCGGCGGTGTTCGCCGTGGTCTTCGTGGTGCTGAACCTGATGCTGACCTGGCTGATCCTGCAGCCGGTGCGGCGCCTCTCGCAGGCCGCCGACCGCATGTCCACCGGCGACTTCACCGAGCCCGAGTTCAGCGAGCGCGGCGACGACGAGGTGGTGCGCCTGGGCGCCTCCTTCAACCGCATGCGCCGCAGCCTGGAGAAGGCGATCCAGATGATCCGCCTCGAGTCGCGCGCATGACCCGGGCCCCCGACGCCGCGGACGCCGCCGCCCTGCCCGCCGGCACCCGGCTGGCGGAGTACGAGATCCGGCGCGTGCTGGGCGGCGGCGGCTTCGGCATCACCTACCTCGCGCACGACACCCACCTGGACCTGCCGGTGGCGATCAAGGAGTACTTCCCGGGGGAACTGCTCGCCCGCGGCGCCCAGGGCCGGGTGGCGCCGCGCACCAGCGGCCAGGCGCCCCGCCAGCGCTTCACCGCCGGCCTGCAGCGCTTCGTCGACGAGGCGCGCGCCCTCGCGGCCTTCCGCCATCCGCACATCGTCCGGGTGCTGCGCTACTTCCGCGCCCTGGGCACGGCCTACATCGTCATGGAGTACGAGACCGGCCAGCCCCTCAAGCACTGGCTGCAGCGGCAGGCGCCGCTGTCGCTGCCCGGCCTGCTCGCCGTCGTGCGCCCCCTGCTCGATGGCCTGGAGGCGGTGCACGCGGCGGGCTTCCTGCACCGGGACATCAAGCCGGACAACATCTACATCCGCAGCGACGGCCGCCCGGTGCTGCTCGATTTCGGCGCTGCCCGCCGCGTGCTGGCCGACGGCGAGATGACCAACATCGTCACGCCCGGCTTCGCGCCCTTCGAGCAGTACCACTCCCAGGGCGCGCAGGGTCCCTGGACCGACATCTACGCCCTGGGAGCGGTGATGTACTGGATGGTCACCGGCCGCAAGCCGGTGGAGGCCGCCGCCCGCATCCAGGCCGACGCCATGCCGGGCGCGTCCATCCTCGCCGACGCCACGGTCTTCGGGCGGGCGGTGCTGCACGCCATCGACTGGGCACTGCAGCCCGACGAACAGCGCCGCCCGCAGTCGGTGGCGCAGCTGCGCGCGGCGCTGGAGGGCGGCGAGGCTTCGGTGCCCTCGTCCTCGGGGAGCACGCCGGCCTCCCGGCCGGATATCGAGGCCCTGCGCCGGCGCAACCTCCTGTGCACCATCCTGTTCATCGACCTGGTGGGCTATTCGGCGCGCTCGGTCAACGAGCAGGCCGCGGCCAAGCGCCTCCTCAACGACCTCATCGCCCGCGCCCTGGAGCCGGTGCCTTTGCACACCCGCCTGGCCATCGACACCGGTGACGGCGCCGCGCTGTGCTTCCTGGGCGATCCCGAGGAGGCCCTGCACGTGGCCCTGCTGTTGCGGGACCTGCTGCGCCAGCGACCGGCCGCCGCCCTGCCCGCGCGCCTGGGCCTGCACCTGGGGCCGGTGCGGGTGGTGCAGGACATCAACCAGCGCATCAACGTCATCGGCGACGGCATCAACGTCGCCCAGCGCGTGATGGACTTCGCCCGGCCGAACGAGCTGCTGCTCTCGCGTGCCTGCCACGACGTCATCTCCCGCATCGCCGAGGGTGGTCCGGCCCTGTTCCGCCCGGCCGGCACGCGGGCCGACAAGCACGGCCGGCAGCACGAGCTGTTCGCGGTCACCGAGACGGTGCCGCCGCAGCCGGGGGACGGCCTGCCGGCCACCATTCCCCTGGCCAGCACAGGCCCGGGCCTGGCGGCGCGGCTGCTGCGCGAGGCCGGGGGCGGCGCGCCGCGGGCCCGGGCGGCGGAGGATGCGGCGGACTACCCCGCCGCGCCACGCCACGCGGCGCTGCAGGCCGTGGAGCAGGCGCTGTGCCGCGACCTCGGGCCGGTGGCCCGCCTGCTGGTGCGCCAGCAGCTCGAGGCCGGCGCCAGCCCTCAGGAGATGGTCGAGGCCCTGGCCCGGCACATCGACGTGCCGCAGCGGCGCGAGGCCTTCCGCCTGCTCGCCCTGCGGGCGCTGGGTGCGGCCTGAAGCGGCGGCCTGGGGCGGGGCACGATCCGCCCCAGGGCCGGCTGCGAGGCCTGCCGGCCAGGCCCCGTGCCGGGCCTCAGGCCGGCGCCGCCACCCGCCCGGCCTCGATGGTGATGCGGCGCTCGCAGCGCTGCGCGATCGCGCGGTCGTGCGTGACCAGCACCAGGGTCGTGCCGCGCTCGCGGTTCAGGTCGAACATCAGCTGCATCACCGTCTCGCCGGTGGCGAAGTCCAGGCTGCCGGTGGGCTCGTCCGCCAGCAGCACCGCCGGCTCGACCACGAAGGCGCGGGCCAGCGCCACGCGCTGCTGCTCGCCGCCCGACAGCAGCCGGGGGTAATGCCCGAGGCGCTGGCCGAGGCCGACGCGCGCCAGCATGGCCGTGGCCGCGGTGCGGGCGTCGCGGCGACCTGCCAGTTCCAGCGGCAGCATCACGTTCTCCAGGGCGGTGAGGTTCGCCATCAGCTGGAAGCTCTGGAACACGAAACCGATCTTCTGGGCGCGCAGCGCGGCGCGCTGGTCCTCGTCGAGCGCGAACAGGTCCTGGCCGGCCAGGCGCACCGTGCCGCGCGAGGGCGTGTCCAGCCCCGCGATGATCGACAGCAGCGTGCTCTTGCCCGAGCCCGAGGCGCCGACGATGGCCACCGTCTCGCGCGCGGCCAGGGCGAAGTCGATATCACGGAGAATGTCGAGGGTGCCGGTCGAGTCGGTCACGGACTTCCAGACATGCTCGACGGCGATGATGGATTCGGACATGAAATATTCAATGTGGGACCGCAGGCGCTGGGTGCTGGGCGCGCTGGCGGCGGCCGTGGCCGCCCCGGCGCGCGCGGCCGAGCCCGTGGTCCTGGTACTGGGCGATTCGCTGAGCGCCGAGTATGGCCTCAAACGCGGGACGGGCTGGGTGCGCCTGCTGGAAGCCCGGTTGGCGCAGGAGAAGATCGCGGCGCGGGTGGTGAATGCCAGCATCAGCGGCGAGACCACCGCCGGCGGCCGATCGCGCCTGCCCGCCCTGCTCGCCCAGCACCGGCCCACCCACGTGGTCATCGAACTGGGCGGCAATGACGCGCTGCGCGGCCTGCCCCTGTCCATGACCGAGGACAATCTCTCGCAGATGACCCTGGCCGCGCAGCAGGCCGGCGCGCGCGTGCTCCTGGTGGGCATGCAGCTGCCGCCCAACTACGGCCGTGAGTTCGGCGAGCGATTCGCCGCCCTCTACGACCAGGTCGCCCGCCGCCACAAGGCCGCCGCCGTGCCCTTCTTCCTCAAGGGCTTCGCCGAGGGGCCGGACGCCGCCCGCTACTTCCAGCCTGACCGGATCCACCCGACCGAAGAGGCCCAACCCCTGATGCTGGCCAATGTCTGGCCCGCGCTCAAGAAACTGCTTTCCGCCAAGTGACCGTCCAGATCCTCCCGGCCGCCGAGGCCATCGCACGCCTCGGCGAGTTCAGCGCCGTCATCGACGCGCGCAGCGAAAACGAATACGCCGAGGACCACCTGCCCGGCGCCGTCAACTGGCCCACCCTGAACAACGAGGAGCGCCACCTCGTCGGCACCATCTACAAGCAGGTCAACCCGTTCGAGGCGCGCAAGCGCGGCGCGGCGCTGGCCGCCGCCAACATCGCCCGCCATATCGAGCGCGAGCTGCTGCAGGTCCCGAAGGACTGGAAGCCGCTGGTGTACTGCTGGCGCGGCGGCAAGCGCAGCGGCTCGCTCTCCCTGGTGCTGGACCAGATCGGCTTCCGCGTGCACCTGGTCGAGGGCGGCTACAAGGCCTTCCGCACCGCGGTGCTGGAGGACCTGCCCCGCCTCGCGCAGCGCCTGGACTACCGCGTGGTCTGCGGCCCCACCGGCTCCGGCAAGACCCGCCTGCTGCATGCCCTGGCCGCGCAGGGCGCGCAGGTGCTGGACCTGGAGGGCCTGGCCAACCACCGCAGCTCGGTCCTCGGCCTGGTGCCCGGCGAGCGCCAGCCCTCGCAGAAGCACTTCGACACCCGGGTCTGGCAGGCCCTGCGCGGCTTCGACCCGGCGCGGCCGGTGTACGTGGAAAGCGAGAGCAAGAAGGTGGGCAACGTCTCGGTGCCCGAGGCCCTGATCCTGGCCATGCGCGCCAGCCGCTGTATCGACCTGCGCCTGTCCGACGACGAGCGCGTGGCCCTGCTGATGGAGGACTACGACTGGTTCGTCAAGGACCCGGAGTTCTTCTGCGACCGGCTGTCCACCCTCGTCGAGCTGCGCGGTCATGCGGTCGTGACGGGCTGGCAGGAGCGGGTGCGCGCCGGCCGCACCGAGGAGGTGGTGCGCGAGCTGCTGGTGCAGCACTACGACCCCATGTACGCCGCCTCGATCCGCCGCAACTTCACCCAGTACGCGCAGGCCCTGGCCCAGGGGGTGGACGACCGCTCGCCGGCCAGCATGGCGCGCGCCGCGGCGGAACTCCTGGCGCAAGCCTGAGCAGGCCCCGCGCGAAGGACACGCCGGCCTCCGGGGGCGCGCGCGACGCCCTGGGCTCTAGGGGGACTGAGGCTCAGCTGGAGGCGGAAGCCGCCTGGCCGGGCTGCATCGGCGCCGACGGCTCGCGGTCGCCGGCCTGGGCCAGGTGCTCGTCGTCCGACAGGCCCGCGGCCTCGGACGCCTTGCGATCGGCCTTGGCGCGCAGCTTCTCTTCTTTTTTCTGCTTCTTGGCCAGTTCACGCTGGCGCTTCTCGTAACCGTAATTCGGGGTGGCCAAGGCGCATCCTTTCGTGCAGGGCAAGGCGCCCAATGTAAGCGATTCGGCGGATCGGGGACAGCGCGCGTTTCCAGACGCAAGCGCCGCGTGCCGGGGCCGCGCCCTCAGCCCAGTGCCGCCAGCGCCTGGCCGAGGTCGGCGCGCAGGTCCGCCGCCGCCTCCAGGCCGGCGGAGAAGCGTACCAGCGTGCCCTTGCCTTGCCAGGTGCCCAGTGATGCGCTGCGCATCGAGGTGACGTCGTAGGGCACGGCGAGGCTGACCGGCCCGCCCCACGAATACCCCAGCTTGAACAGGCGCAGTGCATCGCAGAAGGCATCGACGCGGGCCCGGTCGTAGCGGGCGTCGAGCACCACCGAAAACAGGCCCGCCGCCAGGCCCTGCGGCCCGCACAGCGCCTGCCAGTTCGCATGCCCGGGCGAGCCGGGCAGCGCCGGGTGCAGCACCTGCGCGATCTCCGGGCGGCCCTGCAGCCAGGTGGCCAGCTCGCGGGCGGCCGCGTCGTGGGCGCGGTAACGCAGCTGGATGCTCGGCAGGGAGCGCAGCACCGCCTCGACATCGTTCGCGCCGACGCCCAGGCCCAGGCGCATGTGCGTGAGCTTGAGCCGCTGGTGCAGCGCCTCGTCGCGCGTGGTGATGCTTCCCATGAGGACGTCGCCGCCACCGCTGGGGTACTTGGTGAGGGCCTGCACCACGATGTCGGCGCCACCCTGGGCGAAGCCGTCGAAGGCCAAGCCGGCGCCCCAGGTGTTGTCCAGTGCGCTGGTGATGCCGCGCTCGCGGCACAGGGCGGACAGCTGCGGCAGCGGCGGGAACTCCATCGTGACCGAGCCGGGCGCCTCCAGCCACACCAGCTTGGTGCGGGCGGACAGGCGCCGCGCGAGGTCCTGCGGGTCCATCGGGTCGTAGCGCTGGTGCGTGATGCCCCACTGCGCCAGCTCGCCCTCGCACAGGGCCTTCGAGGGCCCGTAGACGTTGTCGGGGATCAGCACCTCGTCGCCGGCGCGCAGCAGCGCGAAGTCGACGTTGGCGATGGCGGCCAGCCCGCTGGGCGCGAGCAGGCACTGCGTGCCCCCTTCCAGGCTGGCGATGCGCTCCTCCAGGGTGAAGGTGGTCGGCGTGCCATGCAGGCCGTAGGTGTAGCCGGCCTTGTGCTTCCAGTCCCGCGCGCGCAGGGCGGCGACGTTCGGGAAGATGACCGTGGAGGCCTTGAAGACGCCGGCCTGCGGCGCGGCGAAGCCCGCGGGCGGCTGGTAGGGATGGTGGATCAGGTCGGTGACGCGGTCGCTCATGGGCCGATGGTAGCCGCCGCTGCCGTGCCCGCGGCGCCAGGGGCGGCTACAGTGGCGCCTCTGGCGCATCGTCCCGCCGTGCTGTCCCGACCTGCTTCCACCCACTCCGACCCCGCATCCATGACCCGCACCCGCATCGCCGTGGCCGGCGCCGGCCTCATCGGCCAGGCCCATATCGCCGTCCTGCAAGCCGAGCCCAGCGCCACGCTGTCGGCCATCGTCGACCCCTCCCCCGCCGCCGCCGCCATCGCCGAGCGCGCCGGCGTCCCGCTGTACCCCTCGCTCGAGGCCCTGCTGGCCGCCGACCGGCCCGACGGCGTGGTGCTGGCCACGCCCAACGCCCTGCACTTCCCGCAGGCCATGGCCTGCCTGGAGGCCGGCCTGCCGACGCTGCTGGAAAAGCCGCTCACGCCCACCGTGGCCGAAGGCCGGCGGCTGGTCGACGCCGTCGCCGCTCGCGGCGGCCGCCTGCTGGTGGGGCACCACCGCGCGCACAGCCCGATCATGGCCAAGGCCCGCGAAGTGGTGCGATCGGGACGCCTGGGGCGGCTGGTGGCCGTCCAGGGCAGTGCGATGTTCTTCAAGCCGGACCACTACTTCGACGACGGCCCGTGGCGCCGCGAGCCGGGCGGCGGGCCGATCCTGATCAACATGATCCACGAGATCCACAACCTGCGGATGCTGTGCGGCGAGATCGTCGCGGTGCAGGCCATGGCCTCGAACGCGGTGCGCGGCTTCGCGGTGGAGGACACCGTGGCCCTGAGCCTGCGCTTCGACAGCGGCGTGCTGGGCACCTTCATCCTCTCGGACACCGCGGCCAGCCCGCGCAGCTGGGAGCAGACCAGCCAGGAAAACAAGGCCTACACCACCTATGGCGACGAGGACTGCTACGTGCTGGCCGGCACCCAGGGCAGCCTGTCGGTGCCGACCATGCGCCTCAAGGCCTACCCCGACGCCGGCGCGAGCCGCTCGTGGTGGAAGCCGTTCGAGGCCAGCGTGGTGGAGATGGTGCGCGAGGACCCGCTGGTGCGCCAGATGGCGCATTTCGCGGCGGTGGTGCGCGGGGAGTGCGAGCCGCTGGTGACGGCGGCGGACGGCCTGGCCAACCTGGTGGTGGTGGAGGCCATCACCGAGGCGGCGCGCACGGGCCGCCTGGTGACCCTGGGCTAGGCGCCCAGGGCGTGGAAGCTCAGAGCTTCCACTTCTCCAGCAGCTTTTCGGGTCCCAGGCTGTCGTAGGACTCGAAGGGCTGGTGGATCCAGGGGTTGGTCGGCAGGAATTCGACCTGGTAGTCCGGCTCGAAGGTCGACACGCCCTTGGTCCAGATCACCGCGCTGCGCAGCTCGGTGATGGGCTTGTAGTTGTTCTTCAACTGGTCCACCACCTTGCGCAGGGTCACGCCGGAGTCGGCCAGGTCGTCGACCAGCAGCACGCGGCCGGCGATCTCGCCCTTGGGCGTGGTGATGTAGCGGGCGATGTCCAGCTGGCCCTGCACCGTGCCGGCCTCGGCGCGGTAGGAGCTGGTGGACATGATCGCCAGCGGCTTGTCGAAGATGCGCGAGAGGATGTCGCCGGGGCGCATGCCGCCGCGGGCCAGGCACAGGATGGTGTCGAACTCCCAGCCCGACTGGTACACCTTGAGCGCCAGCTTCTCGATCAGGTTGTGGTACTCGTCGTAGCTGACGTACAGGTGCTTGCCGTCTTCGGTCAACATGCGTGGTTTCCTCTTTCTGCAGTCAGGGTTCAGGCCGCCAGGTAGGGGTGGCGCATCATGATCGTGTGGTCACGGTCCGGGCTGGTCGAGATGATGTCGACCGGCACGCCGGTCACATGCTCGATGCGCTGCAGGTACAGGCGCGCGTTGACCGGCAGCTTGTCGTACTCGGTCACGCCCACGGTGCTGTCGGTCCAGCCTTCCATGGTCTCGTAGATCGGCTTGCAGCGGGCGATCTCGTCGGCGCCCAGGGGCAGGATGTCGATCTGCTCGCCATCGAGCTCGTAGCCCACGCACAGCTGCAGCTCCTTGATGCCGTCGAGCACGTCGAGCTTGGTGATGCACAGGCCGGTCAGGCCGTTGACCTGGGCCGAGCGCTTGAGGAGCGCGGCATCGAACCAGCCGCAGCGGCGCGAGCGGCCGGTGGTCACGCCCTTCTCGGCGCCCACGGTGGACAGGTGCCAGCCCACGGTGCCCTCGGTCTGCCAATCGAGTTCGGTGGGGAACGGGCCGCCGCCCACGCGGGTGCAGTAGGCCTTGGTGATGCCCAGGATGTAGTGCAGCATGCCCGGGCCCACGCCCGAGCCGGCGGCGGCGTTGCCGGCCACGCAGTTGCTCGAGGTGACGTAAGGGTAGGTGCCGTGATCCACGTCCAGCAGCGTGCCCTGGGCGCCTTCGAACAGCAGGTTGGCGCCGTCGCGGTGGGCCTCGTTCAGCTCGCGCGAGACGTCGGCGATCATGGGCTTGAGCATCTCGCCCAGGCGCAGGGCCTCGTCCAGGGTGGACTGGTAGTCCACGGCCGGCGCGTTCAGGTAGGTGGTGAGCACGTGGTTGTGCAGATCCAGCAGGTCCTTCAGCTTGGCGGCGAAGCGCTCGGGATGCTTGAGGTCCTGCACGCGCAGGGCGCGGCGGGCGATCTTGTCCTCGTAGGCCGGGCCGATGCCGCGGCCGGTGGTGCCGATCTTCTCGGTGCCGCCCTGCTCGCGCTTGGCTTCACGGGCGATGTCCAGCGCCGCGTGGAACGGCAGGATCAGCGGGCAGGCCTCGGAGATGCGCAGGCGCGAGCGCACCTCGACACCGGCCTTCTCCAGGCCGGCGATCTCCTCGAACAGCTTGGCCACCGACAGCACCACGCCGTTGCCGATGTAGCACTTCACGCCGGGGCGCATGATGCCGGAGGGGATCAGGTGCAGGGCGGTCTTGACCCCGTTGATCACCAGCGTGTGGCCGGCGTTGTGGCCGCCCTGGAAGCGCACCACGCCCTGGGCGCTCTCGGTGAGCCAGTCCACGAGCTTGCCCTTGCCTTCGTCGCCCCACTGGGTGCCGACCACGACCACGTTGCGACCAGTTGTCTTTGTCATCGAAAAACTCTCAGGAAAATTCAGTGTGTTCAGAGGGCCGACACGACCCAGGCGCCGGCCTGGCAGGTCAGCTCGCGGTCGCAGTGGAACTCGTCCACCCCGCTTTCGTGGCCCGGCAGGACGCAGACCACGGTCTCGCCGTCACGGCGCAGGCGCGCGATGGCCTCGCGCAGGCCGGCATCCTCGCCCCAGGGCGCGCGGATCGCGGCCTTGAGCGGGCGGCTGGCGGCCACGCCGACCAGTTCCTTCATGTCCAGGCTGAAGCCGGCGGCGGGCCGGTTGCGGCCGAAGACGGCGCCGACCTCGTCGTAGCGGCCGCCGCGCACCAGGGCGTCGCTGGCGCCGGGCACGTAGATGGCGAAACGCGCGCCGGTGTAGTAGCTGTAGCCGCGGACATCGCCCAGGTCGAAGCTCACGCGGGCACCCTCGACATGGCCGGCCAGCCAGCGCAGGTTGTCCAGCGCCTGGCGGATCTCGGGCAGCGGGGGCAGCGCCTTCACGGCCTCGCCGAGCACCGCGGCGTCGCCATACAGCGAGACCAGCGCGCGCAGGCCCTCGCGCGAGGCCTCGGGGAAGGCGCGGGTCAGCGCGGCGAGCTCGCTCGAATCCTTGGCGGCCAGTGCGGCATGCACGCGCACCAGGGTGGCGGCATCGGCGTTCACGCCGGCCAGCAGGGCGCGCACGATGCGGGCGTCGGCCAGGTCCACCGAGGGGCCCACCACCTGGGTGGCGCGCAGGCAGTCGAGGGCCAGCGCCAGGGCCTCGAGGTCGGCCTCCAGGCCGGCATGGCCGTAGATCTCGGCGCCGAACTGCAGCGGCTCGCGGGTGGCGTGCGGGCGGTCGGGGCGGGTGTGCAGCACCGGGCCGCAGTAGCACAGGCGGGTGACGCCGGGGCGATTGAGCAGGTGGGCGTCGATGCGGGCGACCTGCGGCGTGGTGTCGGCCCGCAGGCCCATCATGCGGCCCGAGAGCTGGTCGACCAGCTTGAATGTCTGCAGGTCCAGCGCCTCGCCGGTGCCCGTGAGCAGGGACTCCAGGTGCTCCAGCAGCGGCGGCATCACCAGCTCGTAGCCATAGCTGCGGGCGGTGTCGAGCAGTTCGCGGCGAAGCTCTTCGATGTGCCGGGCCTCGGAGGGCAAGACATCGGCGATGTGATCCGGCAGGACCCAGGCGGACATGGAAAGGGGGACGCTGTTAAAACCGGTATTTTACCGGCCAGGGATGGGGTCGCCCGCGGCGACCGTGATCAGGAGGTGACCCAGGCCAGGAGCAGCAGCCCCAGGACCACGCAGACCAGCCCGAAGAACCGCAGCTGGCCGTCGGCCAGCTGCGTGAGCTGGGTGATCGTGCGGCGCCAGCGGGCCGGGGCCACGAGGGGCACCAGCCCCTCGAAGACCAGCACCAGGGCGATGGCCGCCCAGAGCAGATCCCGGTCCACGCGCGCGCCCCGGGCTTACTTGCGCGGCGCGGCGGAGGCTGCGGGGGCGGCCGGCGCGTTGCCGGGGCCGCGGAAGGCCCGGAAGAAGTCGCTGCCCGAGGGGTCGAGGACCATCACGTCGCCCTTCTTGGTGAAGCTGGACTTGTAGGCCTCGAGGCTGCGGTAGAACTGGGCGAACTGCGGGTCGCGGCCGAAGGCGTCGTTGTAGACGCGCGCGGCCTCGGCGTCGCCCTCGCCCTTAATCTTCTGGGCGTCACGGTAGGCGTTGGCCACGGTGATCTCGCGCTGGCGCTCGGCATCGGCGCGGATCTTCTCGCCCTCGGCGGTGCCGGTGGAGCGAAGCTCGTTGGCCACGCGCTTGCGCTCGGACTCCATGCGGCGGTAGACCGACTCGGTGATGGCCTCGACATAGTCGGCCCGCGTGATGCGCACGTCGACCACTTCCACGCCCCAGGGCTTGGCGCCCTTGACCACGTCCTGCACCTCGCGCTTGACGTCGGCCATCAGCTGTTCGCGGGCGGTGGAGAGCAGCTCGCGCACCGTGCGCTTGTTGATCTCCTCCTGGAAGGCGTTGCGCACCACGCGATTGAGCTGGTTGGCGCCGGCCTGCTCGTCCAGGCCGACGTTGCGGATGTACTGCGAGGGGTCGGAGATGCGCCAGCGCACGAACCAGTCGATGACCACGCGCTGCTTCTCGGCGGTGAGCATGGGCTCGGTGTCGGCGCTGTCCAGCGTGAGCAGGCGCTTGTCGATGTAGCTCACGTTCTGGAACGGCGGCGGCAGCTTCCAGTGCAGGCCGGGCTCGGTGATGACGGCCTTGATCTGGCCCAGGGCATAGACCACGCCGAACTGGCGCTGGTCGACCACGAAGACGGTGGAACTGATGATGGCCAGGGCCACCAGCACGGAGGAGATGAGGAAACCGATCCTGTTCATGTTCTTGTGCTCCCTGCGGGTCAGCGCGTCTCGCGCTCGCGGCCACGGGTGGTGTTCTCACGCGAGCGCGAGTCGCCCGCGGCGGGCGCCGGCGCGGAGGGGCCGGCGGGCGCCGCCGGGGCGGCCGCGGCGGGCGCGCCTTCCTGCGCCACCTGCTGCATGATCT
Organism: Ramlibacter sp. GCM10027632; assembly: GCF_042675325.1. Taxonomy (NCBI): domain Bacteria; kingdom Pseudomonadati; phylum Pseudomonadota; class Betaproteobacteria; order Burkholderiales; family Comamonadaceae; genus Ramlibacter; species Ramlibacter sp. GCM10027632. Next base: position 64,579 of record NZ_JBHTGW010000003.1, on the reverse strand, counting down.
TGTCGAGCGGCAGGTACAGCAGGTTCGAGCCCTGTCGCGAGTCGACGAGCACCTTGGTCACGTTCTGGTAGATCTGCTGCATGGTCTCCAGGTACAGCCGGTCGCGCGTGACCTGGGGCGCGCGCTGGTATTCGGCCAGCACGGAGCGGAAACGCTGCGAGTCGCCCTGGGCCTGGGCGACGATGCGGCCCTTGTAGGCCTCGGCCTCCTCCTTCAGCCGCGAGGCCGTGCCGACCGCGCGCGGGATCACGTCGTTGGCATAGGCCTGGGCCTCGTTCTTGGCGCGCTCGCGCTCCTGGCCGGCCTTGAGCACGTCGTCGAAGGCCGCCTGCACCTGCTCGGGCGGGCGCACGCCGCCTTGCTGCAGGTTGATGCCCACGACCTCGACGCCGAGGTTGTAGCGGTCCAGGATGGTCTGCATCAGGGTGCGCACGCGCGGGGCGATCTGGTCGCGCTCGTCAGCCAGGGCCGAGTCCATGCGCATCTTGCCGACCACCTCGCGCACCGCAGTCTCGGCGGCGTGGACCACCGCTTCCTGCGGGTTCTTGCTCTCGAACAGCCAGGCGCGGGCGTCCTTCAGGCGGTACTGCACCGCGAACTTGATCTCGACGATGTTCTCGTCCTGCGTGAGCATGGCCGACTCGCGCAGGCCGGTGGCGCGGATCACGCTGTCGCGGCCGATGTCGACCGAGCGGATCTGCGTGACGGTGACCACCTCGTGGCGCTGGATCGGGTACGGCAGGCGCCAGTTGAAGCCGGCGCCGACGGTCGACTGGTAGCGGCCGAACTGGGTGATGACGGCCTGCTGGCCTTCCTGCACGATGAAGAAGCCGGTACCCAGCCAGATCAGGACGACCACCGCGGCCACCAGGCCGGCGCCGATGCCGGCGCTCTTCATGTCGGGCGGCTGCGCGCCGGCGCTGCCGCCATTGCCGCCATTGCCGCCGCGGCCGCCGAACAGGCCGCCGAGCTTGCGGTTGAAGTCGTGCCACAGCTCGTCGAGGTCCGGCGGGCCCTGGTTGGGGCCGCGGGAGCCGCCGCCGTTGGGGCGCTCACCCTCGGGGCGCGGGTTCTCGCTGCGCGGCTCGTCGCCGCCTCGCCCCCACCGCGGGTCGTTCAGGTTGAACATGCCCCGCAGGCGTTGCAGCGCCTGCGCGAGGAAGCCGGGAAAAGGGAGGTTCATGCGATGGCTTGTTTGACTTGTACTGGTGGCATTGTGCCGAATCAGGCATCCGCCTCTTGCATTTGAGGCTTTCTGTCATCGCCCTCGGCCCCGCCGCGGGCGCGGGCCGCCGCCGCGGCGTGCGCCGCCAGGACCTCACGCAGGGCCGGCAGGCCGGCGCCGGTGCGCGCACTGACGAACAGGCGCGGCACCGGCCGCCCTTCGAGCTCGTAGGTGTCCTGGGCCTGCCGCGGCTGCTGGCTCTCGGGCAGCGCGTCGACCTTGTTGAACACCAGGACCTGCGGCACGTCGGCCGCGCCGATCTCGTGGAGCACGCGCTGGACCTGGTCGATCTGCTCGGGAAAGCCGGGGTTGGCGGCGTCGACCACGTGCAGCAGCAGGTCGGCATCGGCCGCCTCCTGCAGCGTGGCCTGGAAGGCGTCGATCAGGCCGTGCGGCAGGTCGCGGATGAAGCCCACCGTGTCGGACAGCGAGACCGAGCGGCCGACGCCCTGCCCCTCCTCGCCGGTGGGTGCGAGGTACAGCTGGCGGGTGGTCGTGTCGAGCGTGGCGAACAGCTGGTCGGCCGCGTAGGCGCGGGCCTTGACCAGGGCGTTGAACAGCGTGGACTTGCCGGCGTTGGTGTAGCCCACCAGGGAGATCGTGTAGGCGCCCTGCCGCTCGCGCTGGCGGCGCTGGGTGCCGCGCTGACGCTTGACCTTCTCCAGGCGCTCGCGGGTCCGCTTGATGGCGTCGGAGATCATCCGGCGGTCGAGTTCGATCTGCTTCTCGCCGGGGCCGCCGCGCACGCCGGCGCCGCCGGTCTGCCGCTCCAGGTGCGACCAGCGCCGCACCAGGCGGGTGCTGATGTATTGCAGCCGGGCGAGCTCGACCTGGAGCTTGCCCTCATGGCTGCGGGCGCGCTGGGCGAAGATCTCCAGAATGAGCAGGGTCCGGTCGTTGACCGGCAGCCCCAGGTGCCGCTCGAGGTTGCGCTGCTGCGCGGGGCTGAGCGACTGGTCGAACAGCACCTCGGTGGCGCCGCTCTGTTCGGCCATGAACTTGATCTCGTCGGCCTTGCCGCTGCCGATGAACAGCGCGGCATCGGGCGCGCGGCGCTTGCAGGTGACGCGAGCGACGGGCTGCAGGCCCGCGGTCTGGGCCAGCAGGCCCAGCTCCTCGAGGCCGGCATCGAAATGGGGATCGCCAAAGTCCACCCCCACCAGGATGGCGAGGGCGGCTGGGCGTTGGGAAGCTTCTTGCAAGTGAGGGGCCCGGGCTGGGGTGGGGGCGGGTCGCCCGGGCTGTGGTGCAGGCCAGGCCCGCGGCGCGCCGTCAGGCGGCGGGGGTCTCCTGGCTCTCCGCCGCGTTGAAATTCACGGCGCGCCCGGGGACGATGGTGGAAATCGCGTGCTTGTAGACCATCTGCGTCACGGTGTTTCGCAGGAGGACCACATACTGGTCGAAGGACTCGATCTGACCCTGCAGCTTGATGCCGTTGACCAGGTAGATCGACACGGGCACATGCTCCCGGCGCAGGGTGTTCAGGAAGGGGTCTTGGAGGAGTTGCCCTTTATTGCTCACGATATTCTCCGTGTTAAGTGATTGTGTTCGGGAAGCCCCACCTTACCACAGCAAAGCTGCCGCGCAAGTAATCGTTGCGCGGCTCACTCCTTGTCCGCGTAGGGGTTCTTGGAGGTCTTCATCTCGATGCGCAGGGGCGTGCCGATCAGGTTGAACTCCTTGCGGAAGCGGCCCTCGAGGAAACGCTTGTAGGCGTCGGTCACGTGCTCCAGCGAGTTGCCGTGGACCACGATCACCGGCGGGTTCATGCCGCCCTGGTGCGCGTAGCGCAGCTTGGGGCGGAACATGCCGGCGCGCTTGGGCGACTGGAACTGCACCGCCTCCAGCAGCAGGCGGGTGAGCACGGGCGTGGGCATCTTGACCATGGCCGACTTGTGGGCGGCGCTGATGGACTGCCACACCGGGCCCAGGCCCTGGCGCTTCTTGGCCGAGATGAAGTGCAGCGCGGCGAACTTCAGGAAGGCCAGGCGCTGCTCGATCTGGCGCTGCAGCTGTTCGCGCTGGTAGTCGTCCACCGCGTCCCATTTGTTGACGGCGATGACCACCGAGCGGCCCGACTCGAGGATGTAGCCCGCGATGTGGGCGTCCTGGTCGGTCACGCCCTGGGTGGCGTCGAGCAGCAGCAGGACTACGTTGGCCGATTCGATGGCCTGCAGCGTCTTGACCACCGAGAACTTCTCGATCGCCTCGAAGACCTTGCCCTTGCGGCGCAGGCCGGCGGTGTCGATCAGCTCGTACTTCTGGCCGGCGCGCTCGAAGGGCACCGAGATCGCGTCGCGGGTGGTGCCCGGCATGTCGAAGGCGACCAGGCGCTCCTCCCCGAGCCAGGTGTTGATCAGGGTGGACTTGCCGACGTTGGGCCGGCCGGCGACGGCCAGCTTGATGAGGCTTTCGTCGACTTCGCCCTCCTCGTCGTCGGGCTCGGGCAGGCCCAGCTGGTCCAGCGCGATCTCGACCATGCCGCGGATGCCCTGGCCGTGGGCCGCCGAGACGGCCAGCACCTCACCCAGGCCCAGCTCGTAGAACTCGGCGAGCTGGTGGCCCTCCTTCATGCCCTCGGCCTTGTTGGCCACGAGGACGGTGGGCTTGCCCAGCTTGCGCAGGTAGTTGCCGATGTCGTGGTCCTGCGCGGACAGGCCGGCGCGGGCGTCGACGACGAAGATCACGACGTCGGCCTCGGCCACGGCCTGGCGGGTCTGCCGGGCCATCTCGACATAGATGCCGCTCTCGGCGGTGGGTTCGAAGCCGCCGGTGTCGATGACGATGAACTCGCGCTTGCCCAGGCGCGCGTTGCCGTAGTGGCGGTCGCGCGTGAGGCCGGCGAAGTCGGCCACGATGGCGTCGCGCGACTTGGTCAGGCGGTTGAAGAGGGTCGATTTGCCGACATTGGGGCGGCCGACCAGGGCGACGACGGGTTTCATTTACTCGGGGATGAAGCCGTGGACACCGCCATTGCGGGTGACCACGACCAGGGTGTTGCCGGCGAGCACCGGGGCGGCCGCGATGGCCGAGCCGTCGGTGGACAGGCGCTGGCGCAGGCTGCCGTCCTCGCGGGACAGCAGGTGCACGTAGCCGAAGGCATCGCCGATGGCCACGGTGCGACCGAGCATCAGCGGGGTGGAGAGGCCGCGCTGCAGCAGGGCCTCGTGGGTCCAGGCGCGCTCGCCGCTGTCGCGGCGCCAGGCGATGACCTTGCCGTCCCACTCGGTGCCGACGACCAGGCGGTCGTCGCCGGTGAGGCCCTCGGCGCCGTTGGCGCTGCGGGTCCAGGCCAGCTGGCCGCGGCGGGTGTCGACGCAGCCGACGGCCGACTGGAAGGCGCGGGCGCAGACACTGTCGCCCACGCGGCTGGTGCGGCCGACGAGGTCGACCAGGCGCTCGACGTCGTTGGTGCCGCGCGAGGTGGCGATGCCGGACTCCCAGCGGATCGCACCGGTCAGCGGGTTGAGGCCGGCGAGGCGGCCGCCCTGCCCCGCCACCAGCGTGTCGCCCACGGCCAGGAGCACGCCAGCCTGGCGCAGCACCAGCGCCTCGCCCGGGCGCTGCTGCGTCCAGAGCTTGCGGCCGTTGGCGGCGTCGAAGGCATGGATCGAGCGGTCGGCCGCGAGCACGAACACGCGCCCGCCGGCCACCAGGGGCGCGGTGAAGGACTGCACGCCCAGCGGCTGGCGCCAGGCAGGCTGGCCGGCGGACAGGACCACCAGTTCGTTGCCGCGGGTGACGACCGCAGCGAGCGGGCCGTCGCTGCCGACGCCGGCCGACAGCGCGCCACCGGCGGAACCGCGCCAGCGCTCGGCACCGGTGGCGGCGTCGAAGGCGGCGACGGTGCCGTCACCGGCAGCGGCCACAACCAGGCCGGCCGCGGGCTGCAGCGTCAGCGGGAAATCGACGCGGCCGATGCGGGCCGTCCAGGCCTGGCGCACCGGCTGCAGGTTCGGGTTGGGCTGGAGCTCGGCGGGCTTGAGCGCACCGCCGGAGCCGCCCAGGAAGCTGGGCATCCACGCACAGCCCGCCAATGCGGCGGCCGCGGCGGCCACGGCCAGGCCGCGGGCGATGCGCGCGCGCGTCGGGCGGGCGGTCATTTCGCGGGCGCGGCGGGCGCCGCGGCGGTGACGGCCTCGCCGCCCAGGGCGGTGAGCTTGACTTCCACCAGGCGGCGGTAGTCGTTGCGCGCATCCAGGCCGGCCAGCGCCTTCTTGTATTCGGCCTTGGCCGCATCCTTCTTGCCTTGCAGCTGGAGGATGTCGCCGCGACGGTCGGCGGCCAGCGCGGCGAACGCGGCCGGCAGGCCGGCGTCGAGCTGGCGCAGGGCGTCGTCATAGGCCTTCGCATCGGCCAGCAGGCCGGCCAGGCGCAGGCGGGCGACGGCCTTCAGGCCGTCGTCCGACGACTTCTCGGCCACCCAGCCCAGGGCGGCCTTGGCCGCATCGCCCTTGCCGCCCTCGGCCAGCGCGCGGCCGGCCAGCAGGCCAGCCTGCGCGGCGTACGTGGTGCCGCCGAACTTGTCCTTGATGTCAGCGAAGGCACGCTCGACCCGGGCCATCTCGCCGGACTGGGCGGCGCGGTCGACCTCGGCGAACAGCGCCGAGGCCTGGGCGGCCTGGCGGTTCTGCCACCAGTGCCAGCCGTTCCAGGCCGCGACGGCGCCGAAGGCGACGATCAGCACCCAGGTGATCAGGTTGCCGTACTTGTTCCAGAAGTGCTTGATCTCGGCAAGCTGCTCCTGTTCTTCGAGGTCGAGGTGAGAGGCCATGGGGTATCGGAAGTGTGCGCGCGATTGTAGTGACGGGCCCGGGCCTCAGGCCTTGAGGCTGGCGGCCCAGGCCGCCGGGCTGGCGAGCGGCTGGCGCGACTGGGCGCCGGCGCCGTCCCGCAGCGACTTGACGGTGACCTCGCCGGCGGCGAGCTCGTCGCCGCCGAAGATCAGGCCATAGCGCGCACCGCTGGCGTCGGCCTTCTTGAACTGGGACTTCATGCTGCCCATGCCCTCGGCGCCGGCGGCGTGCATCTGCACGCTCACGCCGGCGGCGCGCAGCGCCTGCAGCAGCCTGAGGACCTGCGGCATGGCCGCGGCGTCGGGGACGATGGCATAGGCGTCGGGCGCGTGGGCCGGCGCCTGCGCGCCCTGCTCCTTCAGCAGCTCCAGCACCCGTTCCACGCCCAGCGCCCAGCCCACGGCCGGCGCAGGCTTGCCGCCGATCTGGCCGATCAGGTAGTCGTAGCGGCCCCCGGCGCAGATGGTGCCCTGGGAGCCCAGGCGGTCGGTCACGAACTCGAACACCGTGAGGTTGTAGTAGTCCATGCCGCGCACCAGGCGCGGGTTTACCGTGTAGGGGATGCCGTTGGCTTCGAGGATGGCCTTGACGCCATGGAAGTGCGCCAGGGACTGCTCGCCAAGGAAGTCGATCAGGCGCGGCGCGCCCTCGACCATCGCCTGCATCGCCGGGTTCTTGGTGTCCAGGATGCGCAGCGGGTTGGAATGCAGGCGGCGCTTCGCGTCGTCGTCGAGCAGGTCGGCGTGGCGCTCCAGGTAGGCGATCAGCTCGGCGCGGTGCTGGCGGCGCTCCTCGGGCTGGCCCAGGCTGTTCAGCTCCAGCCGCCAGTCGGTCAGGCCCAGCTCGCGCCACAGGGCGCAGGCCAGCAGGATGATCTCGGCGTCGACGTCGGGGCCGGCGAAGCCCAGGGCCTCGGCGCCGATCTGGTGGAACTGGCGGTAGCGGCCCCGCTGCGGGCGCTCGTGGCGGAACATCGGGCCCATGTAGTACAGCCGCTTGCCGCCGTCGTAGAGCATGTTGTGCTCGTTGACCGCGCGCACCACGCCGGCGGTGGCCTCGGGGCGCAGCGTGAGCTGCTCGCCGTTGAGGCGGTCCTCGAAGGAGTACATCTCCTTCTCGACGATGTCGGTCACCTCGCCCAGGCCGCGCACGAACAGTGCGGTCGGCTCGACGATGGGGGTGCGGATGTTGCGGTAGGCGTAGCGCGCCATCAGCGAGCGCACCCGGTCCTCCAGCCACTCCCACTGCGCCGAGACCGGCGGCAGGATGTCGTTCATGCCCTTGACGGCGGCCAGGGGCGTTGCCTTTGCGGCGTTGTTGTTCTTCTCGGTCATGGAAAGGAAATCAGGCCGCCCCGGCGGAGCCGAAGCGCTTCTCGATGTAGTTCTCGACGATCTGCTGGAATTCGGCGGCGATGCCCTCGCCGCGCAGGGTCAGGGCCTTCTGGCCGTCGATGAAGACGGGCGCGGCCGGGGCCTCGCCGGTCCCGGGCAGGCTGATGCCGATGTCGGCATGCTTGCTCTCGCCGGGGCCGTTGACGATGCAGCCCATGACGGCCACCTTGAGCTGCTCGACGCCGGGGTAGCGCTGGCGCCACACCGGCATCTGCAGGCGAAGGAAGTCGTCGATCTGCTTGGCCAGCTCCTGGAAGGTGGTGCTGGTGGTGCGCCCGCAACCGGGGCAGGCGGTGACGCTGGGCACGAACACGCGCAGGCCCAGGGCCTGCAGGATCTCGGAGGCGATCACCACCTCCTGCGTGCGCGACTCGCCCGGCTGCGGCGTGAGCGAGACCCGGATGGTGTCGCCGATGCCTTCCTGCAGCAGGATGCCCATGGCCACGCTGGACGCCACCGTGCCTTTGGTGGCCATGCCGGCCTCGGTCAGGCCCAGGTGCAGGGCGTAGTCGCAGCGCGCGGCCAGTGCGCGGTAGACGGAGATCAGGTCCTGCACGCCGCTGACCTTGCAGGACAGCAGGATCTGGTTCGGGTCCATGCCCAGGGACTCGGCCAGCTTGGCCGAGTCGATGGCGGAAGTGACCAGCGCCTCGTACATCACGGCCTTGGCATCCCAGGGCTGCGCGCGGCGGCTGTTGTCGTCCATCATCTGCGCGAGCAGGTCGGGGTCCAGGCTGCCCCAGTTCACGCCGATGCGCACCGGCTTGTCCCAGCGCATGGCGGCCTCGACCATCTGCGCGAACTGCTTGTCCTTCTTGTCGCCGCGGCCCACGTTGCCGGGGTTGATGCGGTACTTGGACAGCGTCTCGGCGCAGGCCGGGAACTCGGTGAGCAGGCGATGGCCGTTGTAATGGAAGTCGCCCACCAGCGGCACGTCGATGCCCATGCGATCGAGCTGCTCGCGGATGTAGGGCACCTGCTGGGCGGCTTCGGGCGTGTTGACCGTGATGCGCACGACCTCGGAGCCGGCCTGGGCCAGCTCCTTGACCTGGATCGCGGTGGCGATGGCGTCCTGCGTGTCGGTGTTGGTCATCGACTGCACGCGCACCGGCGCATCGCCGCCCACCGTGACCACGCGGGAGCCCCAGGCGATGCGCGCCTGGCGCGAGCGGCGCGGCGCGGGCGCGGCGGCGGTGATGGGCAGGCAGGGCTGGTCCATGCTCACCTCGAGGCGGCGGGCAGCGCCGGCGTGACGGTCTCGACCGCGAGGCCGGGCGTGCTGGCGGCCGGCAGGGCCGGCGTGACGGATTCGGAGACCTGGCCCGCCGTGGCGGCCGGCTCGGAGGCGGCGGGCTGCGGCGCGGAGGCGGCCGGGGACGTCACCGGCGCCTCGCGGCGCAGCGGCACCGCCAGCAGCACCACCGCGGCCACGAGCAGGGCCAGCGCCACCAGCACCGGCGGGCGGCCCAGCCACTCGCGCCAGCCGCCGGAGGCGACCTCGCCCGGTTCCTCGAAGCGCTCGTTGAGCGAGTCGCGGTCGGTGCGCAGGTGCGGCGCGCCCTGCGGCAGGGCCGCGAGCAGCGGCGCCGGGTCGACCTTGAGCTGGCGGCAGATGCTGGCCGTCAGCGCGCGGGCGAAGGTCAGGTCGGGCAGCTGGTCGAGCCGGTCGGACTCGAGGGCCTCGAGCTGGCGGCTGGGGACCTTGAGGGCCGCGGCCAGCGCCGTCACGTGCACGCCCTGGGCCTCGCGGGCCGCGCGCAGCATGGCGCCTGCGCCGCCCGCACCGAAGGTGCTGCTGGCGGCGGAGGGGGTCAGGTTGTCGGCCTGGGCCGAATCATTCATCAAAGGCTCCACGGTCGTACGCCACCAGTTCTCGGGACTGGGGGTAGCGTTTTCTGAGTTGGTCGCCGAGCTGCTGCATGGCGACGCGGTCGCCGATGCGCTGCTCGACCCGGATGCCGAGCCACAGCGATTCAGCATTCGCGAATTCGCTGTTGTTCAGGCGCCGGATGTAGAACTGGGCCCGCTCGAGCTCGCCGCGCAGGAGCAGCAGGCGCGAGAGGTTGTAGCCGGTCACCGGGTTGGCCGCGTCCAGCTCGTAGGAGCGGGCGAGGCTGCGCTCGGCGTCGCCATTGCGCCCGGCGCGGGCCAGGCACAGGCCCTGGGCCATGAAGGTCTTGGCGCGGCCGGTGTAGGTGGGGTTGGCCAGCGCCTGCTCGAACGCCTGCAGGGCCTCGGCATGGCGCGCCTGCTGGCACATGAGCCAGCCGTAGTTGTGCAGGGTGTCGCCGTCGCGCGAGTCCAGGGCCAGGGCGCGGCGGAAGCTGTCCTCGGCCTGGCGCAGGTCGGCCAGGCGCATGTAGATCAGGCCGCGCAGGTTGTAGGCCGGGGCGAAGCTCGGGTCGCTGGCCAGCACCTGCTTGATCTCGTCGAGCGCGATCGGCGTGCGGCCCTCCTCGAAGTAGCCGACGGCCAGCTCCAGGCGGATGCGGGCGCGGCGGCGCTCGGGAGATTCGTCGGACTCGGTGACCGGGTCGTTGCGGGCGCCCGCGCCCTGGGGGACGTTGCCGCAGCCGGTCAGGCTGCCCAGGATCGCGGCCAGGCCCAGGACCAGGGCCACGGTACGCGTGCGACGGATCATGCAGAACCCTCCTTCACCGGCTTGAGCATCACGGTGCGCTGCTGCGCGATGCGCTCGCCCACGCGGGTGCGGTCCTTGACGTCGCCGGCCAGCTGGCCACAGGCGGCGTCGATGTCGTCCCCTCGTGTCTTGCGCACGGTGGTGACGATACCAGCATCGCTGAGCATCTTGGCGAAGGCGAGCACCTGTTTCTGCGGCGAGCGCGACAGGCCGGAAGCCGGGAAGGGATTGAACGGGATCAGGTTCAGCTTGCACGACACGCCGCGGCCGCCGTGGTGGCGCACCAGGTCGATCAGGGCGCGGGCGTGCTCGGGCTGGTCGTTGACGCCCTCGAGCATGCAGTACTCGAAGGTGATGAAGTCGCGCGGGGCGTGCTCGAGGTAGCGGTTGCAGGCGTCGAGCAGTTCGGCCAGCGGGTACTTGCGATTGAGCGGCACCAGGTTGTCGCGCAGCGGGTCGGTGGGCGCGTGCAGGGAGACCGCCAGGGCGACCGGGCAGTCCTGCGCCAGCCGGTCCATCATCGGCACGACGCCCGAGGTGGAGACGGTGACGCGCCGGCGCGACAGGCCGTAGCCGTGGTCGTCCAGCATGGTGCGCAGCGCGGGCACCAGGGCGGCGTAGTTCTGCAGCGGCTCGCCCATGCCCATCATCACGACGTTGGAGATGACGCGCTCGCTCGTGCCCAGGTGCTTGCGCAGGAAGTGCTCGGCGAACCAGAGCTGGGCAATGATCTCGCCGGTGCTCAGGTTGCGGGCAAAGCCCTGGTGGCCGGTGGAGCAGAAACGGCAGCCCACGGCGCAGCCGGCCTGGGAGGAGATGCACAGCGTGCCGCGGTCGTCCTCGGGGATGAACACGGACTCGACGGCATTGCCACCGCCGACGTCGAACAGCCACTTGATGGTGCCGTCCGAAGACTCTTGTTGGGTGATGACCGGCAGGCCCTCGATGCGGGCGGCGGTCTGGAGCTTGCCCCGCAGGGACTTCGCCAGATCGGTCATCTGGTCGAAGCTGGAGGCGCCCCGCTGGTGGATCCAGCGATACAGCTGGGTGGCGCGGAAGCGCTTCTCACCCAGCGTTTCGCAAAACGCGGCCAAGCCCTCCAGGTCGAAGTCGAGAAGGTTGGCCGTCGTCATTGCATTGCGGTCGCCCGCGGATTAACGCGAGTAGACGTTCATGCCGGGGAAGAAGAAGGCAACTTCCACAGCGGCGGTTTCGGGGGCGTCGGAGCCGTGCACGGCGTTGGCGTCGATGCTGTCGGCGAAGTCGGCGCGGATGGTGCCCTTCTCGGCCTTCTTCGGGTCGGTCGCGCCCATCAGGTCACGGTTCTTGGCGATGGCGTTCTCGCCTTCCAGGGCCTGGATCATGACGGGGCCGGAGACCATGAAGTCCACCAGGTCCTTGAAGAACGGGCGGGCCTTGTGCACGGCGTAGAACTGCTCGGCTTCGCCGCGCGACAGGTGCACCATCTTGGCGGCGATGATCTTCAGGCCGGCGCCTTCGAAGCGGGAGTAGATCTGGCCGATGACGTTCTTGGCGACGGCGTCGGGCTTGATGATGGACAGGGTGCGTTCGATAGCCATTGGATTTCTTTCCTGAGCGTGGATGAATGGAATTGCCGCGGACCCGAAAGTTCGGCAAAGCCCGCAATTTTAACCTTGGGGAAAAACCTTAGCGGCCGCGGCCGCGACGATTGCCGCCACCACCGCCCTGGCCGCCGCCGCGCGGGCCGCCGGGGCCCTGCTGGCGCTGGCGGGTGAAGCTGTCGGCGCCGATGTAGCCGAAGGAGGTCTTCATCGGGTCGGGCTGGCCGCCGCCGGACTTGCCGCCACCGGCGCCGGCACCGCCGCCCCCCGCCTTGCCGCGGCGCTGCTGCCCGCCGCCGTCGCGCGGCATGCCGCCGGGCTGGCCGCCCCGGTTGCGGCCCTGGGGACCGCCGCGGCGGTCCGGCGGCGGGCGCTTGCCGCGGCGCGCGGCGTCGCCGCCCTCGCCCCGGGCCGGCGCCTCGGCGCCCGCGGCCTTCATCAGCTCGCGGATGTCACGCTCGTCCAGCTCCATCCAGGCGCCGCGCTTGAGGCCGCGCGGCAGCACCATGGCGCCGTAGCGGATGCGGATCAGGCGGCTGACCGCATGGCCCACGGTCTCGAACAGGCGGCGCACCTCGCGGTTGCGGCCCTCGGAGATGGTGACGCGGTACCAGGCGTTGGCGCCCTCCCCGCCCCCGTCCTCGATGGAGCCGAAGGCGGCCGGGCCGTCGTCCAGCTGGACGCCGTCGAGCAGCTTCTGCTTCTCCTCGTTGCTCAGGGCGCCCAGCACGCGCACGGCGTACTCGCGCTCGAGGCCGAAGCGCGGGTGCATCAGCTTGTTGGCCAGCTCGCCCGAGCTGGTGAACAGCAGCAGGCCCTCGGTGTTCAGGTCGAGGCGGCCGACCGACTGCCACTTGCCCTGCTGCAGACGCGGCAGCTTGCGGAACACGGTCGGGCGATTCTGCGGGTCGTCATGGGTGACGACCTCGCCCACCGGCTTGTGGTAGGCGATCACTCGGGCCGGCGGCGGCGCGATGCGCACGCGGATCGGCTTGCCGTTGACCTTGATCTGGTCGCCCCACTGGATGCGCTGGCCGATGTGGGCGGGCTCGTTGTTCACCGAGATCCGGCCCTCCATGATCAGCTGCTCCATCTCCAGGCGCGAGCCCAGGCCGGCCTGGGCCAGCACCTTGTGCAGCTTGGGGGAGTCGGCCTGGGGGGCGAGCACGCGCTTGGCGGGGCCGGCGTCGTCGGCCGCCGCGTCCTGGGCGTCGAACTCACCGGACACCACGTCCTCGAAACGCACGGCCTCGGCCGGCTGGCCGGGCGCGGCGCCCGCAGGCTGGGCCGGCGCGGCTTCGGCGGCGGGCGTGGAGTCGGCCTCGGGCAGGTCGGGCGTGGAGCCCTCGTCGGGCAGGGTATCGGTCATGGTGTTCCAGGTTCGGTCGCGGGCGCGGAAGGCTCCGCGTCGGGCACGGGCCCGGCGGCCCGCGCAGTCTCAGGGTTATCGGGGGTGTCGGGCGCGGCCTCGTCGCCGTCGGCATCGACCAGCGCGAGCTGCGCGCCGGCCTGCGCCGGGTCGGCACCGGAGCCGGCGGCCTGGGGCTCGGGCGCCTGGGCGGCTTCGACGGTCCCGGCGGGCGCGACGGCCTCGGGCCCGCCCTCCGCGGACAGCCCCAGGTCGCCCTGCGCGGGCGGCTCGTCGCCGGCCAGCTGCGCCATCAGCTGGGCCTGGTGGGAGGGGCTCTCCAGCTCGGGCAGCTGGTCCAGCGAGGACAGGCCCAAATCGTCCAGGAACTGGCGGGTGGTGGCATACAGCGAGGGGCGGCCCGGGGCCTCCCGGTGGCCGATGACCTCCACCCAGCCGCGGTCCTCCAGCTGCTTGAGGATCAGGGAGTTGATGGTCACGCCCCGGATGTCCTCCATGTCCCCGCGCGTCACCGGCTGGCGGTAGGCGATGATGGCCAGCGTCTCCAGCGCGGCGCGGGTGTACTTGGGCGGCTTCTCGGGGTGCAGGCGGTCGAGGTACTCGCGCATCTCGGGACGGCTCTGGAAGCGCCAGCCGCTGGCCACGCTGACCAGCTCCACGCCGCGCGGCGTCCATTCGTCCTGCAGGTCCTGCAACAGGGCCTTGACCGTGTCGGCGCCGAGCTCGTCGTCGAACAGGGTACGCATCTCGCGCAGCGTCAGCGGCTGGTGCGAGCAGATCAGGGCCGTTTCCAGGACGCGCTTGGCATCCGAGGTGTTCATGTTCGCGTCACGAAGGAAGGTGCCGCGGGGCGCGGCGGGCCGAGGAGCGAGGGCCTCGGGCATCCGGGTGGCGGGAGGGCTGCCCGCGGGGCGTCGGCCGCCTGGGATCGGGGCCGCTCAGGCGCCTTGCGGGTCAGGGCGAAAGCGCCGGGGCATTGTAACGCAGCCCCCAGGCGGCGAGGCCCGCCGCGAGGTCCGCCGGCAACGGGGCGTGGAAGGCCAGCGGCTGGCCCGTCGCCGGGTGGGTGAAGGCCAGCCGGAAGGCGTGGAGAGCCTGCCGCGCCAGGCCCGCGGCGGGCGCACCGCCGTACAGCGTGTCGGCCACCAGCGGGTGCCCGATGTGGGCCATGTGGACGCGGATCTGGTGGGTGCGGCCGGTGCGCAGGCTGGCACGCACCAGGCAGCCCGTATCCGCATTGCCCAGGAGCTCGAACAGGGTCTGGGCCGGCTTGCCGGCGTCGCGCGCCAGGTCGACCACCGCCATGCGCAGCCGGTTGGCCGGGTCGCGGCCGATCGGCGCGTCGACCTCGCGCGCCTGCGGCCCCGACCAGGGCCGGTGGGCCAGCGCCAGGTACTGGCGCGACACCTCGCGCGCGGCGATCAGCCGCACCAGCGCCTCCATCGTCGCCCGGTCGCGGGCCACCACCATCAGGCCGCTGGTGTCCTTGTCGAGCCGGTGCACGATGCCGGCGCGCGGCAGCTGCGCGGCGCGCGGGTCGCGCGCCAGCAGGCCGTTGAGGAGGGTGCCGCGCCAGTTGCCGGGCGCAGGGTGCACCACCAGGCCGGCGGGCTTGTTCACCACGAGCAGGTGGGCGTCCTCGTGCACCACGTCCAGGTCCATGGCCTCGGGCACGAAGGCCTGGCTTTGCGGCGTGGGGCGCAGTTCCACCTCGCCCAGGTCGCCGGCCCGCACCTTCTGCGCGCTGCGTGTGACCGGCCGGCCGGCGATGCGCACCGCGCCGTCCTCCACGAGCTGCTGCAGGTAGCTGCGCGAGAACTCCGGCACCAGCGCGGCGAGCGCGCGGTCCAGGCGCTGGCCGTGCCATTCGGGGGCGATGCGAAAGGGCCGGATCTCGCTGTCCGCGCCCGCGTCCGGGGCCTCGCCGGAGGCCGTTTCCTCCCCGGTGTCGAGGGGGTCGGTCGATATAATCAAAGTGCCCTTTTTCTTGAAAGCCTGCGCGATGCTGCGTGCGAAATTATCGGCGGTCCCCGCCCTGTTGCTGGCCGCCGGCCTCACGTTGCTGGCCGGGTGCGCGTCCACCTCGGACGACAAGACCGCCAACTGGAGCCCGAACCGCATCTACGCCGAGGCCAAGGACGAGATGGCGGCCAACGCCTACGAGAAGGCGATCCAGCTGTACGAAAAGCTCGAGGGCCGCGCCGCCGGCACGCCGCTGGCGCAGCAGGCCCAGGTGGAAAAGGCCTACGCGCAGTGGCGCGCCGGCGACGCGGCCGAGGCCATCGCCACGCTGGACCGGTTCATGCGCCTGCACCCCGCCAGCCCCGGCGTGGATTACGCGCTGTACCTCAAGGGCCTGGTGAACTTCAACGACAACCTCGGCCTGTTCTCCTGGATCGCGCGCCAGGACCTGTCCGAGCGTGACCAGAAGGCCGCCAAGGAATCCTTCGAGGCCTTCAAGGACCTGGTGACGCGCTTTCCCCAGTCCAAGTACGCACCCGACGCCCAGGCCCGCCTCGTCTACATCGTGAACTCGCTGGCGCAGTACGAGGTGCATGTCGCCCGCTACTACTACAGCCGCGGCGCCTACGTGGCCGCCATCAGCCGGGCCCAGGCCGCCGTCTCCGAGTACCAGAACGTGCCCGCCGTCGAGGAGGCCCTGGCCCTGCTGGTCAAGTCCTACGAGGCCCTGAAGCTGACCCAGCTGGCCGACGACACCCGCCGCGTGCTCGCCGCCAGCTTCCCGGCCAGCGTCCACCTCGGCGGCCCGGGCGCCGTCACGGCGCCCAAGGATCCGTGGTGGAAGCTCTGGTGAGCGCCAGCGCGTCGAGCGCCGCCGCGTAATCCTCCGGCGTCGACAGGCGCCGCATCGGCGGCAGCGCCGCCAGCAGCCGCCGGCCATACCCCATCGAGACCAGGCGGCTGTCGCACAGCACCAGCAGGCCGCGGTCGGACTCGCGGCGGATCAGCCGCCCCGCCCCCTGCTTGAGCGCCACCGCCGCCTCGGGCACGTAGTAGGCGTTGAAGGCGTTGCGGCCTGTGGCCTCGAGCCGCTGGGAGCGCGCCTCCACCAGCGGGTCGCCGGGCGGCGGGAACGGCAGCTTGTCGATCAGCACCAGCTCCAGCGCGTCACCGGGGATGTCCACCCCCTCCCAGAACGAGGCCGACGCCACCAGCACGCACCCGGGACGGCCCTGCGTCGCCCCCTCGCGGAACCGCTCGATCAGCCGCCGCTTGGGCCACTGGCCCTGCACCAGCACCTCCAGCTCGCCATCCAGCCGCACCTGCAGCGCGTCGCCGATGGCGCGCAGCGCCCGCAGCGTGGTGGTGAGGACCATGGTGCGCCCGCCCAGGCGGCGTGCGCCCTCCATCGCCAGCGCCGCCACCCGCCCCGGGTGCGCCGGGTCGGCGGGCTTGGGAAAGGGCGAGGGCACGTACAGCGCGGCCTGCCGGGCGTAGTCGAACGGGCTGTCCACCCGCAGCACCTGGGCGTCATGCAGGCCGCAGGGTTCGGTGAACCAGGACAGGCGCGCGTCGTCGCCCAGCGTGGCGGAGGTGAAGACCCAGGCGCGGGAAGTCGCCATCGCACCGCCCTCCTCGTCCACCTTCAGCAGGCGGGTGCGCACCGCCTGCGCGATGTCGAGCGGCGACTCCACCAGCCGCAGCTGCAGGCCGGCGTCGGCCCAGCGCACGGCCTCGTGCGCACAGGGCGCGGCGAAGCGCTCGGCGCGCTGCGCCAGCGAGGCCGAGCGCTCGTGCAGCCGGACGAAGTCGGGGGCGAGCTCGGTGACGGTGTCGAGGGCATCCATGGCCTGGTGGCAGGCCTCGGCCAGGGTCTCGAGGGCCCGCGGCCAGGCGAGCGGGTCGGCGGTGTCGGGGTGCTCGCCGTTCCATGCCAGGCGCAGGGCCGGCCCCGAGGGGGCCACCGCCTGGCGCAGGTCGCGCGCGGCGCGGTCCAGGCGGGCCGCCACCTGCTGCCAGTCGACCAGGCCGCGCGCGAGCTGCAGGCCGGTGGCCAGGAGGTCGCGGCACAGGTCCAGCACCTGCCCGGTCGACAGCTGCGTGCCGAGGAACTGGACGCCAGTCTCATTGAGCTGGTGCGCCTCGTCGAACACCGCCACCCGCACCGTGGGCAGGAGTTCGGCCATGCCCGACTCGCGCACCGACAGGTCGGCGAAGAACAGGTGGTGGTTGATCACGACCACGTCCGCGGCCAGGGCCTCGCGCCGCGCGGCGTTGACGTGGCAGGCGTTGAACTTCGGGCACTGCGCGCCCAGGCAGTTCTCGCGGGTGGAGGTGACCAGGGGAATGACCGCGGAGCGTTCGTCCAGCCCGGGCAGCTCGGCGAGGTCGCCGGTGCGGGTGACCTGCGACCACTCCTCGATCTTGGCCAGGGTCCGCACCGCGGTGCGGTCGGGGAGCATGGCGTCCTCGCGCGCAGCCTGCATGCGGTGCAGGCACAGGTAGCTGGCCCGCCCCTTGAGAAGCGCGGTGCGCACCGGCAGGCCCAGCGCCTCGACCAGGCGCGGCAGGTCGCGCCCATACAGCTGGTCCTGCAGGGTCTTGGTGGCGGTGGACAGCAGCACCCGCTCGCCCGAGAGCAGCGCGGGCACGAGGTAGGAGAAGGTCTTGCCGACGCCGGTGCCGGCCTCGACCACCAGCACCCCGCCGTGCTCGATGGTGCGGGCGACGGCCAGGGCCATCTCGGTCTGGCCCGGCCGGGGCAGGAAATGGTCCGCCGCGCGCGAGAGCGCGCCGCCGGCGGTGAAGGCCTCCAGGACGGCCTGCTCGAGACTCATCGGGGTGCGGCGCCCCTGCGGGCGGTCATGCCGGCTCTTTGGGATCGAGCTGGAGTTCGAGGACCGCGATCTGGTCCCGCAGGGCCAGCCGGCGCTTCTTCAGGCGCCGGAGCATCAGTTCGTCGGTCGGGACCTGCAGGCAGGCGCGGTCGATCAGGGCATCCAGGTCGGCGTGCTCCATCCGCAGCTCGATCAGGTGTCGCTCAGGGGAATGCAGGTTGGTATCCAAGGCGCTTGATAATACCGTGAGGGCAGGAATAATCCCTGCCATTCCATGCCCCAAGGACTCAGACTCACCGCGGCCACCGGCCTGCACAAGGGCGACCGGGACTACCAGCAGGACCAGCTCGCCCTCCTGACCCACCCGCGCACGCCGGGATGCCTGCTGGCGGTCGTGGCCGACGGCATGGGCGGCCGCAGCGGCGGGCGCAAGGCTTCCGACCAGGTCATGCTCACGGCGCGGCAGCTGTTCGAGCGCTTCACCCCCACGCACGACGAGCCGGCCGACCTGATGCGCCAGCTGGTGCGCGAATCGCACATGGTGATCCGGCTGACCGCGATCTCCGCCGAGCAGGAGCCGCACAGCACCATCGCCGCCTTCCTGGTCATGCCGGATCGCAGCTGCCACTGGGTCCACGCCGGCGACTCGCGCGTCTACCACTTCCGCGGCCGCAGCCTCCAGGCGCGCACGCGGGACCACTCCTGGGTGCAGGCGCTGGTGGACCGCGGCGAGCTCTCCGAGGAGGAGGCGCTGAACCATCCGCAGTCGAACATCCTGGTGAGCTGCCTCGGCTCGCCGGAGGACCCGCCGGCCGACCTGCACCGCATCGAGGAGCTCGTTCCCGGCGACACGCTGCTGGCCTGCAGCGACGGCCTGTGGCACTACTTCAGCACCCAGGAGCTGGCCGCGGCACTGGACTCCCTGCCGCCGCGCGAGGCGGCGCATTTCCTGGTGGACAAGGCCCGCGCCCGGGCGGGCGGCACCGGCGACAACCTGTCGCTGGTGATCGTGAAGGTCGGGCGGATCGAGGACTGAGCCGCCCGCGGCACCGCCTCAGGGCGGCACGGGCAGCGGCCGCGCCGCCTCCCGCTTGCGCTCGGCCTGCCGCCGCTGCACCGCCTCCTTGTGCTCGCGGGCGCTGTCCACGCGGGCCGCCCGGGCACGGGCG
Organism: Ramlibacter sp. GCM10027632; assembly: GCF_042675325.1. NCBI lineage: Bacteria > Pseudomonadati > Pseudomonadota > Betaproteobacteria > Burkholderiales > Comamonadaceae > Ramlibacter > Ramlibacter sp. GCM10027632. Next base: position 45,603 of record NZ_JBHTGW010000003.1, on the reverse strand, counting down.
TTTTCCGCCTCCTGCTGCGGGGTGAAGCGGGGACCGGAGGCCGGCGCGGCGGGCGGCCGCGGCGCGCCGCCCGGGGTGGGGCCTGCCGCCTTGGCCGCGGCGCGCTCCTCGCGCTCGCGCTGCTCGGAGGCGACGCGCGCGCGGCGCTGCGCCTGCTCCTGCTGCGCCTCGGCCTGGCGCTGCTCGACGTCAGCGCGCTGCTGCGCGCCGCGCCGCTGGCGCTCGGCGTCGTCGAGGGCAACTTCCTGGCGGCGCAGGTCGGCCAGCGGGCCGCGCCAGCGCCGGCGGACGTCCTCGAGGCAGTCGGTGACGGCGAAGCGCGTGCGGCAGGCGGCCTCCTCCGAGGCCCGCTGGGCCTCGATGCGCCGGCGCTCGGCCTGGATGCGGGACTTCTCCGAAGCGGGGTCCTGCGCGAGCGCGCCGGCACCCAGCGCCAGCAGCACGATCGCGAGGACGGACTTCATGTGAGCCGCGTGTCGACCACCCGGCGCTCCTCCGCGAGGAACTCGGCGGACTGCATCTCGTTGAGGCGCGAGACCGTGCGCGGGAATTCATGCGACAGGGGCCCTTCGGTGTACAGCTGCTCGGGCGGCACGGCGGCCGACATCACCAGCTTGACCCGGCGGTCGTACAGCACGTCCACCAGCCAGGTGAAGCGGCGGGCCTCGGAGGCCATGTTCACCGGCATGTGCGGCACGTCCGACAGCATCACGGTGTGGAACTGGCTGGCGATCTCCAGGTAGTCGTTCATGGACCGCGGTCCGCCGCACAGCGCCCTGAAGTTGAACCACACCACCCCGCCGGCCTTGCGGCGGGCCTGGATCTCGCGCTTCTCGATGTGCAGCACCGGGTCCTCGTCGTGGCTCTCGGCCAGCTCGGTGAACGCGGCATCCATCTCGGCGTCGGCCTGCGGGCCCAGCGGCGTGTGGTACAGCTTCACATGCTCGAGGGTGCGGCGGCGGTAGTCCGTGCCGTTGTCGACGTTGATGACCTCCAGCTTTTCGTTCAGGAGCTTGATGGCCGGCAGGATGCGGTCACGGTGCAGCCCGTTCGGGTACAGCTCGTCGGGCTTGAAGTTGGAGGTGGTGACCAGGCCCACGCCGTTGTCGAACAGCGAGTCCAGCAGCCGGTGCAGGATCATCGCGTCGGTGATGTCGGCGACGTGGAACTCGTCGAAGCAGATCAGGCGGTAGCGCTTCGAAATGCGCTCACCCAGCACCTGCAGCGGGTTGACGGTCCCCTGCATGTCGGCGAGCTCGCGATGGACCTCGCGCATGAACTCGTGGAAATGCAGGCGCGTCTTGCGGCGCAGCGGCACGGCATTGAAGAAGCAGTCCATCAGGAAGCTCTTGCCGCGGCCGACGCCGCCGTACATGTAGACGCCCCGCGGGATGGCGGGGCGGTTGATCAGCTTCTTCAGCGCGTTGGAGCGCTTCTCCTTGAAATGCGCCCATTCCAGGGCGCACCGCTCCAGGGCGTCCACCGCCCTCAGCTGCGCGGGGTCAGCGGTGTAACCCCGCGCCGCGAGTTCGGCCTCGTAGGCCGCGCGGACGCCGGACGCCTTGGGGACTGCGGACACCGGCTTCTTAGAAGTTCAGCGTGCGCTTGTCGACGGCCAAGGCGGCTTCCTTGGTCGCCTCGGACAGCGAGGGGTGCGCGTGGCAGATGCGGGCGATGTCCTCGCTGGAGGCGCGGAACTCCATCGCCACCACGGCCTCGGAGATCAGCTCGCTGGCCATGGGGCCGACGATGTGCACGCCCAGGATTTCATCGGTGGCGGCGTCGGCCAGGAACTTGACCATGCCGGTGGTGTCGCCCAGGGCGCGCGCACGGCCGTTCGCCAGGAACGGGAAGGTGCCGGCCTTGTACTTCACGCCATCGGCCTTGAGCTGCTGCTCGGTGCGGCCCACCCACGCGATCTCGGGGCTGGTGTAGATCACCCAGGGGATGGTGTTGAAGTTCACGTGGCCATGCTGGCCGGCGATGCGCTCGGCCACCGCCACGCCCTCTTCCTCCGCCTTGTGCGCCAGCATCGGGCCGCGCACCACGTCGCCCACCGCCCACACGCCGGGCAGGTTGGTCTTGCAGTCGGCATCGACCACGACGGCGCCGCGCTCGTCCAGCTGCAGGCCCACGCCCTCGGCGTTCAGGCCGATGGTGTTGGGCACGCGGCCGATGGAGACGATCAGCTTGTCGGCGTCGATCTTCTGGGCTTCGCCCTTGGCGTTGGTGTAGGCCACGGACACGCCCTTGGCGCCGTTCTTGATCTCGCCGACCTTCACGCCCAGCTCGATCTTCAGGCCCTGCTTGTCGAAGGCCTTCTTGGCTTCCTTGGCGATCTGCTCGTCGACCGCGCCCAGGAACGTGGGCAGGCCTTCCAGGATGGTGACGTCCGCACCCAGGCGGCGCCACACCGAGCCCATCTCCAGGCCGATCACGCCAGAGCCGATCAGGACCAGCTTCTTGGGCACGGCGCCCACGCGCAGCGCGCCGTCGTTGGACAGCACGTTCTTCTCGTCGAAGGGCACGCCGGGCAGCGCACGGGCGTTGGAGCCGGTGGCGATGATGACGTGCTTGGCGACCAGGGTCTCCTCGGTGGCGCCGGTGACCTTGATCTCGTTGGCGCCTTCGGCGGCTTTCACGAAGGAGCCGCGGCCGTGGAAGAAGGTGACCTTGTTCTTCTTGAACAGGTACAGGATGCCGTCGTTGTTCTGCTTCACGACCGCGTCCTTGCGGGCGATCATCTTCGCGACGTCCATCTTCACGTCCTTGACGGAGATGCCGTGGTCGGCGAAGTGCAGGTTGGCGTGCTCGAAGTGCTCGGACGATTGCAGCAGGGCCTTGGAGGGGATGCAGCCGACGTTGGTGCAGGTGCCGCCGGGGGCCGGGCCGCCCTTGTCGTTCTTCCACTCGTCGATACAGGCGACGTTGAAACCGAGTTGCGCGGCGCGGATCGCCGCGATGTAGCCGCCGGGGCCGCCGCCGATGACGACGACGTCGAATTGTTTGCTCATGGTGATTCTTCCTGGATGCCTCAAAAGGGACGCGGCCCTGAAGGCCGCGTCCACTGGCGTATGCCTTAGATGTCGAACAGGAGGCGGGCCGGGTCTTCCAGCGCCTCCTTCATGGCCACCAGGCCCAGCACGGCTTCGCGGCCGTCGATGATGCGGTGGTCATAGGACATGGCGAAGTAGTTCATCGGGCGAACCACGACCTGGCCGTTCTCGACCACGGCGCGGTCCTTGGTGGCGTGCACGCCCAGGATGGCCGACTGGGGCGGGTTGATGATGGGGGTGGACATCATCGAGCCGAAGGTGCCGCCGTTGGAAATGGAGAACGTGCCCCCGGTCATCTCCTCGATGCCCAGCTTGCCGTCCTTGGCCTTCTGGCCGAACTCGGCGATCTTCTTCTCGATGTCGGCGAAGGACATCTGGTCGGCGTTGCGCAGGATCGGCACCACCAGGCCGCGGGGCGAACCCACGGCGATGCCGATGTCGAAGTAGCCGTGGTAGACGATGTCGTTGCCGTCGACCGAGGCGTTCAGCACCGGGAACTTCTTCAGCGCGTGGACGGCGGCCTTCACGAAGAAGGACATGAAGCCCAGCTTGACGCCGTGTTCCTTCTCGAAACGCTCCTGCATGCGCTTGCGCATCTCCATGACCGGGGCCATGTTGATTTCGTTGAAGGTGGTCAGGATGGCGTTGGTGGCCTGGGACTGCAGCAGGCGCTCGGCGACGCGGGCGCGCAGGCGGGTCATGGGCACGCGCTGCTCGGGGCGGTTGCCCAGGTCCAGGACGGCCGGGGCAGCCACTTGGGGCAGCGAGGCCTTGGGAGCCACGGAGACCGGCACCGAGGCGGCGACCTTGGCGCCACCGGCCACGGCGGCCAGCACGTCGCCCTTGGTGACACGGCCGTCCTTGCCGGAACCTGCCACGGAGCCGGCGGCGAGGTTGTTGTCGGCCATCAGCTTGGCGGCGGCGGGCATGGCCACGCCGGCCATGGCGCCACCGGTCGCGGCAGGGGCCGCAGCGACAGGTGCGGCAGCGGCCGCGGCGGGGGCCGGGGCAGCGGCGGCGGGCGCAGCGGCGCCGGCCTTGCCTTCGGTGTCGATCTTGGCGATCAGCTGATCGGAGACCACGGTGCCGCCATCGGCGACGACGATCTCGCCGAGCACGCCGGCGGCGGGCGCCGGCACCTCGAGCACGACCTTGTCGGTCTCGATTTCGATCAGGATCTCGTCCTGGGCGACGGCCTCACCGGCCTTCTTCTTCCACTGCAGCAGGGTGGCTTCCGCGACCGATTCGGACAGTTGCGGGACTTTGACTTCAACGATAGCCATTTGAGTTCTATTCCTTGGATGTTCGTTCGGAGGCGGGTTACTTGGTCAGCACGAAGCCCTTGAGCTTGGCGAAGGCGGCGTCGACCAGCGCCTTCTGCTGCTCCTGGTGCAGGTGCGAGTAACCCACGGCGGGCGACGCGGAGGCGGCGCGGCCGGCATACCCCAGCTTCTGGCCGTCCAGCATGTTCTCGTGGATGTTGTGCTGGATGAAGAACCAGGCGCCCTGGTTCTGCGGCTCGTCCTGGCACCACACGATGTCGGTGGCGTTCGGGTACTTCTTCAGCTCCGCGGCGAAGGCCTTGTGCGGGAACGGATAGAGCTGCTCGATGCGGATGATGGCGACGTCGTCGGCGCCCTTCTCCTCACGCTTCTTGACCAGGTCGTAGTAGACCTTGCCCGAGCAGGCGATGACGCGCTTGACCTTGTCGGCCTTGAGCTCCTTGTTCTCGGGGATGACGGTCTGGAACGAGCCCTTGGTGAACTCGGACAGCGGCGAGGTCGCGTCCTTGTTACGCAGCAGGGACTTGGGCGTCATGATGATCAGCGGCTTGCGCAGGTCACGCAGCATCTGGCGACGCAGGACGTGGAAGATCTGGCTGGCCGTGGTCGGCTGGACGATGCCCATGTTGGTGTCGGCGGCCAGCTGCATGAAGCGCTCCAGGCGGGCCGAGCTGTGCTCGGGGCCCTGGCCTTCGTAGCCGTGCGGCAGCATCAGGGTCAGACCGTTGACGCGGCCCCACTTCACTTCGCCGGAGGCGATGAACTGGTCGATCACCACCTGGGCGCCGTTGGCGAAGTCGCCGAACTGGGCTTCCCAGATCACCAGGGTGTTGGGGTCGTTGGAGGCGTAGCCGTACTCGAAGCCCAGCACCGCCTCTTCGGACAGGATGGAGTCGATGACCACGAACGGGGCCTGGTTCTCGGCCACGTTCTCCAGCGCCACGTAGGTGCCCACGTCCCACTTCTCGCGGTTCTGGTCGTGGATCACGGCATGGCGGTGCGTGAAGGTGCCGCGGCCGCAGTCCTCGCCGGACAGGCGCACGCCGTAGCCGGAGGCGACCAGCGAAGCGAAGGCCATGTGCTCGCCCATGCCCCAGTCCACGTTGACCTCGCCGCGGCCCATGGCGGCGCGGTCGTCATAGACCTTCTTCACCAGGGTGTGCGGGGTGACGGTGGACGGGATGGTCGTGATCTTCTCGGCCAGGCGCTTCCACTCGGTCAGCGGGATCGAGGTGTCGCAGGCGTCGGTCCACTTCTTGTTCAGGTACGGCGACCAGTCGACGGCGTACTTGCTCTTGAAGTTGGTCAGCACCGGGTCGACCGTGTGCTTGCCGGCGTCCATGGCGGCGCGGTAGGTCTTGACCATGGCGTCCGGGCCGTCGGCGGGCAGCACGCCCTGGGTGACCAGGCGGTCGCCGTACAGCTTGCGGGTGCCGGGGTGGGCCGAGATCTTCTTGTACATCAGCGGCTGGGTCAGGCTCGGGGTGTCCTGCTCGTTGTGGCCCAGCTTGCGGAAGCAGATGATGTCGACCACCACGTCCTTGGCGAACTCCATGCGGTACTCGAGGGCCAGCTGGGTGGCCAGCACCACGGCTTCGGGATCGTCGCCGTTGACGTGCAGCACCGGGGACTCGACGCCCTTGACGATGTCGGTGCAGTACAGGGTGGAGCGCAGGTCGCGCGGATCGGAGGTGGTGAAGCCGATCTGGTTGTTGATGATGATGTGGACCGTGCCGCCGGTGGTGTAGCCGCGGGTCTGGGCCAGCGCCAGGGTTTCCTGGTTCACGCCCTGGCCGGCGAAGGCCGCGTCACCGTGCACCAGCACAGGCAGCACCTGCTTGCCCTGGGCATCGCCGCGGCGGTCCATGCGGGCGCGCACGCTGCCCTCGACCACCGGGTTCACGATCTCCAGGTGCGAGGGGTTGAAGGCCAGGCTCAGGTGGACCGGGCCGCCACGGGTGGAGACGTCGGAGCTGAAGCCCTGGTGGTACTTCACGTCACCGGCGGGCAGGTCCTCGGGGGCGGTGTGGTCGAACTCGGCGAACAGGTCGCCGGGCATCTTGCCCAGGGTGTTCACCAGCACGTTCAGGCGGCCGCGGTGGGCCATGCCGATGACGATTTCCTGCACGCCCTTCTCGCCGGCGGACTGGATCAGTTCGTCCATCGCGGCGATGAAGCTCTCGCCGCCCTCGAGCGAGAAGCGCTTCTGGCCGACGTACTTGGTGTGGAGGTAGCGCTCCAGGCCCTCGGCGGCCGTCAGGCGCTCCAGGATGGCCTTCTTGCGCTCGGCGCTGAAGGACGGCTTGCTGCGGATCGCCTCCAGCTTCTGCTGCCACCAGCGCTTCTGCGTCTGGTCGGTGATGAACATGTACTCGGCGCCGACGGTTCCGCAGTAGGTCTCGCGCAGCGCGTTCAGCAGCTCGCGCAGGGACATCTTGTCCTTGCCGAAGAAGGTGTTGCTGGTGTCGAACACCACTTCCTGGTCGGCATCCTTGAGGCCGTAGAACGACGGCTCGAGCTCGGGAATGGCGGGGCGCTCGGTGCGCTTGAGGGGGTCCAGGTCGGCCCAGCGCTGGCCCACGTTGCGGTAGGCGGCGATCAGCTGCTGCACCGCGGTGCGCTTGCGGCCCATCTCGGCGTCTTCGCTGGCCATCACCGTCTTGGTGCCACCGGCCTTGGCGCGCTCGGCGAAGGCGTTGATCACCGGCAGGTGGGGGACGTCCTTGGCATCGGAGCCGTCGACCGCGGGCACGTTCTGCAGCGCGTCGAAGTACTCGCGCCAGGTGTCGGGCACGCTGCCGGGATTGGCCAGGTAGTTTTCATACATCTCTTCGACATAGGGCGCGTTGCCCCCGAAGAGATAGGAGTTGCCGTTGTACGCGGCGTAGACGTTGTTCGTCTCACTCATGGTGCGCTACTTTCCGCTCCCCTTCAGGGAGCATTGAGCTGGTTAAGAAAACCTTCCGCGACACGGCTGAACCGGTTGGCGGATGCGACTGTGGCTGGAAGGAACCGAAGTTGCCGCGCGATTGTGCCATCGAACGCGGCCTTTGCGCGCAACTTCGGTTTGCCTTCGTGCGACACCAGTGCGGCATCCACCGCACGCGATTAGCACGAATGGCGTATCAGCCTGCCTGGACGAGGTCCTTGATCTGCTGCAGGGTGGACGGGTCCTCGATGGTGGTGAGGTCGCCCGGGTCGCGCCCCTCGCACACGGCCTGGATGGCGCGGCGCAGGAGCTTGCCGCTGCGGGTCTTGGGCAGCAGCGTCACGAAACGCACCCGCGCGGGGCGGGCCACCGCGCCGAGCTGGCCGTCGACGACCTTCATGATGTCGCCTTCCAGCTTCAGCTTCGCCGCGTCGTCCGGGAAGGCCGCGGGGTCACGCAGCACGGCGAAGGCCATGGCCACCTGGCCCTTGACCTGGTCGGCCACGCCCACCACCGCCACCTCGGCGACGGCCGAGTGGCTGGAGATGCTCTCCTCGATCTCGCGGGTGCCCAGGCGGTGTCCGGCGACGTTGATCACGTCGTCGGTGCGGCCCAGGATGAAGAAGTAGCCGTCCTCGTCGCGGATGCCCCAGTCGAAGGTGCTGTAAAGCATCTTGCCGGGGATGGATTCCCAGTAGGTCTTGACGAAGCGGGCGTCATCGCGCCAGATCGTCTGCATGAAGCCCGGGGGCGTGGGGGACTCGATCACCACCACACCCTTCTGGTTCGGCGCCTTCAGCTCCTCGCCGGTGGACTCGTCGACCACCTTGGCGCGCCAGCCGAACATGGGCACGCCGGGACTGCCGAACTTGGAGCGCTTCTTCTCCACGCCGTTGGCGATGGTGAGGATCGGCCAGCCGGTCTCGGTCTGCCAGTAGTTGTCGATGATGGGCACGCCCAGCGCGTCGTTGATCCAGCGGGCGGTGGGCTCGTCCAGCGGCTCGCCGGCAAGGAACAGCGCCTTGAGGCTGGACAGGTCGTATTTCTTCATGAAGCTCAGGTCGTGCTTCTTCAGCACCCGCACCGCGGTGGGCGCGCTGAACATCACGCTGACCTTGTACTTCTCGACCAGGCTCCACCAGATGCCGGCATCCGGGCGGATCGGCAGGCCCTCGTATAGGATGGTGGCCATGCCCGCGATCAGCGGGCCGTACACGATGTAGCTGTGGCCCACCACCCAGCCGATGTCGCTGGTGCAGAAGTAGGTGCCGCCGGCCTCGCCCATCATGATGTGCTTCATGCTGGAGGCCAGGGCCACGGCGTAGCCGCCGACGTCACGCTGCACGCCCTTGGGCTTGCCGGTCGTGCCGCTGGTGTACATGGTGTAGCTGATCTCGGTGGCATCGACCCAGGCGCAGGGCACAGCGGTACCGGCGCACTCGGCGGACAGCGCGGCCCAGGCCACGTCGCGGCCGGTGGTGGATTCGAACGGCGACAGGCCGCGGTCGACCATCAGCACCGACTCGGGCTTGTGGCTGGACAGGCGGATCGCCTCGTCGAGCAGCGGCTTGTAAGGCACGACCTTGCCGCCGCGCGAGCCGGCGTCGGCGCTGACGATGACCTTGGGCGAGGCGTCCTCGATGCGGGTGGCCAGCGAGACCGAGGCGAAGCCGCCGAACACCACCGAGTGGATGGCGCCGATGCGCGCGCACGCCAGCATGGCGAACACGGCCTCGGGGATCATGGGCATGTAGATCAGGACGCGGTCGCCCTGCCCCACCCCGAGCTTCTTCAGCATGGCCGCGGCCAGCTGCACCTTCTCGTGCAGCTGCGCGAAGCTGTAGGTTTCCTCGATGCCGGTCTCGGTGGAGACGTGGATCAGCGCGGGCTGGTCCGCGCGATCCGGGAGGTGACGGTCGACGGCGTTGTGGCACAGGTTGGTCTTGCCCCCCACGAACCAGCGCGTGAACGGCGCCTTGTCGTTGTCCAGGATCCGCTGCGGCGGGGTCTGCCAGTCGATCAGCTTGGCCTGCTCGGCCCAGAAGGCCTCAGGCTGCTCGACCGACTGCCGGTAGAACTCCTCGTACGTCATCTTCTCCGTCTCCTCACTCTGGAAGTTGAAATTCAGGTCATTTGATCCACCCGAGCACCTCCTTGAACAGCGGATGCTCGGCGGACCGCAGCCACTCGAAGGCCACCATCTCGGTGGTGACCAGCTCCGCGCCGGCACCAGCCAGGCGGTCGAAGGCGGCATCGCGATTGCGCTCGGTGCGCGAGGTGCAGGCGTCGGTGACGACCCAGACCTCGAGTTCTTCCTCGATCAGCTCGAGGGCCGTCTGCAGCAGGCAGACATGGGCCTCGCAGCCGGCCAGCACGATGGCCTCGCGCGTGGCGGCCGGCTCGGCCGGCTTGCGCAGGTGCTTGGGCAGGCTGCGCACGTTGCCGCCCTGCTGCGGCCGGGCCGGCGGGCGAAGGCGCGGCAGCGCGACGCCGGCGGCGCTGAAATCCATCTTGGTCAGGACCTGGCCGGCCAGCGGCCGCAGCTCGGGCACGGTGGGCCCCAGGCCCTGCGGGTTGTGTTCGGTGGCGAAGCACGGCACTTCGAGCGCCTGGGCGATCAGGGCGAGCCGGCGCGCATTGGCCAGCGCGCCCGCGGCGTCGTGCATCGCGGGCATGAGCTTCTGCTGGTAGTCGACCAGCAGCAATTGGGAGTCGTCGGGGTCTAGCAACATGCGGGCGATTATTTCAGCCGCCGCCGCTTTCCTCGAACTGACACGCTCGCGGCCCAGTGCGGCCGGGTTAAGGAAATTCCTTAAATTGACTCGGAAATATCCGGCTACGTTCGGGGCGTGCTCAGTGGTTCATCGCCCCAACAATAATCACAATGACCTACGCAAGCGCAAGGACGACCCGCCTGCTCTGTGTCGACGACAACGCCGACGACATCGAACTGCTCCAGCTCGCGCTGGAGCGGGCCGCGCCCGCGCGGGCCTGGCTGGTCCAGCGTGTCGAGGAAGCCGAGGCGTTCGCGGCCGCCCTCGAGCAGCCGGTCGACTTGGTCCTGTGCGACTACCACCTGCCCCGCTTTTCGCCGGTGGCCGCACTGAAGATGCTGCAGGCGCGCGACGATCCGCCCCCCCTGGTCGTGGTGACGCGGGCCATCGGCGAGCAGGCCGCCGTCGACCTGCTGCGCCAGGGCGCCCAGGACTACGTCACCAAGGACCGGCTGGCCACCCTGCCCCAGGTCATCGACCGGGTGCTGGAGGCCCGCGCCCGCGCCCGCGAGCAGGCCCGCCTCGCCGCCGAGCTCGCCACCGCCCATGCGCGCCTGCGCGAGATGTCGGCGCGCCTGGTGGCCGCCCAGGAGGACGAACGCGCCCGGCTGGCCCGCGAACTCCACGACAGCCTGGGCCAGGCCATGGCCGGGATGATGCTCCACCTGCACGCCGCGCGGCAGCTCAAGGATGCAGACAAGGCCAACGCCCACACCGACATCGCCCTCTCGATGGCCCAGGGCGTGGTCGACCAGCTCAAGACCCTGTCCTTCGCCCTGCGGCCGGCCCAGCTCAACCTGCTGGGCCTGGCCACCACCGTCGAGACGGCGGTGCAGGAACTGGCCGGACCGGCCGGCATCCCCTGGTCGGTCAGCACCCGGGGCGCGCAGGACGGCGACCTGGGCGACCGGGCCCCGCTGGCAGTACGCGTGGTGCGCGAGGCGGTGCGCCAGGCCGTGAGCGGGTCCGGCGCCCGCCAGCTGCGCGTGCGCCTGCGCTTCCTGCCGGGCCACCGGCTGGCGGTCGCCGTCAGCACCTGTGGCGGCCACGCGCCCGCCGCGGCGAGCGGAGAGCTACAGGCCCTGCAAGAGCGCTGCGAACTGGCGGGCGGCTCGCTGAGGATGCGCGGTTGCGACGGCAACGGTGCCACGGTGCGTGCAATGCTGTAGGCTAGAGCACCGGCACCGCTAAACCTTTTGCATGAAACACAAGGACCCACCTTCCACGATCCGGGTCGTGCTCGCTGACGACCACGACCTCGTGCGTTCGGGCATCAAGGCCCTGCTGGCCCTGATCGACGGCGTTGAAGTGATCGCCGAGGCCCATGACGGCCGCGAACTCGTCACCCTGGTCGAGGACCTCAAGCCCGACGTCGTCATGACGGACATTTCCATGCCCGGCATGGACGGCATCGCCGCCATCTCCGAGATCCACGGCAAGCACCCCGAGGTGCGCCTGCTGGTGCTGTCGATGTACGACACCGTCGACTTCGTCAAGCGCGCCGTCGCCAACGGCGCCTGCGGCTACCTCATGAAGGACGCGCCGCCCTTCGAGCTGGAACAGGCCCTGCGCAGCGTGATGGCCACCGGCAGCTACTTCAGCCCGGTCATCGCGCAGCGCCTGCTGCAGCCGTCCGAGCCCACGGTGGACGACGAACTCACCCACCGCCAGGTGGAGATCCTGCGCATGATCGCGCAGGGCAAGGCCTCCAAGGAGATCGCCTACGACCTGGGCCTGTCGCCCAAGACGGTCGATGTGCACCGCGCCCGCATCATGGAGCGGCTGCAGATCAACGACATCGCCAGCCTCACCCTCTACGCCGTGCGCAAGGGGCTGATCAAGCCCTGATCGCCGGCGCCCTCATCGCCCCGGAGCCACCCGCAGCAGGCGGCCCTGCGGGCTGTCCGTCAGCAGGTAGAGGAGGCCGTCCGGCCCCTGGCGCACGTCCCGGATGCGGTCGCCCGCGTCCATCCGCTCCTCCCGCAGCACCCGCGGCGGCTCGCCCGGGCCCGACACCTCCAGCCGCACCAGCAGCCGCGCCCTCAGGGCGCCGACGAACAGGCTGCCGCGCCAGGCCGGCCCGTAGCGGTCACTCGTGAGGAAGGCCATGCCGGACGGCGCCACCGACGGCGTCCAGTGGTGCAGGGGCGGCTCCATGCCCGGGGCCTGCGTCAGGCCGGCGCCGATCCTGCCGCCACCGTACTGCTCCCCGAAGGTGGCCACCGGCCAGCCGTAATTGCGCCCGGGCTGCGGCAGGTTGACCTCGTCGCCCCCCTGCGGGCCGTGCTCGTGGAGCCACAGCGCGCCGTCGGGCGCCAGCGTGGCGCCCTGCGGGTTGCGGTGTCCCAGGCTCCAGATTTCCGGCAGCGCCCCGGGCCGCTGCGCGAAGGGGTTGCCCGGCGCCGCGGCGCCATCGCGGGTGAGGCGCAGCACCTTGCCGAGGTGGTTGTCCAGGCGCTGGGCGTCCTGCATGCGGTGGAAACGCTCGCCCAGGGCGAGGAACAGGGTGCCGTCGCGGGCCGGCACGATGCGGCAGCCGAAATGCAGCTGGCTGGACACCTGCGGCTGCTGCCGGAAGATGACGCGGACCTCCTCGAGGCGCGTCAGGTCGGCCGCCAGCCGCGCCCGCGCCAGGGCCGTGGCGTTGCCACCGGCGCCGCCTTCCGCGAAGCAGAAGAACAGCTGGCGGGATCGGGCGAAGTCCGGGTCCAGGGCCAGGTCGAGCAACCCGCCCTGGCCGCGCGCGTCCACGGCCGGCACCCCGGCCAGGGGCGGGCCGAGGCGCCCGTCGGCCTCGATGACCCGAAGCCGCCCCGGCCGCTCGGTGACGAGGAACTGCCCGCCGGGCAGGAAGGCCACCGCCCAGGGGTGCTCCAGGCCCCGGGCCACGGTTTCCAGGGTCAGGGCGTGGACGGCGAGCGGCAGCCCCGACAGGCAGGCCAGCAGGCCGGCCACGAGCCGCGGCAGCAGGCGGCCGCGCGCATGCGGAATCAGGGAATGGGTCATGGGTGCATTGTGGCGACGGCACGGGCCGCACCGCCGGATCTCTGCGGGATTCCCCGTACGCTGTCAAAGATTGAATTGAATCAACAGGTTACGTGCGCTTTTTCCGGTTGACGCGGCGTGCCAGCCTGTTAAGCTCGACCGGATGTCCCGATGGCTCCCCACCCTCCTCCTGGCGATCAGCCTGCCCGCCTTTGCGGCGCCGGGTCCCGGTGAGGACGACATGGGCCGGCTGCTGTCCGAACGCGGCCTGCTGGGGCGCATCGAGCAGGTCGGCGTCAACGTCAAGGACCGCGCCTCCGACCTGGTGGTCAACGCCATGGGCTTCCTGGGCGTGCCCTACCGCCGCGGCGGCGTCTCCGAGGACACCGGCTTCGACTGCAGCGGCTTCGTCCGCGCCCTCTACGAGCAGACCATGGGCATGGTGCTGCCCCGCCGCGCCAACGAGCAGGCCGCCGCGACCGAGGTCATCGACAAGAAGGAGCTCAAGCCCGGCGACCTGGTCTTCTTCAACACCATGCGCCGCGCCTTCAGCCACGTCGGCATCTACGTGGGCAACGGCAAGTTCATCCATGCGCCCAAGCCCGGCGCCGAGGTCCGTGTCGAGGACATGTCCGGCAGCTACTGGGTGCGCCGCTTCGACGGCGCCCGCCGTGTCCTCACCGGCGGCTCCGCCGAGGCCCCGCCGGCCAAGCCCGCCAAGCCCCTGGCGTCGCCCTGAGACCCGGCTTCGGTAGCGGCCGCCCTCGGCGGCCATGAAAAAAGGCGGCCTGCGGGCCGCCTTTTTCGTTGCGGCCTCGCCGCCTTACTTGCGCGCCGGGGGCACGTCCGTGCAGGTGCCGTGCGCCACCTCCGCCGCCATGCCGATGCTCTCACCCAGCGTGGGGTGCGGGTGGATGGTCTTGCCGATGTCCACCTCGTCGGCGCCCATCTCGATGGCCAGGGCCACCTCGCCGATCATGTCGCCGGCGTGCGTACCCACGATGCCGCCGCCCAGGATGCGGCCGGACTCCTTGTCGAACAGCAGCTTGGTGAAGCCCTCGTCGCGGCCGTTGGCGATGGCGCGGCCGGAGGCCGCCCAGGGGAACAGGCCCTTCTTGACCGCGATGCCCTGCGCCTTGGCCTGGTCCTCGGTGAGGCCCACCCAGGCCACCTCGGGGTCCGTGTAGGCCACGGAGGGAATCACGCGGGCGTCGAAGAAAGCCTTCTCGCCGGCCGCCACTTCCGCCGCCACGTGCGCCTCATGCACCGCCTTGTGCGCCAGCATCGGCTGACCCACGATGTCGCCGATGGCGAAGATGTGCGGCACGTTGGTGCGCATCTGCACGTCCACGGGAATGAAGCCGCGCTCGTTCACCGCGATGCCCGCCTTCTCGGCGCCGATCTTGCGGCCGTTGGGCGTGCGGCCCACGGCCTGCAGCACCAGGTCGTACAGTTGCGGCTCCTTGGGCGCGTTCTCGCCCTCGAAGCGCACCAGGATGCCGTCCTGCGTCGCTTCCGCGCCGACGGTCTTGGTCTTGAGCATGACGTTGTCGAAGCGCGGCGCGTTCATCTTCTGCCACACCTTGACCAGGTCGCGATCCGCGCCCTGCATCAGGCCGTCCATCATCTCCACCACGTCCAGGCGCGTGCCCAGCGTCGAGGAGTACACCGTGCCCATCTCCAGGCCGATGATGCCGCCGCCCAGCACCAGCATGCGCTTGGGCGAGGAGGCCAGCGCCAGTGCGCCGGTGGAGTCCACCACGCGCGGGTCGTCCGGCATGAAGGGCAGGCGCACGGCCTGCGAGCCGGCGGCGATGATGGCCTGCTTGAACTTGATGGTCTGGGTCTTGCCCGTCTTCTCCTGGCCGTCACCGGTGGTCTCCTCGACCTGCAGGTGGAACGGATCGATGAACGAGCCGTAGCCGCGCACCACGGTGACCTTGCGCATCTTGGCCATCGCGGCCAGGCCGCCGGTCAGCTTGGAGACCACCTTGCCCTTGTGCGCGCGCAGCTTGTCGATGTCCACCGTCGGCTTGCCGAAGCTCACGCCCAGCGACTCGAAATGCGAGACCTCGTCCATCACCGCGGCCACGTGCAGCAGCGCCTTGGAGGGAATGCAGCCCACGTTCAGGCACACGCCGCCCAGGGTGGCGTAGCGCTCGACGAGGACCACCTTCATGCCCAGATCGGCAGCACGGAAGGCGGCGGAATAACCGCCGGGGCCGCCGCCGAGGACCAGCATCTCGCACTCGAGGTCGGCGCCACCGGCGTAGCTGGCAGCGGGGGCGGCAGCCACGGCGGGAACCGGCGCGGCCGCAGCGGGAGCAGCCGCAGGCGCTGCCGGCGCGGCCGCAGGCGCGGAAGCTCCGGCGCCCTCCTCGGCCTCCACCACCAGCACCACCGAGCCCTCGGCCACCTTGTCGCCGAGCTTGACCTTCAGCTCCTTCACCACGCCCGCATGGCTGGACGGGATCTCCATCGAGGCCTTGTCGCTCTCCACGGTGATGAGGGACTGCTCCTTCTTGATCA
The DNA here is from genome assembly GCF_042675325.1 of Ramlibacter sp. GCM10027632. Classification (NCBI taxonomy): domain Bacteria; kingdom Pseudomonadati; phylum Pseudomonadota; class Betaproteobacteria; order Burkholderiales; family Comamonadaceae; genus Ramlibacter; species Ramlibacter sp. GCM10027632. Next base: position 30,047 of record NZ_JBHTGW010000003.1, on the reverse strand, counting down.
CGTCGCCGGGCTGGACCAGCAACTCGATGACCGCGACTTCGGAGAAATCGCCGATGTCCGGCACCTTGACTTCAACCCGACTCATTTATTGGTTTCCTTGGTTTTCACGGTGAATACGTCCCACGGGCCGGCCGAATTGCGGTCGAACTCGCAGCCGGCGGCGATGCCGGCCTCGGCCACTTCCTTGGCCGACCTGGCTTTGCCGTAGATGGCATGCATGGCGCCCAGCGCGAAGCTGCGGCCGGAGCCGATGCCCCAGAACTCCTTGAACTCGAAGACCTCGCGATAGCTGTAGAGCCCGTAGATGCCCGAGGCGTTGGCGATGACCACGCTGAACTGGCTGGACTCGTAGGGATCGCTGTCTTCCTCCTTGGTCTGGAGGAAGAAGTTGTCCTTGAGGTAGGGGTGCAGCTTGGTGAAGGTGTCGAAGACCTCGTCCTTGCTGCTCAGTTGCAGGATCTCCCGCGGCATGCCGGCCAGTGCCTTGCGCAGCACCGGGAAGTGGGCCACCGTGCCGGCCATGCCGATGTAGCTCGGCCCGGCCTCGGTGTCGACGCGGAAGATCTTGGTGTTCTCCTCGTACCGGTGGGCCAGCCGCGTGTCGCCGAAGGTCACCAGCGTGTCCGCCGCAATGGCGACCTGGCCGGCTTTCCTGGCGACGACGACGGTGGTCATGGCACGAGGTCAGGGGCGGCGCGTCAGAGCAGCACGCGGCGGAAGTCCGCCAGGATCTGCCCCAGGTAGGCGTTGAAGCGGGCCGCGGCCGCGCCGTCGATGACGCGGTGGTCCCACGACAGCGACAGCGGCAGCATGAGGCGCGGCTGGAACGCCTTGCCGTCCCACACCGGTTCCATCTGGCTTTTGCACACACCGAGGATAGCGACTTCGGGCGCGTTGATGATCGGCGTGAAGTAACGGCCGCCGATGCCGCCGAGCGACGAAATCGTGAAGCTCGCGCCCTGCATGTCGGCCGGGGCGATCTTGCCCTCGCGCGCCTTCTTGGCGAGCTCGCCCATCTCCTGGCTGATCTGCAGCACGCCCTTCTTGTCGGCGTCCTTGATGACGGGCACCACCAGGCCGTTGGGCGTGTCGGCGGCGAAGCCGATGTGGTAGTACTGCTTGTAGACGAGGCTGTCGCCGTCCAGCGAGCTGTTGAACTCGGGGAACTTCTTCAGCGCGGCGACGCAGGCCTTGATCAGGAAGGCCAGCATGGTCACCTTGACGCCGCTCTTCTCGTTCTCCTTGTTGGTGGAGACGCGGAAGGCCTCGAGCTCGGTGATGTCGGCATCGTCGTGGTTGGTGACGTGCGGGATCATCACCCAGTTGCGGTGCAGGTTGGCGCCCGAGATCTTCTTGATCCGGCCCATTTCCTTGCGCTCCACCGGGCCGAACTTGGTGAAGTCGACCTTCGGCCAGGGCAGCAGGCCCAGGGCCTCGCCGCTGCCGCCGCCGGCGGGGGCCTTGGCGGCCGCGGCCTTGGTGAAGGTCTCGCCCTTCATGACGGACTTGGTGAAGGACTGGACGTCCTCCTGGGTGATGCGGCCCTTCTGGCCGGTGCCCTTGACCTCTTCCAGCGGCACGCCCAGCTCGCGGGCGAACTTGCGCACGGAGGGCGAGGCGTGGGGCAGCGCGCCGGTGGGCGTGCCCGGCTGGTGCGGGGGCAGCGAGGCGGTGGGCGCGACACGCTCGGCGGGCGCGGAGGCCACGGCCGCGGCGGGCGCAACCGCGGCGGCCGCCGGTGCGGGCGCGGCAGGCGCCGGGGCGGCGCCTGCGCCACCGGACACGCCCTCCAGCACGGCGATCAGGTCACCGATGTTGATCTTGTCGCCCAGCTTGACCTTGAGCTCCTCGAGGGTGCCGGCGGCCGGCGACGGGATCTCCATCGAGGCCTTGTCGGACTCGACGGTGATGAGGGACTGCTCCTTCTTCACCGCCTCGCCCGGCTGGACCAGCAGCTCGATCACGGCCACGTCCTTGAAGTCGCCGATGTCGGGCACGCGCACGTCCACCGGGCCGGCGGCGGCCGGGGCCGCGGCGGGCGCAGGCGCAGGCTCGGGAGCGGCGGGCGCGGGGGCCGGGGCCGCCGCAGCGGGTGCCGGCGCGGCAGCGGCGCCGCTTTCCAGCACCAGCACCACCGAACCCTGCTTGACCTTGTCGCCGAGCTTGACCTTCAGCTCCCGGACCACGCCACCGGCGGACGAGGGGATCTCCATCGAGGCCTTGTCGGACTCGACGGTGATGAGGGACTGCTCGGGCTTGACGGTGTCACCCGGCTTCACCAGAAGCTCGATGACAGCGACTTCGTCGAAGTCCCCGATGTCGGGGACCTGCACTTCGATCAACGCCATGTGTCGTTCTCCGTTTTCTTCTTTCTGCGTGGGCGATCAGGCGTAGAGCGGATTCACGCGATCGGTCTTGATGCCGTACTTGGCGATGGCCTCGGCCACCTTCGCGACGGGCACGGCGCCCTCCTCGCTCAGTGCCTTCAGGGCGGCCACGACGATGTAATGGCGGTTCACCTCGAAGTGCTCGCGCAGCTTGCTGCGGAAGTCGCTGCGGCCGTAGCCGTCGGTGCCCAGCACCTTGTAGTTGCGGCCCTTGGGCATGAACGGGCGGATCTGGTCGGTGTAGGCCTTGATGTAGTCGGTCGAGGCGATCACCGGGCCGGCATGCTTCTCGAGCTGCTGCGCCACATAGGGCACCCGCGGCGTCTCGGTGGGATGCAGCAGGTTCCAGCGGTCGCAGTCCTGGCCGTCACGGGCCAGTTCGTTGAAGCTGGGGCAGCTCCAGACGCTGGCGGACACGCCCCACTCCTTCTCGAGCAGATCCTGGGCGGCCAGGGACTCACGCAGGATGGTGCCGGAACCGAGCAGCTGCACCGTCGGGGCCTTGGCCAGGGCCGCACCCGGCTTGAACAGGTACATGCCCTTGATGATCCCTTCCTCGGTGCCGGGCTGCAGGCCGGGCATGGGGTAGTTCTCGTTCAGCAGGGTGATGTAGTAGTAGACGTTCTCCTGCTTCTCCACCATGCGCTTGAGGCCGTGCTGCATGATCACCGCCACTTCGTGGGCGAAGGTCGGGTCGTAGGAGACGCAGTTGGGGATGGTGCCGGCCAGGATGTGGCTGTGGCCGTCCTCGTGCTGCAGGCCCTCGCCGTTCAGCGTGGTCCGGCCGGAGGTGCCGCCCAGCAGGAAGCCGCGCGCCTGCATGTCGCCAGCCGCCCAGCACAGGTCGCCCACGCGCTGCAGGCCGAACATCGAGTAGTAGATGTAGAACGGCACCATGATGCGGTTGTTCGTCGAGTACGACGTCGCAGCCGCGATCCAGCTGGCCATGCCGCCGGCTTCGTTGATGCCTTCCTGCAGGATCTGGCCGGACTGGTCTTCCTTGTAGTAGGAAACCTGGTCGCGGTCCTGCGGGGTGTACTGCTGGCCGGCAGGGTTGTAGATGCCGATCTGGCGGAACAGGCCTTCCATGCCGAAGGTGCGGGCCTCGTCGACCAGGATGGGCACGGCGCGGGGGCCGAGCTCCTTGTCACGCAGCAGCGCGTTCAGGAAGCGCACGTAGGCCTGGGTCGTGGAAATCTCGCGGCCCTCGGGCGTGGGCTCGAGCACGGCCTTGAAGGCTTCCAGCGGGGGCACGTTGAGCTGTTCGTCGGCCTTGGCGCGGCGCGCGGGCAGGTAGCCGCCGAGGGCCTTGCGGCGCTCGTGCAGGTACTGCATCTCCGGGGTGTTCTCTTCCGGCTTGTAGAACGGGATCTCGGCCAGCTTGTCGTCCGGGATCGGGATGTTGAAGCGGTCGCGGAAGGCCTTGATGTCCTCGTCGGACAGCTTCTTGGCCTGGTGGGCGATGTTGCGCGCCTCGCCGGCCTTGCCCATGCCGAAGCCCTTGACGGTCTTGATCAGCAGGACGGTGGGCTGGCCCTGGTGGTTCACGGCCTTGTCGTAGGCGGCGTACACCTTCTGCGGGTCATGGCCGCCGCGGTTGAGGCGCCAGATGTCCTCGTCGGACATGTGGGAGACCATCTCCAGCAGCTTGGGATGCTTGCCGAAGAAGTTCTTGCGAACGAACGCGCCGTCGTTGGCCTTCATGGCCTGGTAGTCGCCGTCCAGCGTGTCCATCATGACCTTGCGCAGGATGCCGTCCTTGTCGCGGGCCAGCAGCGGGTCCCAGTAGGAGCCCCAGATCAGCTTGATCACGTTCCAGCCGGCACCGCGGAACTCGCCTTCGAGTTCCTGGATGATCTTGCCGTTGCCGCGCACCGGACCGTCAAGGCGCTGCAGGTTGCAGTTCACGACGAAGATCAGGTTGTCCAGCTTCTCGCGGGCGGCCACGCCGATGGCGCCCAGGCTTTCCACCTCGTCCATCTCGCCGTCACCCAGGAAGGCCCAGACCTTGCGGCCGGAGGTGTCGGCGATGCCGCGGGCGTGCAGGTACTTCAGGAAGCGCGCCTGGTAGATCGCCATCAGCGGGCCCAGGCCCATGGACACCGTGGGGAACTGCCAGAACTCCGGCATCAGCTTGGGGTGCGGGTAGGAGGACAGGCCCTTGCCGTCCACTTCCTGGCGGAAGTTGAGCAGCTGCTCCTCGGAGATGCGGCCTTCCAGGAAGGCGCGGGCATACACGCCGGGGGCGCTGTGGCCCTGGATGTACAGGCAGTCGCCGCCCTTGTCGCCCTGCTCGGCTTTCCAGAAATGGTTGAAGCCGGCGCCGAACATGGTGGCCAGCGAGGCGAAGGAGCTGATGTGGCCGCCCAGGTCGCCGCCGTCCTCGGGGTTCAGGCGGTTGGCCTTGACCACCATGGCCATGGCGTTCCAGCGCATGTAGGCGCGCAGGCGCTCCTCGATCTCGAGGTTGCCGGGGCAGCGGGCCTCGTCCTGCGGCTCGATGGTGTTGACATAGGCGGTGGTCGCGGAGAACGGCATGTCGATGCCGGACTGGCGGGCCTGTTCGAGCAGCTGCTCGAGGAGGAAGTGGCCGCGCTCACGGCCTTCGGTCGCGATGACGGCCTGCAGCGCGTCAATCCATTCGCGGGTTTCCTGAGAGTCCGCGTCGTTCGCGGCCGATCCGAACAGATTGTCGGGCTGTGCAGACATGAGAGCTGTCTCCTCGAAGGGAAGTGAATTTAGTACGGTGGGCTTGTGGCCGGACGCGAGTGTGTCACATTTTGCGCGCATTTCAAAATACGGCGACCCATTTCATATTGCAATATTTCTGTTGCGCCGCATCAATTCATGAGGCTGCCAGTCCCCACCCCTGCGCCGCCTACACTCCAAGCCATGCAGGACTCGGTGCTCCCTTCGGAATCGCAGGATACGGTGCCGCCCGCGCCTTGGATGCGGCGCTGGTGGCGGCGCCAGTCCGCCAGTCGCCAGGACCGCCTGGCCATGCTCGCCCCGCTGATCGCGGTGGTGCTGTTCCTCGCGGCCATCGCCGCCTCCTTCAGCTACCTGCGGATGGAGGAGGAGGAACGCGAACTGGAGGCCGTCAAGCGCGACGTGGAGTACGCGCAGCAGCGCGTGCGCCTGCGCCTGCTCGAGCGACAGGAACAGCTGATGCGCATCGCCCGCGACATCGGCAACCGCGAGGTCGACGCCGAGGAGTTCGTCGGCCGCGCCGAGTCGCTGGTGGTGCAGTACCCGGAACTGCAGTCCCTGACCTGGATCGACGAGCGCCGGCGCATCCGAGCGGCCTACATCGGCCCCACGGTCAGCAGCCAGCAGATGCGGGTCGCCGGCGACTACCTGCGCTCCGGCGAAACCGAGTCCAACTTCAGCCTGGCGCGCGACCTCAAGCAGCCGGTGTACTCCCAGCCCGTGGCCGGTGGAGACGGCAGCGCCCTGCTCCAGCTGCACGTGCCGCTGGCGGACCAGGGCCGCTTCGCCGGCGTGATCCTGGGCGAGTACTCGATCGACAGCCTCCTGCGCTACGCCGTCCCCACCGAAGTCTCGGCCCGCTACGCGGTGGCCCTCCTGGATGGCAACGACCAGGTGCTGGCCGGCACCTCGGTGCCGCGCCGCAACCGGGCCACGCAGCTGCTGCCCTGGAACCGCCCGACCAACGAGTACGAGGTGCCCGTCTCGCCCGTGGGCAACGGCCTCATGATCCGCGCCCAGACCTGGCGGACCTCGCAGGGGGTCATCGGCTCCGGCCTGTTCTGGCTGGTCGGCACGCTGTCGGTGATGACGGCCTGGATGCTGATCGCCAACTGGCGCCACACCCGCCGGCGCCTGCAGGCGCAGCGCGCGCTGCAGCTCGAGACCAACTTCCGCCGCGCGATGGAGAACTCCATGCTCACGGGCATGCGGGCGCTGGACATGAGCGGGCGCATCACCTACGTGAACCACGCGTTCTGCACCATGACCGGGTGGAGCGAGGCCGAACTCGTGGGCCGCATGCCGCCCTTCCCCTACTGGCCCGACGACGACCGCGACCTGCTCACCGCACGCCTGGACGACGAGATCAACGGGCGCAGCACCCCCGGCGGCTTCCAGGTGCGGGTCAAGCGCAAGGACGGCATCCTGTTCGACGCGCGCATGTATGTCTCGCCCCTGATCGACGGCCAGGGCCGCCAGACCGGGTGGATGACATCCATGACCGACATCACCGAGCCCAATCGCATCCGCGAGCAGCTGCAGGCCTCGCACGAGCGCTTCACCACCGTGCTGGAGGCGCTGGATGCGTCGGTATCGGTCGCGCCCCTGGGCAGCGAGGAGCTGCTGTTCGCGAACAAGATGTACCGGCAGTGGTTCGGCACCCGCACCGTGGGGCACCTGGGCATGGTCGCCCAGGCCGGCATGCCCACGCAGCCCTCCAGCGACGAGTCGCAGGACGAGGCCGATCCCTTCGTGGGCCTGCCCACCGACCAGCTCGAGTCGGCCCAGGCCGGCAACGCGGAGATCTTCGTGCCCGAGCTGGGGAAATGGCTCGAGGTGCGCTCCCGCTACCTGAACTGGGTCGACGGCCGCCTCGCGCAGATGGTCATCGCCACCGACATCACCGCACGCCGCGACGCCGAGGAGCAGGCCGCCATGCAGGCCGAGCGCGCCCAGTCGGCCAGCCGCCTGATCACCATGGGCGAGATGGCCTCCAGCGTGGCCCACGAACTGAACCAGCCGCTCACCGCGATCAGCAACTACTGCAACGGCATGGTCTCGCGCATCAAGGGTCGCCAGATCAGCGAGGAAGACCTGCTCGCAGCCCTGGAAAAGACCTCGCGCCAGGCCCAGCGCGCCGGCCAGATCATCCAGCGCATTCGCAGCTTCGTGAAGCGAAGCGAGCCCAATCGGACGCTGTCCGACGTGGCTCCCATGGTCACCGAGGCGGTGGAACTGGTGGAAATCGACCTGCGCCGGCGCAACGTGCGGCTGTCGCACTATGTCGCAGCGCGCCTGCCGCGCCTGCTGGTGGACCCGATCCTGATCGAGCAGGTGCTGGTCAACCTGCTGAAGAACGCCGCTGAATCCATCGACCTCGCGCAGCGGCCCGGGGGCCAGCGCCAGGTCGAACTGCGCGTGGTGCCCAAGGCTTCGGAGGGCCTGGACGGCGTCGAATTCACCGTGCGCGACTCGGGCCGCGGCCTCGCGCCGGAGGTGATGGACCGCCTGTTCGAGGCGTTCTTCTCCACCAAGGCCGAAGGCATGGGTATCGGCCTCAACCTGTGCCGCACCATCGTCGAGTCGCACCAGGGAAGGATGCAGGCGCAGAACATCTACAATGGGCCGGATGTTGCCGGCTGCGTGTTTTCCTTCTGGATTCCCGTTTCCGGCGTGATCCAGAACACGAGAGACGACAACGCGGGGGTGACAGCATGAGCCTGATTCCCAAAAGGGGCACGGTGTATGTGGTGGACGACGACGAAGCCGTTCGCGACTCCGTTCAATGGCTGCTCGAGGGCAAGGACTACCGGGTCCGCTGCTTCGACTCGGCGGAATCCTTCCTTTCCCGCTACGACCCGCGCGAGGTCGCCTGCCTGATCGTCGACATCCGCATGGGCGGCATGACCGGCCTGGAACTGCAGGACAAGCTACTCGAGCGCAAGTCCCCCCTGCCGATCGTCTTCATCACCGGCCACGGCGACGTGCCCATGGCCGTCAACACCATGAAGAAGGGCGCGCTGGACTTCATCCAGAAGCCGTTCAAGGAAGAAGAACTCCTGAACCTGGTCGAGCGCATGCTCGAACATGCCAAGGCTTCCTTCGCCGAATACCAGAGCGCCGCCAGCCGCGACGCCCTCCTGGCCAAGCTCACCTCGCGCGAGGCGCAGGTCCTCGAGCGCATCGTCGCCGGTCGCCTGAACAAGCAGATCGCCGACGACCTGGGCATCAGCATCAAGACGGTGGAAGCGCACCGCGCCAACATCATGGAAAAGCTCAACGCCAACACCGTGGCCGACCTGCTCAAGATCGCCCTCGGACAGACCCCGCCCAAGGCCTGACCGCCCGCCCCCTGCCACCCCCGCACGCCCGCATCCGCGGGCGGCTTCATTTCCAGACTGCCCCATGACCGCCCAACTGATCGACGGCAACGCCCTGTCCAAGCAAATCCGCGCCGAAGTGGCGCACCGCACCGCGGCCCTCAAGGCGCGTGGCGTGCAGCCGCAGTTGAACATCATCCTGGTCGGCGACGACCCGGCCAGCCAGGTCTACACGAAGCACAAGGTCAACGACAGCACCGAGACCGGCCTGGGCGCCACCCTGGAGCGCTACCCCGCCGACATGGCCGAGGAAGCCCTGCTGGCCCGCATCCGCGAGCTCAACGCCGACCCCAAGGTGCATGGCATCCTGGTGCAGCTGCCGCTGCCCCGGCACATGGACTCGCACAAGGTGATCGAGACCATCTCCCCGGCCAAGGATGTCGACGGCTTCCACGTGGCCAGCGCCGGCGCACTGATGGTGGGCCAGCCGGGCTTCTGGCCCTGCACCCCCTACGGCTGCATGAAGATGCTGGAGTCCATCGGCTATGACCTGAAAGGCAAGCATGCGGTGGTGATCGGCCGCAGCAACATCGTGGGCAAGCCGATGGCCCTGATGCTCCTGCAGAAGAATGCCACGGTGACCATCACCCACAGCGCCACGAAGGACCTCGCCGCCATGACCCGCCAGGCGGATGTGATCGTTGCCGCCGTCGGCAAGCGCAATGTGCTGACGGCCGACATGGTCAAGCCCGGCGCCGTGGTGATCGACGTGGGCATGAACCGCAACGACGAAGGCAAGCTGTGCGGCGACGTCGACTTCGACGGCGTGCGCCAGGTGGCCTCCTGGATCACCCCGGTGCCGGGCGGTGTCGGCCCCATGACCCGCGCCATGCTGCTGGTCAACACGCTCGAGGCCGCCGAGCGCGCCAGCGCCTGAGGCTTGCAGCGCGCGCCCGATCGCAACGATCGGGCGAATCAATCGCTCCCCGGCCTTGAGGTCGCGCCGACTGGCGCAAAATGGCCGGCATGAGCAACCCCCTTCTCGACTTCACCGACCTCCCGCTGTTCGACCGCATCCGCCCCGAGCACGTGGCGCCCGCGGTGGACCAGCTCCTGGCGGAGTGCGACCAGGCCCTGGAGGCCGTCGTCGCCCCCGCCTTCCCCGCCGAGTGGAAGGCCCTGGCCAGCACCCTGGACGTGGCGACCGAGCGCATGGGCCGCGCCTGGGGCGCGGTCAGCCACCTCAACGCCGTCGCCGACACGCCCGAGCTGCGCGCCGCCTACAACGCCGCCCTGCCCCGCGTCACCGATTTCTGGACCCGCCTGGGCAGCGACGAGCGCCTGTACGCCAAGTACAAGGCCATCGACCCCGCCACGCTGGACCCCGAGCAGCGCCAGGCCCACAGGAACGCGATCCGCAACTTCGTCCTCGGCGGCGCCGAGCTGGCCGGCGCGGCCAAGGAGCGTTTCGCGAAGATCCAGGAACGCCAGGCCGAACTGGCCCAGAAATTCAGCGAGAACGCGCTGGACGCCACCGACGGCTTCACCCACTACGCCAGCCAGGACGAACTCGACGGCGTGCCGCAGGACGTGGTGAACGCCGCGCGCGCCGCGGCCGAGGCCGAGGGCAAGGACGGCTTCAAGCTCACGCTCAAGATGCCGTGCTACCTGCCGGTGATGCAGTTCGCCCGCCACCGCGGCCTGCGCGAGACGATGTACCGCGCCTATGTCACCCGCGCCAGCGACCAGGCGCCCGAGGCGCTGCGCAAGTTCGACAACACCGCCCTGATCCGCGAGATCCTGGCGCTGCGCCAGGAGGAGGCCCAACTCCTGGGCTACCGCAACTTCGCCGCGGTCTCGCTGGTGCCGAAGATGGCGCAGTCGCCGCAACAGGTCATCGACTTCCTGCGCGAGCTCGCGGCCAAGGCGCGGCCCTACGCCGAGAAGGACCTGGCCGACATGCGCGAGTTCGCCGCCCGTGAGCTGGGCCTGCAGGACCCGCAGCCCTGGGACTGGCCCTTCATCGCCGAGAAGCTCAAGGAGGCGCGCTACGCCTTCAGCGAGCAGGAGGTGAAGCAGTACTTCACCGCGCCCAAGGTGCTGGCCGGCCTGTTCAAGATCGTCGAGACGCTGTTCGAGGTGGCGCTTCACCGGGACAGCGCGCCGGTGTGGCAGGAGGGCGTGGAGTTCTACCGCATCGAGCGGGCCGGCCAGCTCGTCGGCCAGTTCTACCTGGACCCGGCGGCGCGCGCGGGCAAGCGCGGTGGCGCCTGGATGGACGACGTGCGCGCCCGCTGGCTGCGCCCGGACGACGGCCGCCTGCAGACCCCCGTCGCCCACATGGTCTGCAACTTCGCCGACGGCGTCGGCGGCAAGCCGCCGCTGCTGACGCACGACGACGTGATCACCCTGTTCCACGAATCGGGCCACGCGCTGCACCACCTGCTCACGCGGGTCAACGAGCGTGATGTCTCGGGCATCAGCGGCGTCGAATGGGATGCGGTGGAACTTCCCAGCCAGTTCATGGAGAACTTCTGCTGGGAGTGGAGCGTGCTGCGGCACATGACGGCCCATGTGGACACCGGCGAGCCGCTGCCGCGCGCCCTCTTCGACAAGATGCTGGCCGCGCGCAACTTCCAGAGCGGCCTGCAGACGCTGCGCCAGATCGAGTTCGCGCTGTTCGACATGCTGCTGCACGCCGAGCACGACCCGAAGGACGACTTCATGCCGCTGCTGAAGGCCGTACGGGACGAGGTCGCCGTGATCCAGCCGCCGGCCTTCAGCCGCACGGCCCACACCTTCAGCCACATCTTCGCGGGCGGCTACGCGGCGGGCTACTACAGCTACAAGTGGGCCGAGGTGCTCTCCGCCGACGCCTACGCCGCGTTCGAGGAAACCATGGACACCGAGGGCCACCCGAGTCTGGAGACCGGCCGGCGCTATCGCCAGGAGATCCTCGAGGCGGGCGGCAGCCGGCCGGCGATGGAGTCGTTCAAGGCGTTCCGGGGGCGCGAGCCGACGCTGGATGCACTTCTGAGGCACCAGGGCATGGCCTGAGGGCCGGAACCGGCTTGCCGACCCGGGTTACGCAGGAGGCTCATCCCAGAGCCCCTGCGCATGACACTGCCCCTCACCCGTTTCACCCAGCTCGCGCTTGGCGCATCCCCGGCATTCGAGGGGTGCGCGATACGGCTCGACGGCGACCAACCCACCTTGCGACCGGCCCAGCCCCCTGCGGGACGCTGGGCCCGATTCATCGCGTGGTTCACGGCCTCCCCGGAGAGAAAGGCTCTCGTCGGCTTCCGCCGGAGCCTTGCGTCAGCCTTCGGTGATCAGATCGCTCGGGATGCCACCCGGCCGCTTCGCCATGCCAGCGCCCTGCGGGTCCAGGACCTTCGAACCGCGATCGAAGCGGCACGGGCACTGAAAGAGCGTGACCTGGTCGACCGAGTGGCGCCCGCACTCCTGGCACAGCGTTCCCCCGGACTGCCCGCCGCTTGTAGTGCCCTGGTCCTGGCCCTGGTGGCCTCCAGCCAGCACCTGGTCGGCCCGACGGGAGAACATGACGTGGACGCACGCGTGAAAGATTCGCTGGCGATCCTGAAGCGCCTGAGCCTCGACAGCGGGATCTCGATGCACTCGCTCGAACCGATCGCCAGCTTCGCCCTGAGGGGGCGAACGGGCCCGGAGGCTCTGGCGCTCGCTCAGCAGCTTATCGCGCCTACCGCTGACCGGCATCTCCTCGACGCCCAGGGAATCGTCCAGGGGACCCTGGCGCACGAGGGACTGAGGCCAGGCTACGCTCCCGACCGGCTACTCGCCACGCCGGCCCCTTTCAGCAACGTCCCCCTGGGCGACTGGATGCTGGACGGCATCCAGAACTCGAAGGTCATCGACATCGCTGTCGATGAGGACCCGCCCAGGGTGGTCCGCATCGCGCAACGCACGAACCGGGATGCCGGCGCGTCGGAACTGGTAGTGGGCGGCCAGCGCTGGGGGATCGTCAGGAATGAAGACAAGCCCGCCGCTGAACGCGCGTTCGCCATCGGGCTGCGCGACGCATTCCCCCCGGGTGAACAGGGCGATGCCATGGCCCTGGCCGTCAGCCGGTGCATGAACCAGGACGCATTGAACACCTTCGTCCCCGGCAGCCTGGCCCAGGCCTTCGGCACGGAGTTCCCCCCCCTCCTGAGCACTTACTCCGTACGCGCCTTCGAAGCGCGCCCCGGGCTCAACGCCAGCTGGCTCGTCGACGCCGCCTATGCCGTCGAATTCAGCTCCGGCGACGATCCCGATGGCCGCCGCCCAGCCATGTACGGGCTCTTCCGCGTCCAGTACCGCATCGAGCCTGCGGCCGCAGGGGCGCCACGGATCTCGATCGCCTTCGCCGACGTGGCGCTCTCGAACTGAGACGCGGGGGGAACGCTCAGGTGCCTCGCGTTACCGACGGGGCAGCCCGGCGCTCGAAACGGGCCTCGTTCCAAGGAGTACCCTGATGCAGTCCGCCTGTGCCGACACCCCGCATTCCCCCGCCAGCGGCCCCCGAACGGTCTGGCAAACCCCAGGGGGCTGCCCCCTGTGCCCGCCGCCTTCGGCGACGCGCATTCTCGTCAGCAAGGCTCGCCGGGCCGGCCTGCGTTGGCGCAGGGTACTGACCCGCCTGGCCGAAAGCTGCAGCCTCCAGCTGCTGCGAGCGCCCCGCTGACACGAGCCACCCAAGGAGCCCCCATGGACAACCGCCAACTCGCCGACAAGCTGATCGCCAACTTCGGCACCCTCCTCACCCTCCCCGACCTGAAGCTGGACGAGAAGACCAGCAGCTGCGTCCTGCTGTTCGACGGGGACATCGTCCTGAACATCGAGTTCGACGGGGCCTCCGGCCAGATGATCCTGTCCGTCTACCTCGACGAACTGCCCGCCGACCAGGCCGAACCCGCGCTGCGCGAGCTGATGGTGGCCAACCTGTACTGGCACCGCACCGATGGCGCCACCCTGGGCCTGGAGGAAGCCACCAACGGCGTCATCATGGCGCAGGCCCGCAGCGTCTCCGACCTGGACGACGCCTCGTTCGAGAAGTTCGTGGAAACCTTCGTCAACCAGTCCGAGCGCTGGAAGAAGCGGCTGGCGGCGCTGCGCAGCGGCCAGCCCATGCCGGGCAACGGCAGCGGCCACCCCGCCGGCGTGTTCTCGCCGCCGCACGACGGACCCCACATCTTCGGCTGACGCCCGGCCCCTGCCGATCGAAGCCCGCCTCCGGCGGGCTTCGTCATTCAGGCGCTCAGTAGGTGAGCGTCTTCACGCCGGCCGACGTACCCAGCAGGCACACCGCGGCCTTCTGGTGGGCGAAAACGCCCACGGTCACCACGCCGGGCCACTGGTTCACCTCGGACTCGAAGGCCAGCGGGTCGCGGATCGACAGGCCGGTCACGTCGAGGATGTGCTGGCCGTTGTCGGTCACCAGCGGCGCGCCGTCCTTCATGCGGACCTTGGCCGTGCCACCCATCGCAGCGAACTGGCGGGTGATGCGTGCGGCGGCCATCGGGATCACTTCGACCGGCAGCGGGAAGCGGCCCAGGGCCTCGACCAGCTTGGACTCGTCGGCGATGCACACGAAGCGGCGCGACTGGGCCGCGACGATCTTCTCGCGCGTGAGCGCAGCGCCGCCGCCCTTGACCATGTGGCCATTCGGGTCGATCTCGTCGGCGCCGTCGATGTAGACGGACAGCTCGCCCACCTCGTTCGCGTCGAACACCGGGATGCCCAGGGCGCGCAGGCGCTCGGTGGAGGCCACCGAGCTGGAGACCGCGCCGGGAATGCGGTCCTTCATCGTCGCCAGGGCGTCGATGAACTTGTTGACGGTGGAGCCGGTGCCCACGCCGACGATTTCGCCGGGCACCACGTACTGCAAAGCGGCCTGGCCGACCAGCGCCTTCAATTCATCCTGAGTCACGCGACAATCCTGGGTTCTGCAAGAAAACGCTGCCGATTATCCATGGCCCTCCTGCCCTACTCGCTCGCCCGCCCCTTCCTGTTCCGCCTCGACCCGGAGGCCGCCCACGACGCCACCCTGGCGGCGCTGGCCCGGATGCAGGGCACGGCCCTGGAATGCGCCTGGCGCAACACCCGGGTCGACGACCCGATCGAGCTGGCCGGACTGCGCTTCCCGAACCGCGTGGGCCTGGCCGCCGGCCTGGACAAGAACGCCCGCTGCATCGACGCCTTCGCCGCCATGGGCTTCGGTTTCGTGGAGGTGGGCACCGTGACCCCGCTGGCGCAGCCGGGCAACCCCAAGCCGCGCATGTTCCGCCTGCCGCAGGCCAACGCCCTGATCAACCGCTTCGGCTTCAACAACGACGGGCTGGAGGCCTTCCTGACCAATGTTCGCCGCAGCGCCGTGCGCCAGCCGGGCCGGCCCTCGCCGATCGTGCTGGGCCTGAACATCGGCAAGAACGCCGCGACCCCGATCGAGCGCGCCACCGACGACTACCTGATCGGCCTGGCCGGCGTGTACCCGCACGCCGACTACGTCACGGTGAACATCTCCAGCCCGAACACCAAGAACCTGCGCGCCCTGCAAAGCGACGAGGCCCTGGACGGCCTGCTCGGCGCGCTGACCGAACGCCGCGAGGCGCTGGCCCGCGAGCATGGCCGTCGCGTGCCGATGTTCCTGAAGATCGCGCCAGACCTCGACGAGGCCCAGATCGCGGTCATCGCCGCGACCCTGCGGCGCCACGGCATGGACGGCGTGATCGCCACCAACACCACCCTGGCGCGCGACGCGGTCCAGGGCCTGCCGCACGGCCAGGAGGCGGGGGGCCTGTCGGGCGCTCCGGTGTTCGAGGCCAGCAACAGCGTGATCCGCGCGCTGCGCCAGGCCTTGGGCAAGGACTACCCCATCATCGGCGTGGGCGGCATCCTCAGCGGCGCGGACGCGGCCGCCAAGATCGAGGCGGGGGCCGACGTGGTCCAGGTCTACACCGGCCTGGTCTACCGCGGGCCGGCGCTGGTGGAGGAAGCCGCGCGCGCCATCAAGGCACGCCGCGCCTGAAGCCTCTCCGCGGCCGCGCCTGGGCCTCAGCGCCTGGGCCTGCCCCGGCCGGCAGGCCTCAGGCCGCCAGCATCGCCGCGACGTCCTCGGCGATGGCCAGCGCGCTGGTCAGGCCGGGCGACTCGATCCCGAACAGGTTGACGAGGCCGGGAATGCCATGGCGGGCCGGGCCGTCGATGCGGAAATCGGGCGCGGGCTCGTCGGGGCGGTGGATCTTGGGGCGAACGCCGCTGTAGCTCGGCGCCAGGGCGCCATCGGGCAGCCCGGGCCAGTAGCGGCGCACCTCGGCGTAGAACCCATCGGCCCGGCGCGGGTCGACGGCGTAGTCGATGTCTTCCGGCGTGGCGGCATCCAGCCACTGCAGGTCGGGGCCGAAACGGGCCTGTCCGCCCAGGTCCAGCGTGAGGTGCACGCCCAGCCAGGCATCGGAGGGCGCCGGGTACACCAGGCGGGAGAACGGCGCCTTGCCGGTGAGGCTGTAGTAATTGCCCTTGGCATACGAGGCCACGGGCACGTGGACCGGGTCCAGCCCCTCGAACCGGCGCGCCAGATGGCACGCGTGCAGCGAGGCGGCGTTCACCAGCAGGCCCGTGGCCAGCTCAGAGCCATCCGCCAGCCGCACCACATGCGGCTCGCCACCCCGGCCCATGACCGCGCCCTGCGCCTCGGACATCAGGGCCACCATGCCGCCGTGCCGCTCCATGTCGCCTTGCAGTGCGAGCATCAGGCCGTGCGTGTCGACGATGCCGGTGGTGGGCGAATGCAGGGCCGCGGTGCAGGTCAGCTCCGGCTCCAGCGCGCGGGCCTGCGCCGCGTCCAGCCAGGCGACCGGCACGCCATTGGCCTCGGCGCGGGCCTGCAGCTTGCGCAGCGCGGCGGCCTCGTCCTCGCTGCAGGCGACGACCAGCTTGCCGCAGCGCCGGTGCTCCACGCCGTGCGACTCGCACAGCGCGTACAGCAACGCCTTGCCGCGCACGCTCAGGCGGGCCTTCAGCGAGCCGGGCGTGTAGTACAGGCCGGCGTGGATCACCTCGCTGTTGCGCGAGCTCACGCCCTGGCCGATGGCGGCCTGGGACTCCAGCACGATGACCTCGCGCCCGGCCTGCGCCAGCGCGCGGCCGACCGCGAGGCCGACCACGCCGGCGCCGATAACGATGGCGTCGACGCGGTCCATGTCAGTAGAACGCCGCGTCGGCGAAGCGTGCGGCCGCCTGGTCCTTGGCCGACAGCGCGGGCTGCTGGCCCGGCGCCAGCGGCCATTCGATGCCCACCGTGGGATCGTTCCAGGCCAGGGCCTTCTCGTCGCCGGGGTTGTAGTAGTCGGTGGCCTTGTAGAGGAAATCGGCGCTCTCCGAGAGCACCAGGAAGCCGTGGGCGAAGCCCGGGGGCACCCACAGCTGGCGCTTGTTCTCGGCGGTCAGCTCCACGCCGACCCACTGGCCGCAGCGCGGCGAATCGCGGCGCATGTCGACGGCCACGTCGAACACGCTGCCGGCCACCACGCGCACCAGCTTGCCCTGGGGCTGCGTCAGCTGGTAGTGCATGCCGCGCAGCACGCCGCGCACCGACCGGGAGTGGTTGTCCTGCACGAAGCGCACGGGGTAGCCGGCGGCCTCGCTGAACACCCGCTCGTTCCAGCTCTCCATGAAGAAGCCGCGCTCGTCGCCGAACACCTTGGGCTCGATGATCAGCACCTCGGGCAGGCGGGTCTGGACGACGTTCACCATGCGCGCGGCCCCTGCAGGACGGCCAGGAGGTACTCGCCGTAGCCGCTCTTGCCGAGGGCGGCGGCCAGCGTCTCGAGCCGGGCGTCGTCGATCCAGCCATTGCGCCAGGCGATCTCCTCGGGCGCGGCGACCTTCAGGCCCTGGCGCTGCTCCAGGGTGTGGATGAACTGGCTCGCCTCGAGCAGGCTCTCATGGGTGCCGGTGTCCAGCCAGGCGAAGCCGCGGCCCATGGTCTTGACCTTGAGGCGGCCGGCGGCCAGGTAGTGCTGGTTCACCGACGTGATCTCGAGCTCGCCACGGGCCGAGGGCTTCACGGCGGCGGCGACATCGACCACGTCCGGCCCGTAGAAGTACAGGCCGGTCACCGCGAAATTGCTTTTCGGGTTGGCGGGCTTTTCCTCGATGGAGGTGGCGCGCCCCTCGGCGTCGAAGGCGGCGACGCCATAGCGCTGCGGGTCCTTCACGCGGTAGGCGAAGACGGTGGCGTGGTCCTGGTCGTCGCTGGCTTCGCGCAGCAGCTTGACCAGGTCATGGCCGTAGAAGATGTTGTCGCCCAGCACCATGGCGCAGGGCGAGCCGGCGAGGAACTCGCGGCCGATGATGAAGGCCTGGGCCAGTCCCTCCGGGCGCGGCTGCACCGCGTAGACGATCTTCATGCCCCACTGCGAACCGTCGCCGAGCAGCTGCTCGAAGCGCGGCGTGTCCTGGGGGGTGGAAATCAGCAGCACTTCGCGGATGCCGGCGAGCATCAGCGTGGCCAGGGGGTAATAGACCATCGGCTTGTCGAACACCGGCAGCAGCTGCTTCGAGATCGCGAGCGTGGCCGGGTGCAGCCGGGTGCCGGCGCCGCCGGCGAGGATGATGCCCTTGCGGGCGGAATGGGTTGTTGCCATGCGTGGGGAGACTCCACGCCGGATCTTATCGGAGTGGCCCTACCCGCCCGCGCGGGCGTAGCGGGCAGCCAACGCCTTGCGCGCCCGCCGCAGCCCGGCCACCAGGGGCCAGCAGAAGGCGAAGAAGATCGCCATGGCGTACAGGTAGACCGGCACCATCAGGCCGGTCTGGCCGGTGGCATTGATGACCGCGTTGCTGCGAGACACCAGTTCGCCCACGCCGATGATGGAGGCGGTGCTGGAGGCGATGACGATGATCACCAGGTAGGTGCCCCAGGCCGGCACGAACAGCAGCGCCGCAGACCGGTGGCCCTGGCGCCAGTCGCCCAGCGCGGTGGCGAGGTTGTCCGAGGTGAAGCCGACCACCGCCACGGCCAGGGCCAGGGCGGCCTTGACCCAGGCCGGCACGCCGATGATCCAGTCCGTACCGGGCACCAGCCATTCGCCCGGGAGCATCAGCGCCAGGTAGAACTGGAACACGATGGTGGGCACATTGCGGCTCAGGCCGGTGAGTGCCAGGCTGGCACGGGCCAGGCGCGGGTGGCGGGACATCCGCAGCCACGCCAGGCCGGCGCCGGCCACGGTCCCCAGGACCATGGCCAGGGCGGCGATGGCGATGTTCCAGAGGAAGCCCTCGAGCAGGAACGGCGTCCACGTCGCCAGCGCCTGCAGCTCCAGGCCCAGGTCCGCGCTCATACACGCCACCCCTTCCGCTGGAGCCACAGCTGGAGCCGCTGAAGGGACCACAGCGTCCCGGCCACCAGCAGCACGAAAGTGAGGAGCAGCGCGTTCATCACCTCGCCCACATTGCCGTTGTCGACCACGATGGCCGTCGCCGCCGACATCAGCTCGGGCACCGCGATGGCCGAGGACATCATGGTGGCCTTGGTCACGTTGACCAGCGACGAGGTGACCGACCCGGCGGCCAGCCCGTAGGCCCGGCCGAGCGAGCGCAGCCTGAGGCGGAAGCCCGGCTGGTCGCCGCGCTCATGCTCGCAGGCGTCGAGCAGGGCGGCCATGACCGCTGCGCCGGTGTAGTAGGACAGGCAGGCCGTGGCCACGCCGAAGGCCGACAGGCTCACGCCCCAGACCTGCCAGGCCACGGCGCCGGCGCCGAAGAAGGCCAGGTACATCTGCAGCAGCGGCGGCGTCATCCGCCCCCAGGCAGCCAGTGCCCGCGCCAGCGGCCCGAGCAGCAGGAACCGAGATTCGGCGAGCAGCGCGCCCGCGACGCCAAGCGCCAGGCTGCCGGCGAGGCAGGCGAGCATCAGCGCCACCGAGGTCGCCAGGCCGCGCAGGAAGCGCCCGCGGTCGAAATCGTCGTAGACGAAGCTCAGGTCGATGCCGGTGGCGTCGCGCAGGGACAGCCCGAACTGGTGCAGGCCGCCGACGTCCTGCGGGGTGAGGAACAGGCGGTTTCGGCATTCCGCCGGCCACGCGCCCTGCGGGTCGCGTCGGCACACCAGGTGGCCGCCGGCCCCCCGGCGGCTCCACAGCGCCTGCGCCTCGGCCAGGAACTGGGACGGCGGCAGCCCCCACGCCCGGGTCCGTTCGGCGAGGAAGCCGCTGCGGTGCCAGTCGGCGACGGCGTTGCCGACGATGCGTTCGAGCTCGCTGCCGGCCTCCTTGCGCGAGAGCGCGATCGTCCAGGCCACGTTCATCACGGGCGGCAGCGGCGCCTTGTAGCCGGCCCAGTCGGGGTGCTGCAGGTCGGCCCAGATCGCGGTGTTGTCGAACAGCATGCCGGCGCAGCGGCCGTCGCGCACCGCGAGACGGGCGTCGCGGGCCGAGTTGAACATCAGCAGCTCGAACAGGTGGCGCTGCGCCATCGGCCGGTTGAAGTAGCTGCCCTGGACCGCGCAGACGACCTGCCCGCGCAGCTCGCTCCAGTCCCTCACCCGGGACTCCGGACGCATGAACAGCGTGGCCCCCGAGGCGTAGTAGTTCGGCTCCACGGCGGTGGCCAGGCGGCGCCGGTCCGCGGTGTCGCCCATGGTGGCGATGACGACATCGACGCTGCCGTCCTCCAGCTTCTGCAGGCGGTTGGCGCCGGTCACGGGCACCAGGCGCAGCGAGACGTTCAGGCGCCGGGCGAGGTCGCGGGCCAGGTCGACTTCCAGGCCCTGCGGCCGGCCCTGGGCGTCGAGGAAGCCGAAAGGGGGGTAGTCGGCCTTGACGCCCACGGCCAGTGCGCCGCGCGCCTGCGCAAGCTGCAGGGTCTCGCTGGGCTTGACGGCGCCGCGCGCCTGCGCCACGAGGCACATGGTCAGCATGAGCGCCTGCATCCACCGTGTCACGGCTCAAGCCACCATGGCCCTCGGACGGGCCGCCACGAGGATGCCGTAACCCAGGCTGGCGGGCAGCCAGCGCTGGAGACAACCGTCGAGCCATGCGAACCCCTGCGAGCGGCACACCAGCCGCTCGGGAAACACACTTTCGGCCCGGGCCGCCACCACTTCCCAGCCGCCCTCTGCAAGTTCAGCCTCGAGGGAGGCGAGGCCATAGAGGTGGTAATGGAAGTCCACCCGTCGCCCGCCGATCACTCGGTGGTAGCGGATATCGCTCCAGGCATCGTCTTCGCGAGGAACCTTGCCTCGATGCAGCGCTGAACGCACCAGCGCAATCGGCATGCGCCGCCACACGCTGGGAACCGACAGCAGCAGCAGGGCCTGTTCGGTAGCTCGCGCACGCATGGCCCTCAACGCCCTGATCCGCTCCGTACGCGGACCGATGTGACCCAGGACGCCGAACAGCATCAGCAGGCAGTCGAACCCGGTCCCTGCCGGGACATCCTCCGGACCGCCAAGCACCAGTTGGACCCGCTCCCTGCCAGGATGGGCCTGCAGGCGCGCACTGAATTCCGCCAGCGCGGCCCTCGAGATGTCACAGCCCACCAGTTCGCCGCCGCCCCCCGCCAGCAGGGCCAACGCATAGCGTCCATTGCCGCACCCCACGTCGAGAACCCGCGTGGCCCGGTGGGCGCCCTGCGACCACAGGAACTCGAGCGTGCCAGGATTAGGCGCAGGGTAGCGCTGGTCGTAGTGGCGCGAAGAGAAATACTGGTCATAGGCCTCTGCCATGGGGACGCGCCAGGGGCCTGCGGGCGTCGTCACAGACACTCCTCGGGCGTGGCCGGTCCGACGGCGACGCCACAGACGAATCCGCCCGGCGATCGCCGACGCCAACTGGCCATCTTGCGTTGCGCGTAATCCGAAGCCGGGATGCCCCACTTGCGCTCCAGTTCGACGATGCGCCCGGTGCGGTGCCAATCGATCACGGCCTGCGACACGGCCTGCGCGAGGCGACTGCCCGTGTCTTCGAGGTGCACGCCGATGGCCCATGGAACGACGAGTTCGGTCTTGAGCGGCATCTCGAACTCGTTCGACCAGTGCGACTCCTGGAGCATCGCGATGATGTTGGTGTCGTCGTACAGGACCGCATCGCAGCGTCCGTCCCGCAAGGCTGCAAGCGCGCGCGCGTTGTCATAGAGCGGGACGAGGTCCATGCCGGCGTTCACGGTCATCGCGCGGTTGTAGTAGGCCCCTCGGCGACCGCAGACGCGGCGATTGCGCAGGTCGCCCCACTCACGGAAAGACCATTGCCGGCGAGCCAGGATGTTCACGCCTGAGGCGTAATAGTGGGGCAAGACCATGGCCATCCGCTTGCGCCGCTCCGGCGTGTCCGACAAGGTGGCCAGCAGCAGGTCGACCCGTCGCTGCTCGAGCGCCTCCTGACGCTCGGCGCTCAGAAGCCCGACCAGCCGCAGCCGCACGCCCAGTCGCGCCGCGAGGTCACCCGCGAGGTCGGGCTCCAGGCCGACGATTCGCCCGCTCGCCACGTCGAGCTGCCCCCACAGCGGCACATCGCGCTTGACCCCCACCACCAGTTCCCCGCGTCGCTGGATGTTGTCCAGCGTATCGGCCAGGACGGTGGCACAGAGGCTGCCAGCCGCCCAGACCATGAGGCGAAGAAGGCGCCCCACGAACGGCCTGTGCATCATTCGCCCTCCCCCTGCCCCACGCAGTGCAGGACCACGCAGGTGATGTCGTCGAACTGCTCGACCTCCCCGGCGAAGGCCGCCACCGCCTGCACCACGCGGTCGATCGCCTCGTCCGGCCGCAGGGCCGCCTGCCCCTCGAACAAGGCGCCGAGCCGGTCACGGCCGAACTCCTCGCCGCGCCCGTCGACCGCCTCGGTGACGCCGTCGGTGAACACCAGCAGCGTGTCGCCAGGCGCCAGGTGCTCGACACGCTCCTCGTAATCGAGGTCCTCCATCACGCCGAAGGCGGTCCCCCCGGTGCCCGGTAGCCACTCGACGCGGCCGTCGGCGCGCAGCAGGAGCGGCGGCGGGTGCCCGGCGTTCACGTACACCAGCTCGCCGCTGCCCGGCGTGTAGCGCGCGTAGAAGGCGGTGACGAACATGCTCGACTCGTTGTCGGCGCACAGCGCATCGTTCACCTCGCGGGCGACGCTTCCCGGCGGCAGCTGGCGCTGCGTGGCGGTCAGGCGCAGCAGGGTCTTGGACACCATCCCGAACAGGCCGGCCGAGATCCCCTTGCCGCTCACGTCGGCGACGACGAAGCCGCAGGCGCCGCCGGCGAGCCAGAAGTGGTCGTAGAAGTCGCCGCCGATGTCCTTGGCCGGCCGCATGGTGCCCACCAGGGTGAAGCGCGGGTCCTGCGGCCAGTGCCGCGGCAGGATCGACTGCTGCATGCGCGCGGCGATGTCCACCTCCTTGCGCAGGCTGCCCAGTTGCACCGACTCGCGGAAAGCCCGCGAGATGGCGTCGAACCAGGGCCGCCAGCTGGCAGGCACCCGCGGCACCGGCCGGGCCGCCAGCGTGGACTCGGCCTCCACATGCGCCACCAGCTTGGCGGCGGGACCGACGAACTCGCGCAGCGTGACCGCGTAGGTCACGGCCATGAGCAGCATCAGGGCTGCCAGCACGCCGGCCATGGCGGGGCCGCGTTCGAGCAGGAGCTTGCGCCACAGCGCCTCGCGCTGCACCGCGTACACCAGCTGCCAGGGCGCCGAGACGAAGGGGCGGCGGATGAAGACCCAGTCGTCCAGCGTCACCGGCACATGCGCCTGCAGGGCCACCAGGCTGGCCGGCCTGGCCAGGACCGCCCGGTCGAAGGCGCGCTCGAACGCCGGCGCCTCCCGCACCGCCAGCGGGTCCCGGTACAGGCCGGGGTGGGCCAGCACCCGGCCCCGCGCATCGACCACCGAGACCCGGCCCAGGGGGTAGCCGAAGGCGCTGTTGATCCGGTTCAGGTAGTCCAGGCTCAGGTCGAGCGCGATGACGCCGACGAAGCGGTCCCGGTCGTAGGCCGGCACGGCCACCGGTGCGAGCAGGCCCGCATCCTCGCCGCCGAAGTACGGCGGCGCCCAGTACTTCGTGCGGTCGGGGTTGGCGGCTGGCAGGCCCTGGCGCCAGACCGGCTCATGCAGCAGCCGGGCCGGCGGGGCCAGGCCGCGCGAAGGCTGCCATGGCGCCTGCAGGTAGAAGCCCTGATCGGTGATGAAGCGGGCGCGGGCGGCGTTGGGCAGCTGGAAGGCCATCGCGCCGAGCTGGTTGTCCAGCCCGAGGGCCGCGCCGAGGTCGCAGTAGAACTCGGGGGCACGGCCGGCCAGCGGGCCGTCCCCGACCAGGTTGCCGCCGGCATCGCGCTCGGCAAGCGCGTCGCGGTGGAAGCCGCCGCCAGACGCCTGCAGGCCCGCGCCGCCGGGGGCGGCCCGGCCCGCGGCGCAACCGCGCCCCGAGGCGAGGTCCGCCGCCGCGGACATGCGCATCGCCTCGATCTGGTCGGTCGAGGAGCGCAGGACGAACTCGAGGAACTGGCCGTGGCGCTCGACCTGGCCCCGGATCAGGGCCAGCTCGTCGTCGACCCCCTGGTGGAGGAGGAAGGCAAAGAAGGCGGACAACCCCAGGAGGAGCCCGCCGTAGGCCATGCCGATGGCCCGGTTGTAGTTGTGGAAGAAGCGCTGGCGGCCGCTGCGCGCTTCGCGGATGCCAGGGCCCGGCCCGGATGGATCGCTCATTCCCGCCTCCTGCGGGATTGAGCATATCTACCTACTCAACAATTTCAAATTAATTCGTTTGGCAACTCGCGGGATCAGTCGATCTTCGCCCCGGAGGCCTCGACGATCCCCTTCCACTTGGCGTACTCGGTGCGAAGCTGGGCCTGGAGCCTGGCCGGCGTCATGGCCTCGGGCTCGGCGCCCTGGGCCTGGATGGCGGCCTGCACCTCGGGCTGCGCCAGCAGCTTGTTCACCTCGGCGTTGACCTGGTTGACGATGGCTGCCGGCGTGCCGGCGGGCGCGAAGAGGCCGTACCAGGTGCTCACGTCGAAGTCCTTGAAGCCGGACTCGGCGACGGTGGGCACCTCGGGCAGCGAGGAGCTGCGCTTGATCGAGGTCACCGCCAGCGGGCGCAGCTTGCCGGCCTTGATCTGCGCCATCGCCGACGGCACGGAGGACACCAGCAGGTCGACGTTGCCCGAGAGGGTGTCCATCAGCGCGGGGTTGGAGCCCTTGTACGGGACGTGAATCAGGTCGATGCCCGCGGCCTTCTCGAACAGGTGGCCGGCCAGATGGATCGAGGTGCCGCTGCCGGGGGAGCCGTAGGTGACCTTGCCGGGGGCGGCCTTGGCGGCAGCGACCACGTCGGCCAGGGTCTTGAAGCGGGAGTTCGCGCTGGTGGCGATGATCACCGGCGAGTAGGCCACGTGCGCCACCGCCACGAGGTCGCGCGTCGGGTCCCAGGGCAGGTTCTTGTACAGCCAGGGGCCGATGACCAGGTTGTCCTTCTGGCCCATGACCAGGTCGTACCCGGTGGGCGCGGCCTTGGTGGCTTCGGTGATGCCGATGGTGCCGCCGGCGCCGCCCTTGTTGTCCGGGACGATGGTCCACTTCGCGCTCTCGGTGAGCTTCTGCCCGATCAGGCGCGAGAGGATGTCGGTGCCGCCGCCGGGCGGGAACGGCACGATCAGGCGGATCGGCTTGTTCGGGTAGGCGGCTTGCTGCGCGAACGCGGGGACGGACAGGCCGCCGGCGACGGCGGCCGCGGCGATCGAGAGGATGTGGCGACGGAGCATGGAGTGTCTCGGCAGGAGGAAAGAGCGGGGACTATAAGCCAGCCACCGGGGCGGGCGCGCGGGTGCGCCCTATTCGACTTCGAAGCGCAGGTCGGCCTCCGCCACCCGCTGCTTGTCGTCGCGGACCTGCACCAGCAGCCGGTGCCGGCCGGGCGGGATCTGGGCATTCTCCAGGCTGAAGCCGGTGGGCGTGAGGCTCACGAACCGTTCCAGCCGGGAGGTGATGTCGAACTTCATCGCCCCATAGAACACGCGGAAGCTGGCGGGGTCGATCGGCGCGTCCGGCAACGGCACGAAGCGCACGGCGATGCTCACCGGGGGCCGGATGCGGGGCTGCGCGCCGAGGTCCGGCCGCACGAGCTCGACCCGCGGCGTCGCCGAACGACCGCGCAGCGGCATCGGGGCCTCGTAGCCCTGCGCGCCCCCCATTTCGACGGCCTCGGCGGGGGTGACCAGCCATTCGGCCGCCCCCGCCCTGGCGCATGCCAGCGCCAGGGCCATGGCCAGGATCGGGCGCCTCACCGGACTTCCTCCACGGCCACCAGCGCCGCGCCAAAGGCATCCGAGCACTCGGGCCGCGCGGACTGGCCGGCGGCGGACAGGCAGGCCATCCCGCCGGCCGCGCGGGACTGCGTCACCAGCGCCCCCAGGCGGGCCCGGCCCTGGGCGTCGTTGAGGGAGCTGACGAAGGGGCTGCCGTCCGCGCGCGCCAGCCCGGACAGGTCGCGCGGCGCGTCGGCCACCATCACCAGCAGGTGGTTGGTCCCCGCCGGGCCGGCGGCCACCACCGGCCAGGACGGCCGCGGCAGCAGCAGCTGCTGGCCCGCCTCGATGCGGTTGTCCGCGTCGAGCGCATTGGGAAAGAGCAGGTGCAGCGAGCGGTTGTCCGAGCCGGCGAGTGCCACATAGACATGGCCCGGCCGGTCCGACTGCACCGACAGGGCCAGCCGGTCCTGCCCGATCCGCAGCCGTCCCGAGGCCAGCGTGACCTGCACGCGGCGCTTGGCATCGCGCTGGTCGTGCAGCTGCTGGAGGGCCTGCACGCCGGTCAGGGGCGTGGGCGCCGCGACGGTGGCCGGTGCCGGGGCCGGCGCGATGGCCGCAGGAGCCGCAGGAGCCGCGGGCGGGAGCGCAGCCGGCTTCGCCGGCGCCGGCGGGGTGGCCGCCACCGCAGCCAGCACGCCGGTGGACGGGGCACCGGCCTGCTGCTGCGACGGCGGCGCCAGGCTGAACCAGGCCGGCACGAAGCCGCGGTTGCCGGACAGCGTCAGGTGGTGGGCGAGGAACTGCGAGTCCCCGCGCAGGCGCTGCTCGATCTTGGCCTGGGCGCACTGGCGGACCTCGTCGATGGTGACCGCGCCGGAGCCGTCCAGGTCCTTCGCCTCACGCAGCAGGCAGTCCCGCATGAACTGGGTGGCCAGGCCGCCCTTGTTCTCGTCCTCGAAGCTGATCTCGTCCGCGCGGGCCGCGGACAGGTGCACGATGTCCTGCGGCAAGGCCCCGCGGCCGGTGACCTCGTCGGACAGGCTGCGGGTGCGCACGTTGGAGGGCGCGGCGCACTGCTGCGTGGTGACGGCGAAGCGCGCCCGCAGCCGGCCCTCGTCGTTGGCGTTGGCCCAGGCGCGGTCGGCAGCGCCCGCGCGCCGGTTGGCGACAAGGCCGCCGGAGTGGCACGCGTCGTACATCACGAACAGCTTGTCGGTCTTGCGCGTGATCGGCGCCAGCAGGTCGGCCATCTCGCGGTGCGACAGCGTCCCGGGCCAGCCGCCGTCATACCCCAGCAAGGCCTCGGTGCACTCGGAGGCCCCGTTCTCGGCGTAGCGGGTGCCGTGGCCGGAGAAGTGGATGAAGACGCGGTCGCCGTCCTGCACGCGGGCGTCGAGGTCGCGGACCGCCTGCCGGATCGCCGCGCCGGAGGCCTGCTCGTCGAGCAGGTAGCGGATGTTCGAGGCCGGCACCTGCATGGCCAGCGCCATCTGGGTGGCCGACTCCCGGTCGATCCTCGCGCCGGGCAGCGGCGCGTAGGCCGCGTCGGCGTACCGCGAGACCGAGATGATCAGCGCGTGCCGGTTGGACCGGGGCAGCAGCTCGCGCACCGTGAGGGCCACCGCGGCATTGCCGCCGGCCAGCCGCCCGCTGGCCAGTTGCGACGCCGGCGCGGCGGAGGCCGGGAAGCGCAGCGTGCCCGCCCGCACCCAGCCCCGCTGGCCGCGGGCCTCGACCCAGGCCCAGCCGCCCTCGAGGCTCAGGAGGCGGACCTCGGCACCGGCCTCGAGCGGGGCGCTCACCGGCGCGGTGGGCAACTTGTCGGCACGCAATTCGGTGGGCCGCAGCGTGGTGACCGGCTCGGCCGACGCGGCCGCGAGGCTGGCGGCGCACAGCACGCCGGCCACCACGCCGCGCCACCCTCGGCCAGGGCGAGCCCGGGAGATCAGGGGACAGTTCATGCAAGGGACTCCTTGTGGGGGGCCAGGCCCTGGGCGGCCCAGGCCTGCGCGGCGGCTTCCAGCATCCGCCCGGTGCCGGCGCCCTCGGGCACGGGGTGCAAGGCGCCGGCGGCGACTTCGCCATCGAGGCCGCGGGCCAGCCGGTCAAGCGCCTGCGCGAGTTCGGCCGCCGGACCGACCACTGCCGCCAGCCGCGACAGCGCCGGCCAGGCGTGGGGACCGGACGCCGGCAGCAGCAGCCGGCAGGCCGGCGCCTGGCGCTCGAGCGCCAGGATCAGGCGGCTGACGCCCGCCTCGCTCCAGCCGGCGGCGCCGGCGCGCAGCGGCCACACCGCCAGCGGCGCGGCGGCCGCGGGCGGCGCGCACCAGTGGGCCCGCCGCCAGCCGGCCCACAGGCGCACCAGGGCCAGGAAGCCCAGGGTCCAGCCCGCCGCCATCTGCAGGTCGAGGAAGAGGCGGTCGGTGTGCAGGCTGGCGAAGCTGACCGCCATCAGCGCGCCGGGCACCGCGACCAGCGCCGCGTCGAGCGCCGCGAGGCTGCGGAACCGCATCCGCCAGGCGATGCTCGCGCACAGCGCCATGGCCAGCGCGGCCTGCACCGCCGCCGGAAGTTCGGCGACATGGCGCGCGTTGAGCTCGTTGTCGATCAGGGTGGCGAGCGTCTCGACGCCGGGCTGCCGCGCCGACAAGGCCGTGGCGTGGAGGTCGTGCAACGCGGGCGCGGTGGCCCCGATGACCACCACCTTGCCCGCCAGCGGCGGCAGCGGCGCGGCGCCGGGCTGTCCCTCGGCCGCGGCGAACAGGTCGGCGAAGGAGATGCGCGGGTAGGCGCCTTCCTTGTGCCGCCACGCCACCAGCGGCATGGCGCCCGGCGGCGCCGCGCGCAGGGCCTCGGTGCGGGCGCGGGCCGCGGCGGGGTCCAGAGAGCCCAGCACCGCCAGCGGCAGCGACTGGAGCACGCCGCCGTCGGCCAGGCGCTCGCCGGCGGCGTGGCGACGGATCACGCCATCCTCGTCCGGGGTGGCGTTCGTCAGGCCCAGGGGCGCGGCCGCCACCGCGGGCAGCGCCGGCGGGATCAGGGCCACGGTGGCCGGAGCCGCACCCTGCGCCGGCGAAGCCCACAGCCCGGGCAGTTGCGCCTGCGTGAGCTGGCTGGCGCCGTCGTTGGATGCGGGCAGCCGCACCACGGAGAAGTGGCTGCGGCGGCCCGCGGCGACCTGGGCGTCGAAGGCCGCGTCGCCGCCGGGGCTGAGGCGGTCCGGGTCGGCGAACAGGATGTCCCAGGCGATGGCGGCGGGCTGCTGGCCCTCCAGGTACGCCAGCGCCGTCGCCAGCGTGTCACGCGGCCAGGGCCAGCGACCGAATTCGCCGGACATGCGCGCGAGGCTGGCCTCGTCGATGTCGACGATGACGATGCGCGGATCGGGCGGCGCGGCCCACAGGCGCGAGCGCACCATCACGTCATAGGTGGAGCGTGACAGGCCGTTGCCGACGTGGAAGACCCGCAGGTCCATCACGATCCACGCGCAGAACAGGACCAGCAGGCCGCCGAGCACGCGCGACGTCGGCCAGCCGCCGACGCGCGCAGGCCAGGCCGCCAGGCGGGAGCGCCAGGTCTGCGGCATGCGTCAGCGGGCCAGGGCGACCGGGCCGGGCGCGACTTCGTAGCTCGTGAGCTCGACGCGGAAGCGGTCCGCCGCCCCGAGGCGGGGCCGGAAGGTGAAGTCGTTGGCGACGTAGCTGCGTACCTGCGGGACGTACCACAGCACCTGCTCGAGGGTTCCCGACCAGGTGCGGACGCTGCCCGGCTCGCGCCCATCGACCGAGGCCTTGCGCTCGATGCGCAAGGCCTCGAACTCTCCCGCCGGCACGCGCACGCGCTCGGTGCGGACCACCTCGAGGGTGCCGCTCCAGGACTGCTCGATCTCGGTGCCGTCAAGGCGCGTGGAGCGCTCGGTGAACTTGAAGTTCTCCCGGTGACCGACGCTGAGGTTGCGGGGGATCATGATGTTGGCGCTGTCGAAGGTCCGGGACTGGAACACCCGGTTCGACGTCTTCCGCTCGTTGCCCTCGGGCGACAGGAGCGTGCCTGTGGTGGTGAGCAGGCTGCCGTCCGGCGCGATGCTTCCGATCCGGCGCGACCAGTTCTCGATGACCTCGGCCTTGTACTTATCCACGGTCTGGTAATTCCAGCGGTCGCCGACACGGAATCCAAAGGCGTTGCTCGCCGGTCCCGGCTTGGCGGCCGCGGCCGGGAGGCTGGCGAGCGCCGGGGCCGCGGGAGGCACGGCAGTGGGTGCGGCGACTGGCGCCGCGGCGGGCGCGGCGACCTGCACGGGCGGACGCACCGCGCTGGCCGCCGCGGGAGCGGGCGGGGCCGCAGCCGCAGCCGGGGCCGGGGCCGGGGCCGGGGCCGGGT